>JAGXIR010000082.1 GCA_024635605.1 Sunxiuqinia sp.
GCCAATGCGGCTGATGTGCTCGCCGTGAGACTGAAGTCGATTAAAATCAGTTGATTATATTTTATTTTGAATGAAAGCTTATCTTGTCCAATCTGGGCAGGCTAGGTTCTTACACACAAAATCGATGAGAACAACCATCCTATTTTTAGTTGGAATGCTCCTGTTTGCCGGAGCCCAGGCAAGCGTTTCTTCAGAGAAGAATGAACCGACCGAGCGAAAGATTGAAGAACTGATTTCCAAAATGACCCTTCAGGAAAAATTGGGACAAATGTCGCAGTTTGACCCCGGGCAACTAGGCGGGCCGGAAAATGCAAAGCAAGCCATTAAGGATGGGAAAGTGGGTTCGATTTTGAACTTGGTTGGTGCCCGCGAAGTCAACGAATTGCAAAAAGTAGCGGTCGAAGAAAGCCGTCTGGGTATTCCGCTGGTTATTGGCCGCGACGTGATTCATGGCTACCGGACCATCATGCCGATTCCGCTTGGATTGACCGCCGGCTGGAATGCTGAGCTGGCCGAAAAGGCCATGGCTGTAGCTGCTGAAGAAGCGGCATCAGAAGGCATTCACTGGACCTTTGCGCCCATGATTGATATTTCGCGTGACCCACGCTGGGGGCGCATTGCCGAAAGCAGTGGCGAAGATACTTACCTGACTTCGGTCATGGCGAAAGCAATGATCAAAGGTTTCCAGGGCGACGACCTGAGTGCGCCCAACACCATTGCCGCCTGTGCCAAACATTATGTGGGCTACGGCGCTGCCGAAGGCGGACGTGACTACAATACCACCCTGATTCCGGAAGTGCAACTCCGCAACGATTACCTGCCACCTTTTCATGTTGCTGCTGATGCCGGTGTGGCGACTTTTATGTCGGCCTTTAACGACTTGAATGGCGTACCAGCCAGTGGAAACGAATTCACCTTGAAACAGATTCTGCGCAAAGAGTGGAACTACAAGGGAATGGTGGTCAGCGACTGGGCATCGATTACTGAGATGATTGCCCACGGCTACGCGGCCAACAGCAAAGAAGCGGCTAAGAAAGCGCTGAAAGCCGGAATTGATATGGAGATGGCCAGCAGTTCCTATGTTGAAAATGTACAGGCCTTGCTTGATGAAGGAGCCATTGATCTGGGCACCATCGACGAATATGTTGGCAATATCTTACGCCTGAAATTCAATTTGGGCTTGTTCGACAATCCCTATACCGATGAGTCGGCAGCAGCCAAATCCATCCTTTCTGAAAAAAACCGACAAATAGCCAAAGAAGCAGCCAGCGAAAGTTTTGTCCTGCTTCAAAATAAAAATGACTTGCTGCCCCTGTCAAAAGATCTTTCGTCGGTTGCTGTGATCGGCCCGCTGGCCGATGCCCCGCACGACCAAATGGGAACCTGGGTTTTCGATGGAAAAAAGGAAAATACCGTTACCCCATTAACGGCCCTGAATGACATGCTTGGAGCCAACAAAGTCAATTTTGCCCGTGGTTTGGAAATCAGCCGGACCAAGTCGACCGAAGGTTTTGCCGAAGCAGTTGAGGCTGCCAAAAAATCGGATGTGGTGCTGTTGTTCTTGGGCGAAGAATCCATTCTGTCGGGCGAAGCACACAGTCTGACCAACCTGAACCTGCAAGGCGCCCAGTCGGAGCTGCTCGATGCAGTGGCCGAAACCGGTAAGCCTGTCGTGTTGGTAATTATGGCCGGACGCCAGTTGACGATTCAAAATGAGCTGGCAAAAGCCGATGCCGTCCTATACGCTTGGCATCCGGGAACGATGGGCGGACCAGCCCTGGCCGACATGCTGTTTGGTAAAACGGCTCCCTCCGGGAAGTTGCCAGTTACCTTCCCCAAAACAGTTGGGCAAATACCAATTTACTACAATCACAAGAATACCGGTCGTCCGGCTGATTATCAGCAATGGACGGATATCAATAAAATACCGGCCGAAGCAACCCAGCATTCACTGGGCAATACGTCGCATTACCTGGATGCTGGTTTTGAGCCGTTGTTCCCGTTTGGCTTTGGCTTGACATACACGACTTTCGAATATTCCGATTTGGAACTATCGTCTAACACCATGAATGCAGATGGTGCCATTTCGGTATCAGTAACGCTTAAAAATACTGGAAAACGTGAAGCTGCCGAGGTCGTTCAGCTCTACATCCGCGATCGTTTTGGTAGCGTGACCCGTCCGGTAAAACAACTGAAAGGCTATGAAAAAGTAAGTCTGAAGCCAGGTGAATCGATTAAAGTGAGCCTGACCTTGGGCGCCAAAGATCTGGAGTTCTTTAACGGATCCGATTACGTGATTGAGCCGGGTGATTTTGATGTTTGGGTGGGTACCAACTCCACAGAAGGTCTTCATAGCGAATTTTCGATCAACTAAATAGGCAAAAAATACCATGATGAAATGGATGAACATATTGACTGCGCTGATCTTTTTTGGTTTCCTGCCTGTCATTTCCTGTCAGAATGAAAAATCAGATAAAGTCGAGGAAACAGACTCAGATTACCAACTGGTGTGGTCCGACGAATTTGACTATGAAGGATTGCCCGACTCAAGCCGGTGGAGTTATGACACCGAAGGAAATGCCTGGCACTGGGGAAACAAGGAAGAGCAGTATTATACCAGCCGCCGGCTGGCCAATGCGGAAGTGAAAGATGGCAAGCTGTTTATTACGGCCCTTCGGGAAAGCTACAAAGACCGGAATTACACATCGGCCCGCTTGATTACCAAAGATAAAGGCGATTGGCTTTATGGGAAGATTGAAGTTTGTGCTAAGTTACCCGAAGGACGAGGTTTGTGGCCAGCCATTTGGATGTTGCCCACCGATTGGGAATATGGTAACTGGCCGGCGAGTGGCGAAATTGACATCATGGAAAACGTAGGCTACATGCCTGACACAATCCTGGCCTCATCGCACACCAAAACCTATAACCATAAAATTGGAACCCAACGTTCAGACACGATCGTAGTTCCAAGCTGTTACGATGAGTTTCACCGGTACCAGTTGGAATGGGAACCCGAACAGTACAAGGTTTTTGTTGATGGAGAGCACTTTTTTACCTTCAAAAATGAAGGTACAGGCCCCGACGAATGGCCATATGACAAACGTTTTCACTTGTTGCTCAACCTGACGGTTGGGGGCACTTGGGGCGGTTCACGAGGAATCAATACGGAGATCTTCCCTCGTTCAATGGTGGTGGATTACGTAAGGGTTTATCAGAAAAAATAAATTGCTTCTATGAAGCATGTTATCCTATTTTGGATTGGAGTTTTTACGTGCTTGATTGCATCGGCACAAAATGGCAAGCGGGGTATGGCCTATGGGCATCACTCTCCGCAGGATCTGTCCGTTCTTGCCCCCGAAGTATCCTGGTGGTATAATTGGTCCGAAATTCCTGAGAGTTCGGTGGCTGGTGTTTTTGGAGGTTACGGATTCGAATTCGTGCCAATGACCTGGAATGGTAATTTCGACGAAAGTAAACTGCGGGATTACCTCAATGAGCATCCCGAAACAAAATATTTGCTCGCCTTTAATGAGCCCAATTTTTTAGAACAGGCCAACATGACGCCTTCGGAGGTTGCTGCCCAGTGGCCTCGACTCGAAGCTTTAGCTTCGGAATTCAACCTCCAAATTGTTGCTCCCGCAGTTAATTTTTGTGGCGAATGTGTTTCTGAAAATGGAACGGTGTACACGGATCCCTTTAAATACCTCGATGACTTTTTTGCCGCATGTCCCGATTGCAAGGTCGACCATATTGCGGTGCATAGTTACATGAATACAGTAAGTGCATTGGAATGGTACATCGGGGAGTTTAAGAAATACGGAAAACCCATTTGGCTGACTGAATTTGCCGGATGGGAATACAATGGAAATATCAACAATGTCAATGATCAAATCAGCTTTATGATTGGTGCCGTTGACTTGTTGGAGAATGACCCCGATGTTTTCCGCTATGCCTGGTTCATTGGTCGCGGGAGTGGCATCGAGACGTTTCCTTACATTGACCTTTTGGGAGCTAACGGAACGTTAACGCAGTTGGGAGAAGTATATAAGCAAATGCCCACACACGACGAAAATCACATTGTTCCGGTTCCGGCAACCATCGAAGCGGAGGCCTACAACAGCATGAGTGGAATTCTACTTGAACGAACAGAGGATCATTCCGGCTTTGCCAATGTGGGCTATATTGACGCAGGTGACTGGCTCGAATACAAAATAGAAGTGGAAGAGGCTGGTAGCTACGACATACGTTTGCGGGCGGCCTCAACCAGGAACTCAAGCTTGCAGGTGCTGGTTGACGGAGAAGTGAAGTTGACGCAGAGCATCCCAAATACGAATGGCTGGCAAACCTGGTTGACCGTGAATAACACCTTGGAGCTTGATGCCGGAGTACAAACTCTTCGGATTAAAGCACTCACTGATGGGTTTAACCTGAATTGGATGAGCATAGGTGATGTAAGCACAGCGTTGGAAAATTTTTCAGACCAGAAGTTGGAATTTAAGGCGTTTCCCAATCCCGGAAAAGGAATCGTTCACTTGCAGACGGACATGAAAATTTCAAAATTAGAGGTATTCAATTTAATGGGCACGCCGCTGCGCTCACTGGAGTTTGCAAGAACGATTGATCTTAGTGAATTGCCCTCCGGAATGTATATCCTGAAAGCGGTGGATAGAAAGGGAACCACGCTTACAACCGAGCGTATATTCATTCGGAGGTAGGCTTGGCGCTTAAACTGGCGAATCATGTTAATTAATGATGAGTTCCATCGAATGCCGTTGAAAATTAAAAATACAATGAGACGAAAATGAATAGACTATTGATCTTGTGCTTTTTTATAATCCTTTCCTTAAGCTTGAGCTTTCCCTCAAACGGTCAGGTTGACTGTGAAAGTTTGGTTTGGGTTGATGAATTTGAGACCAATGGTGCACCCGATGCGTCAAAGTGGGGTTACGACACGGGTGGCGGCGGCTGGGGAAACAACGAGCTGCAAACCTATACCAACAACCGCACCAACTCATGGATTGAAAATGGACGATTGTATATCAAGGCAGTCAAGGTGAACAACAGCTGGACTTCGGCCCGGTTAATTACCAAGGATAAAGGGGATTGGTTGTATGGCCGCATTGAAGTGAAAGCCAAACTTCCTTCAGGAAAAGGAACCTGGCCGGCCATCTGGATGCTGCCCACCGACTGGGCATATGGAGACTGGCCTAAGAGTGGCGAAATAGACATCATGGAGCACGTGGGTTACGACCCGGGCTTGGTGCACGGAACCGTTCACACCGAAGCGTACAACCACAGCATTGGGACCCAGGTTGGGCAAAGCATTCAAGTTCCTGATGCGATGAGCAATTTTCATGTTTACGCCATCGAGTGGACGCCTGAGTCGATTAAATGGTACCTTGATGATCAATTGTATTTCACCTTCAACAATCAAAACAAAACCTACAAGGAATGGCCGTTTGATAAACGGTTTCACCTCTTGTTGAATATTGCCATTGGAGGAAATTGGGGTGGCGCGCAAGGCATTGATCCTAACCTGACCGAAGCCATTATGGAAGTGGATTACGTACGGGTTTACAACAACAAACTGCCGCAGCCGGTCATTCAGGGTTCGAGCCTGAATGAGCAAAATGCGGAGGTTGATTACCAGGTTGCGCCGGTTGTTGATGCCAATTATATTTGGCAAATTCCTGAGGGGGTTACGGTTCTTAGTGGGGAAGGAACCAACAAAATTA
>JAGXIR010000083.1 GCA_024635605.1 Sunxiuqinia sp.
GGAGTTGTGCAGGATAGCATTTTGCAAACGGCGATTGATCAGAATCCCGTGTTTATTTATGAAAATTCAGGGACTTACGAGGTGAAACTTGTCACCACTAAATTTTCAGATGACTTTGCTTGTCGCGATACATTTTATCTTTCTGATTATATTATTGCACAGTCTTCGCTGGTGGAGGTGCCCAACGTGTTTACGCCAAATGGCGATGGCGCTAATGATGAATTTGTTGTCAAGTATCAGTCACTCAAGTCTATTCATATCCAGATTTTTAATCGTTGGGGCAAGAAAATTCATTCGTGGGAAAATAACAATGTCCAGGGATTTGAATCTTCGGTAAGCGAATCGGCTTGGGATGGCAAGATTGGAGGTCGCTATGCCAGTCCGGGAGTATATTATTATGTGGTTCAGGCCAAAGGGCGTGATGACCAGACACAGAATGCTCATGGCTTTTTTCATTTGTTCCGGGAAAAATAAGGTAAATGTTGAAAGAAGGTATCTGAGTGAAATTATCCATTACTTTTAAGAAAGGAAGTTTTTCTTAGATTGCATGCCGATGGGAAGATTTCCTGTTTTATTTTATTTAAATTGGGGATTCAAAATAGATGCACGTACGAATTGTGATATTAAAAGAAGCCAAAAAAACATGCTCGTTCCAATTTGCTTGTTCACTTATAACCGACTGGAAGAACTTCAACAAACCGTTGAAGCCTTAAAAAGAAATTTTCTGGCTTGCGAGAGTGAGCTTTTTATTTTTTCCGATGGAGCAAAAACTCCGGATGCAGAGCCGAAGGTTACAGCAGTAAGAGCTTACCTGAAGACCATTTCCGGGTTTAAATCTGTTACAATTGAAGAATCGCCAACCAACCGGGGTTTGGCAAATTCAATTATCTCCGGCGTTTCCCGAATGGTTCATCAATATGGAAAAGTGATTGTTCTGGAAGACGATTTAATTACCACGCCAAACTTTCTGAATTTTCTCAATCATGCACTTGATTACTATCAAGATCATCCACAGATTATGAGTGTTTCGGGATACACGATGGATTTGCCATCGCTGAAAAATCATGAATCCGATTTTTACCTTGGCTACCGGGCTGCCTCATGGGGGTGGGGCATTTGGAAGGATCGTTGGGAATTGGTTGATTGGGACATGAAAAGCTATCGTTCGTTCAAATGGGACTTTCTTCGGCAAGTTCAATTTATGCGTGGAGGAATGGATATGCCCTACATGCTATGGAAGCAGATGAATGGGCGATTGGATTCCTGGGCCATCCGGCTGGGCTACTGTCAATTCGAGAAGGATTTACTGACTGTTTTTCCCAGTAAATCAAAATTGAAAAGTATCGGGTTTGGAGATGACGCGACGCATACGACAAGTAACCAGCGTTTTACAACCAAATTGGATGAGGAATTAAAGACTGAATTTGATTTTGATCCGCACCCTTTCCCGGATCCTGTATTGGCCAAAGAGTTCCGGGAAAAGTTTTCATTGACATCACGTTTGGCCGAGAAATTCAATTTCCTGTGATATGAAGCCTGACGTTTTATTTCTTCTTCACCTTCCTCCTGCCATCCATGGATCAGCCATTGTCGGTTTGTCTATTAAAGAAAGTAGCAAGATAAATGAAGCTTTCAATGGGCGCTACATTAATTTGTTATTGTCAAGTGAGGTAAACGATTCAGGGAATCTGTCGCTTTCCAAATTGTATAAGGCTCTGAAAATCTCGTTTCAACTGGTCAAACTATTGCTTCAAAAGAAGCCTGACGTTTGCTATTTTGCTTTGACAACAACAGGAACGGCATTCTTCAAGGATTTCATATTAATCGTTCTTCTAAAAGTTTTTCGTGTTCGTTTGGTTTATCATCTTCATAACAAGGGTTTTGCGCAAAAGGAGAACAGCTCGTTCTTTCGGAATTTATTTGACTTTGCCTTTAAAGATGCCAAGGTGATCATTCTGTCCAAACATCTTTTTTCAGATATTGCTGCTTATGTAGCGCCGGAGCAGGTTGAAGTTTGCCCAAATGGGGTTGCCCGGGTTGCGGGTCAAGTTGCTGGCCGGGCGAATGCCATTCCGCGAATCCTGTTTCTGTCCAATTTAATTAAGTCGAAGGGCGTCATTGTCCTGTTGGAGGCTTGTGTTGTATTGAAGAATCGGAATTGTCGTTTTCAGTGCACTATTGCAGGGGGTGATGGCGATATTTCAGGAGCCCAGCTCAATGAGATGATTCGATTGCTCGATTTAGCGGAGCATGTTCGTTATGTTGGCAGTAAGTTTGGTGAGGAAAAAGATGTGGTTTTCAGGAGTGCCGATATGTTTGTTTTTCCAACCTATTACAATGCTGAAACATTTGGCTTGGTGAATACTGAAGCGATGCAATATCGTTTGCCGGTGGTGTCAACATTTGAGGGCGGTATTCCCGATATTGTAGAAGATGGTGTTACTGGATTTCTGGTACGCCAGCGGGATGTAGCTGCCTTGGCCGATAAAATGGAGCTGTTGCTTAAGGATGAAAAGCTGCGCAAACGAATGGGGGAAGCTGGTTACCAAAAATATGAAAATGAATTTACACAGGAGAAGTTTGAAAATCGACTGATTGAAATATTGCAGCGCACGATTGACGAGCGTTTGGCCGATGAGAATTGAGCTTTCGGTTTTAAGTACTTCGAACAAACTGATTAAAATAAATTGATGAAAAATTTCCGGTTTTACACATTACTCTATATTGACACAGAGAGCAAATCGGTTTCAGTCAATGGTATCAAAGGTGATTTTGAGAAGCAAATCAAAACGTATATCCGTTGCTGTGAGGTTCTGGCTAAATCATTGGCTTTTTTTACTTCCAAAGAATTGATTGTCCTGACCAATCAGAAAGACTACATTGAACGTTATTCCACCAGCCTGTCTGTTGTTGAAATTCCGTTTCGTTTAAAGATTCCCAGAGATATTGAATTTTATTCTGCGCATTACAAAATTGATGTAATAGATTATTTCAAATCGAGGGAAGACAAAGGGGAATATGCGATTTTAATTGACAACGATGTGTTATGTCTGAATCCGATTCCACAAAATTTATTGAACTGTATTGAGAACAATATTCCAGTCTATTATAATGTAACCAGCCAGCGGTATCCGGCTTATGGCAGGGAACGATTGATCCGGGACAAGGAGATTCTGATGTCCGGCGAAACTTCTCTGGGTATCTGGGCCGGAGGTGAATTTATAGGTGGCGATCGCGAATTTTACGGGCAGCTGTCTGACGAGATCAAAAAGCGACAGGATATTTACTTCACCAATTATAAATCCTTCCATCATCAAGGGGATGAAGTGCTTGTGTCGGTAGCTGTTGAAAGCCTTTTGCGGAAAGGAATCTACATTTGTGATGTGGGTTTTTTCGGAGGAATTAGCCGTTTTTGGAGCCAGCCAACTTTGCATGTTCAAAATCGCTGGAAGGCGTTTTCATCCAATTTTATGATCCATCTGCCGGCTGACAAAGTTTATCTTTCGCGAATAAAAAAGGTTGATGAACAATTGAACATCCGAATTGGCCGGTACCTGGCAGCGAAACGTTTCGATAGCAGGCTCAGATCTATTGTCAGAAAAATTATTGGAAAGCGATAGTTTTTTGCAAGGCTTTAAAAAGTCGTAAAATGCAAACAGGCAACCGCTTTGGGTTGCCTGTCTGGTTTTGTCGAATAATCAAATCGGGAATTGTTCAAAAATATTTATGGTTGGTTATTATTCACATATTAGGTCAAACACTTTATTTGCGTCAGTGAGGTTGTTCGCCCAGTTAGCGTTCCATCCGTCAGTAATGCTGGTGAAATTTCCGTAAGCTTCGCCGATGTACGTTTTTTCATATGGCCATTGCCAGCTGTAGGGGATGATGATGCCATTCGGATGTTCTTTGCCATTGGCATCAATCCAGGTTGACCCATTGTTTGGATCGGCCTGCAATTCCCAGATGTTGAGGTCGTAGGCGTTTGCCATTCCCGGGTGTACGGTGATGAAAGGTTCGTATGGGAAATCAGGATCAAAGCTGAAGTTTTCGTCTGTCAGTATGGTGATGATGGCGTTGGCGTGAGGCTCGCAATCGGTATCTGTTTTTAATGTGTTGGCAGCAAATGGGTGTGGTGCCTCGTTTTCTGCTGGAAGTACAGCTTTGGTACTTGCAAATACTGTAATGATGTAGCTGTCTCCATCTTCTTCAATGTTTGCAGCACCGTTGATACCTCCGGTTAAGCCATCAATGATTCCTGATTTAGGAAGTTTGATCTTGAAGGCGTGGTCGTAGTTTGCTCCTCTTGCAGCTGCGTAAATCGAAATCACCAACATGTCTTGAGAGCGGATGACATCTGATTTGATCACCAAGTCGTTGTAGTCACCATCGTTGCCGTCTGCGCCGTTTTTCATTAAGTCTTCCCAGGCATAAGTGTAGTCAACCATAGTTAGACATTCATCGAGGCAGAATTCAAAATAGACACTCCAATTTTCACCAGGGAATTGCATCGCTTCACTCAGAGAAACACCTTGATCTGTTTCGGCACAGAAGCCACCCCAGGCTGTTTCGCCATTCGAAAGAGCTGCGTGAGAGGCTATGTAGAAGCAGTCGGCACCGGGTGCTATTCCATCAAAATATTCCTTGGGGATTGCAACAGTGTAGCTGGTTGTCATATCAGATGCTTTCCAGCTTTTCTTAAATTCAAATCTCCCTGGAATGGGGCCTTCATCACCTAGTTTTTCAGCTGCATCGAACTGTTCCAGATTAGCAAAAATGTCGAGATGAGTTTCAAGTAAATATACTCCTGATTCGGTGATGTTGTATGTCACAAGAATGTCGTCTCCATCTTGTGATACAATGACGGAGCCTACTTGCATATGCTGACCAGCTACCAGGCAAACTTCTTTGCATGGATATTCTATGACGAGGTCTTTTAGTGTTTCGGCATCGGGTAGTTCAATATCATCGTCTTTACAGCTTTGGTTCATAAGTCCGAGGACCATCAGAGATAGCGTGAAGATGATGCCTTTTTTTAGGTTGTGAATCGTTCTTTTCATGAAATTTCTTTTTAGTTGTTTATTTGAGATGATGAAATTATTTATGTGTTCCCTTTGTATTGCGATCGTTTTAAAACTACAATGCGATGAAACAAACTTATGACACTGAGGTGTTCTGTACAATGGGTAATTTTACTGAACTGGAGGAATCGAATCAGGTAATGGCCGTCCCTGCACAAATTAAAAAAAACATGATAGATCAGAAGTGATAGCCCGCCTAATGCAATCAAGCTACTGAAAGCAATCGAAATGCCGGTACCTCCTAAAATTATACCTCAAAACCATAAAATGTAGTGACACGAACTCATTTTATGTATCGCTTTCCTCTGAAGCATACCGAGATATAAAAGCTAACAATCAAGCTCGTGAAGATTCTTTGACTGATTTCCGGGAAAGGATAATTCTTTACGAAGGGA
>JAGXIR010000084.1 GCA_024635605.1 Sunxiuqinia sp.
AACGCAACTGGTTAATGGGCCCGACACACCCATTTTTTCCTCCGTGGTGCGCATCCCCCTCGAAAAGGGCGAAGCCTACAAAACCATTAAATGCATTGCCCGGCAAAAAATGGAAGATGACGAAATGGGACCACCTCAGGATGAAGACTCAGACATCGATTTTGGAGATGGAGATCGATAATTTCAACTTATTTATAAAAAAGGTATCCGTTAATCAAAGCAGGATACCTTTTTTGAATTCACCCCATAAATAGCAAGCTTTTTTGTAAATTCACCACGCTAAAGCATTTCTCCCTAATTCATGGTGATCATGCCAAACCGATACTTTCTTTTTTTGACGCTGTTTGTGGGCTTGACCGGATCAGTCTGTCAAGCTCAGCATGATGGTCTGGCTGATAGCCCGGAGATCAAAAAACGACTCGAAACCCTTGAGCAACTGAGGAACCGCAACCTCGATAGCGCGTTGGTGCTAAGCAACGAGATTTACCAGCAAGTTTTAGCCGTGAACGATCAGGAAGCCATTTGGGAAACCCGGCTGAAACAGGGCAATATTTGCTATCAATTAGGACAAAAAGATACCGCCTACCTGATCCTGAACCAGGTTTTAGACCAAGCGACAGAACACCAAAACCGGTTGACTGAAATCAAAGCGAGGATTGAACTTGCCTTCAATCTCCGGGAAGACTTCGATTTTGAGCCGGCTATCAATCACTTAATCCAAGCCCAACGCTTGTTGCAGGATACCGATTCCATGGATTTACGCTTTTCTATTTTCAATAGTCTGGGCATTACGCACCGAAAAATGAAAGATTATAACAACGCGTTAGACTATTTCGGTTACCTGGAAGAAAACTACCTGTACCAACTGAGTCCAGTCCAGCGTTTCAATTTATTCATGAACAAGGGGAATGTTTATGCGGTGCAACGCGAATATGAAAAAACGGAAGCGCTCTTCAACAAAGCCTACCACGAAATTCAGCAAATCGACCATCCCGCCAACCTGGCCCTAATTACCTACAACCTGGGCGCCTTGTATTACCGGCAAAAACGCTACCCGGAAGCGGAAGAACATATTCAACGGTCGCTGGAGGCCAACCTTAAAATCGGAGACCAGGTTAGTATTGAACGTTGTTACCGGGTTTTGGGCACCATCCAAATGGACCAGGACAATTATACAAAAGCCGAAGCGTATTTTTTTAAAGCCCTGGAAATTGCGAAAACAATTGACCACAAAAAATCCATTTTGGGGAATTACAAAAATTTGTATCTCAACTACTGGGGTCGTGGTTACGAAAACAAAACCATTGAAGATATGGATCAGGCGCTGACCTATATGGATCTTTATCGGCAATTGAATGACACCCTTTACCAAACCGACACGGCCGAAAAAATTCTGGAGCTTGAAAAACAGTACGAAACCGAAAAAAAGAACAACCAAATCACCCTGCTCGAACAGGAAAACCTGCTCAAGGAAGATCAACTGTATCTTCAGCGTACCCAGCGCAACTTCCTGATCATTTTTATCATCCTGGTGTGCGGAATCCTCGGCATCTTCATTTACTTCTACTACTACCACCAAAAGGTAAACAAGCTGCTGCAACTGCAAAGCAAGCGCATATTAAGCCAGCGCAATAAGATATCGGCTCAAAATAAAAAATTGCAGCAATCGATCGACACCCAAAACAAGCTATTTGGTATTATCGCTCACGACCTGCGCAGTCCGCTGGTTTCTATTTCCAATGTGGCCAAGCTGATTGGCTTTTACATGGAAGACAAACGCTACGACGAGCTGGAGAAAGCAGCCTTGATGATGGAGCAGAAGAACGATCAGGTGCTGGAACTGACCGACAACCTGCTAAGCTGGGCCAAAAGCCAGTCGGAAGATCTAAAGCCGTTTTTTGAGCCCGTTAGCTTGAAGGAAATTGTGGAAGACTGCTACGAACTCTACCACCCCATAGCCGAATCCAAGGCCATTCGCCTAAGCCATGCGGATTTGGACGACCTGACGGTTTGGGCCGACCGGAACATGCTGAAAACCATTTGCCGGAACCTGATCAACAACGCCATTAAGTTTACCCCGCAAGCCGGCGTAATCAACGTGACCTACCGTCTAAAAGATAAGCTGGTTGAGCTCTGCGTTCAGGATTCCGGCGTTGGTATTGAGCCGGAGCGACTGGCCATCTTATTCCAGGTTGGCCGCGACAAAGGCACTGCGGGAACAGCAGGTGAAAAAAGCTCGGGGCTGGGGCTGGCTGTTTGTAAGGAATTTGCCGCCGCCTTGCAGGGAACCATCCAGGTGAAAAGCCAGATCGGCCAGGGTAGCCGTTTCTGTGTAACGATCCTCCGCTTCGACCCGGCTATTCATTATTCAAAATTCAAGCAAAAAGAACGAAAGAACACTGTTGAGCCATAAGCCCTTCTGTTGTTGATGAAACCAAACCGCTTGCGTTTGGCGCATGGGGTATCGCGGTTTCCGAACCGCGGATTCCTTTTTTCAAACCACAGCGGACACAGAGAAGAAGGATCGAAGGCTCATGGCCTGGCGGCTAAGCGAATGTTAGCCACCAATGCACGAATCAAGTTGATTTCCTTTTGTTGACGCTGTCAAAGCCTGTTCCGATTGGTCGGAAGCTGGCGACCTTGACAGGTCGCTGTTATCTCGCAGGCCACCCGGCTCCCAGCAGTCGAAGCGTCCTTCCGAACTTGTTTCGTAATCTGCCAGGAAGTTGCATCTGGTTGGGATGCTTGTAGCTGGACAAGGAGATGGATAATTTTCGTCGCTCATGCTTTATCCCTTTATTCAAATGCCTGACCCTCCCTGACCCTCCCTTGAAAAGCTATGCTTTATACACAAATATGATGGGGTCAAAAGAACTATAAAAATCATAGGCGTCTCTGAGAGAAACCGATTACCCCAACGGGGTTAAACAACAATAGCCCCGGGTGTAGTGAAACGGAACCCGGGGTTGAAATGCGCGAACTCAAACAAGGCGCAATCACTCGGTTTCTGAATGCTCTCAGCCAGCATGCGCCGCACAGCAAAACGTTTGTTTATCCTCAATGCTTCTTTGTCCTTATGCCGGACGGGCACATCCTTTTTCATTGATAAAAAGGATGCAATCCCGAGTGCTCGGGAAGTCAAAGTGATCCTTCTCCCCGCGTCAAGATTTTTTCTTTCCGGCGCACCACCCCGGATACCCGCAAAAAATCCTTCCCGCCGACGCCGGCCCGGGCGATCCCGATTCTACCGGGACCGGCTTTTGACGGCCTGCGCTGCTTTCACCTTAAGGTGAAGTGGGGGGACTTAAGGATAGAAACTTTTCCGTTGGGTTCTATCTTCTGGTTCTATGAAAAAAGTCCAGATCAAGGGAGGATCAAAGCGCATAAAGTTGTGTATAAAGGGTAGCTTGAAAAGGGAGGGAAGTCGTGGCTTGCCGCGACAGGGTGGGTCAAAACGAAGCAATGATAAAAATCAGCCAGCAGCGGGGAAACAGGCGGCGAAACTGAGCGTGCCCGGATCGAAAGCCATCCACGAAGACCTGAAAGGCCGCTTTGCCAACAATGGTCCCGGAAGCAACGGTGAGTAAGCAAATCAATCATTGTTCAATAATAAAAAGAGCAACCTATAAATAAGTTGCTGTTTTGCATTTGGTTTGCCCCGGTATGCTCAGGTCTGTGTTAAAATAAGCCCCGGCAGGCCCGTTTCCGGGTAAACCTTCGCATGTATCCTATGCTTTCATGCTACACAGGATAGAATTCATTCAGTTCCAAGCAGAATTTACTCGGTTCAACACCGCTTTAATTCTACTTGGAACCGCTTTAGCTCACCTTTTTGCCGAACTCAATCACCTGCGAACTGAATGAGTTCCTATTTGAACAGCTTTAGTTCTGTTTCGAACTCCGCGAGTTCGGTTTTGAAGTGGGGAGGGGTACTTCGCAAGTACCCCCTTGCCCTGTTAAATAACCCTTGTTTAGAATGAAGATAAATTAAATTAACCGATACGTTCGTTTTGTCAAGTTTTGTAAATTGAGGGACGAAAAAAATGAACCAATAGATAAAACCACGGAGATCGATACGCATGTTTCGATCAACAAAATTGGAAAGATTGTTAATCCATTAGAGGACTTATGGAATACATCACAACATAATATCCTGCACAATTTCTGCCGATTTGGTATCTTTTGTGTAGGTTTGAATTCGATATAGAAAAAATAACAACACATTTGACCGCTTGCTCAATCGTTATCGCCAATGCGAAGGACAGCAGTACCGACATTACATCAATAAAAAAAACTTTGCTATGGACATCGACAAAACCAAGGAAGAACTCATAAACGAGTTGCAGCTATTACTTCATGAGAATAATTCTTTGAAAAACCAAAAAGAAAAAAGTGCAGCCGAATTAATTATTGCCAACATAGAGCTTCAATTTCAAAACGATGAAAAAGAAAAACGGGCAGCCGAATTAATCAT
The DNA here is from genome assembly GCA_024635605.1 of Sunxiuqinia sp. Taxonomy (GTDB): domain Bacteria; phylum Bacteroidota; class Bacteroidia; order Bacteroidales; family Prolixibacteraceae; genus Sunxiuqinia. The sequence goes on from JAGXIR010000084.1 coordinate 4,475, forward strand.
TGCTGATTTGGAGCTTAAGTTTCAAAGCAAAGTGAAAGCGAAACGTGCAGCAGAGTTAGTTATCGCTAATATTGAACTTGTTTTTCAAAATAAAGAAAAAGAAAAACGTGCGGCTGAATTAATCATTGCCAACAAAGAACTTGTCTTTCAAAACGAATTGAAAGAAAAACGCGCGGCTGAATTAATTATCGCCAATAAAGAGCTTCTTTTTCAAAACCAGGAGAAAGAAAAACGTGCAGCAGAGTTAATTATCGCAAACAAAGAACTTGCCCGGCAAAACAGGGAAAAGGAAAAACGAGCGGCTGAATTAATCATCGCCAATAAAGAGCTTCTTTTTCAAAACGAGGAGAAAGAAAAACGGGCAGCAGAGTTAAGCTTGGCCAAAGATATAGCTGAAGAATTTGAGAATAAATTCAGAGAAATTACTGAAAATGTTGACGAAGTATTTTGGTTGAGATCTGACAGCGAAATGATCTATGTAAGTCCCACCTTTGAAAAAATCTGGGGCATTCCTGTTCAGAAAATATATAAAAACGCTGAAATATTTACAGAAAAAATACATCCCGACGATCAGCCTATTGTAAAGGAAATCATTCAATCAAAAGAATTTAAGAATAAAGGAATGTTCAGCTATGAATATCGGATAATACAACCAGATAATAATATACGTTGGATAAACTCAAGAACATTTCCAATACTTGACGATTCCGGAAAGATTATCAAACGAGCAGGAATTGCTCATGATGTTACTGAGAGATATCATAATATACAGGCATTAGTTAAAGCCATGGAAAAAGCAGAAAAAAGTGACCGGTTAAAATCTGCATTTCTAGCCAATATGAGTCATGAAATAAGGACGCCGATGAATGGTATTCTTGGTTTTGCCGAATTATTGAAAGAGCCTGATTTGAATGGCGATAAACAACAGGAATATATTGAAATCATCGAGAATAGCGGCTTACGTATGCTCAATATCATCAATAACATTGTTGATATTTCGAAAATAGAATCGGGGCTAATGGAAATTAACAGGAAGGAGTCGAATATAAATGAACAAATGGAATATGTCCAGACCTTCTTCAAACCTGAGATTGAAAGCAAAAAATTACAGCTATTATTAAAGAAAAAATTACCGATGGAAGATGCCATCATTAATACTGACCGCGAAAAAATCTATGCTATTCTAACTAATTTAGTTAAAAATGCGATAAAAAATACGAACAAAGGTTTAATTGAATTTGGGTGTGACAAAAAGGGAGATATATTAGAGTTTTTTGTAAAAGATACAGGAATAGGTATTCCAAAAAACAGGCAAGAGGCTGTTTTTGAGCGCTTTATTCAGGCTGATATTTCAGATGTTCGGGCGATGCAAGGGGCTGGACTGGGGTTGGCGATTTCAAAAGCTTATGTGGAATTATTAGGAGGCAGAATGTGGTTAGAAAGTGAAGTAGGAAAAGGCTCAACATTCTACTTTGCCATTCCATATGGTATTGAATCAGAAGATAAAAGTGTAAATGTTGAAGTTGTAACAGAAGATGAAACAAAAAATATTATTCAAAATCTAAAAATACTAATTGCCGAAGACGATAAACCATCGGAAACCCTAATGTCAATCCAAGTCAGAAAATTCAGCAAAGAAATTTTGAAAGCTAAAAACGGTTTTGATGCGGTTGAAATTTGTCGCAATAATCCAGACACTGATTTAATATTGATGGATATACAAATGCCTGTAATGAACGGTTATGAAGCCACCCGACAGATACGGGAATTTAATAATGAAGTAGTTATCATTGCTCAAACTGCCTTTGCCCAATCTGGTGACAGAGAAAAGTCAATAGCAGCAGGTTGTAATGATTATATTTCAAAACCGATTAACAAAGCAGAATTGCTTACATTAATACATAGGTATTTTAATAAATAATGTATTGTTCATTGTTTATTTTCAATGGTATTCGATGGAACTTACGTTTCAACATTTTTTCAGAGCTTTCAGCAGTATGTGCACATGCTCATGCTGGGCACACACAATACCCACAAATTGTAATTGATTCATTTTTGGTGTATATTTACATCTCAAAATATTGGAATTTATGGCAAGACAAAGTATTTCATTTACAAATCCTAACGACGAGTGGTTAAAAGCTCAAGTTGACAGTCAAGAATATTCAAGCAAAAGTGAGCTTATTAACGATTTGATTCGACAAGCTAGAAAAGCTCAAGCTCAAATTGATTGGATTAAAGCTAAATTAGAACAAGCTGAAAAAAGTGGGTTTACTAAAGACTCAAAAGAAGAAATTAGACATCTGGCAAAAAAAACAAATTAATGGCTGATTATAGATTAAGTAATGAAGCCAAAGAAGACTTGATTAGGATCTATCAATTTGGAGTTGAAATGTTTGGGATCGATCAAGCTGATAAATACTTTGATTCTTTCTTCAAATATTTTGATATTATATCACAACAACCGTATGCTTTTGAAAGCATTAATTATGTAAAATCTGGATACAGACGATGTGCTTGTGGATCAGATAGTATTTATTATAGGATTGAAAATTCGACTGTAGAAATTATGGCAATTATTGGAAGCCAAGATTTAAGTAATATTCTTTAACTATCAATTTACGGGTTTTAGATCTTGATTTTTCCACAAATAAAAAAGGTCAATTATTTCTGCTAAATATATTACGAGCGTTCCTTGCTCAAAGTAAAAAATCAAATTAAGCACATTTGAACAAATTACCTGCCAACGAACCCAAAGGTACTGTTGGTAGTCGAATTTCTCGTAATATGTAAGCAACGCTTCATAGGCTCGTTTTCGTAAGCGTTCTAAGGTAATGGTCGTTCCTAAAATAGGATTTTGAGCGAGGTGATGAGCGCCAAACAAGCCTCAACCAGGGAAAAGCGGTTGCCCGAGTTGATGGCAGACAACGAATGCAGCCTTAAAATTAAATTCTTCAGGCGCTGAAAACCAGTATTTCAGCAGCGATTTTTTTCAATCGAAATAATTAGTGCTACCTCTTCCTTGTGCTCGAATAAAAATGTAATTTTACAAAGGTTGGAATGATTGAATTTATTCATTCTGAATTTCTAAAATTAACCTTTTAAAAAGGAAAGTTATGGCAAAATCACACGACACAAAGAAAAGCGAAAAAAAGGAACCTCTCAAAACACCGAAAGAACGAAAAGCTGAAAAGCGGGAGAAGAAAGCGAAGCGATAATTCGTTTTGATCGACGTTAAGTCCGGCAAAGGACGAATGCCCGGGTTTTGAACTTTTATCCCGATATGATCAAAGCGTTCTTGTAAATAATACACAGGTCAGTGACCTTAGCTCTGTTGATGGAGCCAAACACAAAGATGTTTGGCTCCATTTTTTTCATGCTAAACCCCAAACTCGTCAAAGGTTTTCTTAATCCGCCCAATGGCTTCCATCATTTGTGCCTCGTTGATGATGAGCGGTGGCGTAAACCGGATGATATGCTCATGCGTGGGTTTGGCCAGAATGCCATTTTCCCTCATCGCCAGGCAAACGTCCCAGGCTGTTTTTCCCTTCATTGGTTTAATGGCAATCGCATTTAGCAAGCCTTTTCCGCGAACGATTTCAATCATTTCCGAGTCAATTCCTTCCATTTCACTCCGAAACAGTTTGCCCATTTCCTCCGCATTTTCAGCCAGCTTTTCATCCACAATCACATTCATGGCCGCCATAGCCACTTTGCCGGCAATCGGATTTCCCCCATAAGTTGAGCCGTGCTCACCAGGCTTAATGGTCATCATGATTTCATCATCAGCCAACACACACGATACCGGAAACATGCCGCCGGAAATGGCTTTTCCCAAAATCAGGATGTCGGGTCGCACGCCTTCGTGGTCGCATGCCAGCATTTTGCCGGTGCGTGCCAGTCCGGTTTGAACTTCGTCGGCAACAAACAAAACACGGTACTTTTTGCAGAGTTCCGAAGCTTTTTTCAGAAAACCATCTTCGGGCACATAAACGCCAGCCTCGGCCTGGATTGGCTCCACAAGAAATCCGGCTACATTCGGATCTTGCAAGGCCTGGTCCAAAGCCTCCAGATCATTATACGGAATGTTGACAAATCCCGGCGTGTAAGGACCATAATCGTTGTAGGCATCCGGATCCGACGACATGGATACGATGGTGATCGTGCGTCCGTGGAAATTGCCGTTGCAAACCACAATTTTGGCTTCGTTGCGCGGAATCCCTTTGACTTTGTATGCCCACTTGCGTGTCAGTTTTAGTGCTGTTTCGTCGGCTTCGGCACCCGAGTTCATGGGCAACATTTTATCGTAGCCAAGTAGTTTGCACATATACTCTTCCCAGTCGCCCAGCACATTGTTGTAAAAGGCGCGTGAAGTCAAGGCCAGGGTCTGCGCCTGCTTTGTCAGGGCATCAACAATTTTGGGGTGACAGTGCCCCTGGTTTACGGCTGAGTAAGCAGCCAGAAAATCCATGTAGCGGTTTCCCTCCACATCCCACACATAAATGCCTTCGCCGCGTTCCAAAACGACCGGCAGCGGGTGATAGTTGTGTGCTCCGAATCGTGCCTCACGATCAATGAAAAATTGAGCTGATTGAGTTTCCATATTCTCTTAAAATTAAGGTGTTTATTTGCCAACAGATTTACGGATTATCTGTTATTTTTCAAAGCGTTTTAGCCTGTTAAAGAAAAGCTTCAGAAGTGATCAAACAATTTCCAAATAACATATTTTTTACCTTCACAAGCTTCATGTAACAATTTCGCAGATTCTTGCTTGTTTTGTTTTATATTTGCGTTCCAATCAGGATAACTGGCTGTTCATGAAGAGTAAAAAAGTAATTTCGTTTTGTTTGTTTTTGTTTGTTTTTGCCCCTGTTCATAGTCAGGCGGTCAAAACTGATTCCTTAAAATCAGTGCTTGACAAAAATAAAAACAACAGGCTCAGTTTGCTGATCAACTTTGCGGACCAATACCTGGATTCCATTCGCTACCATGATTTCGTATTTTCCTGTTTGCAGGAAGCTTTAGATAGTGCTATCAACCAGGGAGAAGATTCTCTGGAGGTGAATCTATATAACTACATGGGGCTAGCCAGCTACAACGTTGGAGATTTTGAAAGCGCCACCGATTATTTTTATAAGGGGTTAAACTTATTGGATAAGAATCCCAACGTCAGGCAACAGTCCAAGATCTGCAATAACCTGGGCATGATTTTCGATGAACTGGAAGATTACAATCGTGCTCTGGAGTTTTACAGGGAATCGTATCGGCTCGATAGCTTGAGCAGCAACGAACAAGGGCTGATCGGTTCGTACCTCAACCTGGGAATTGCTTATCAAAACCTGAAGCAGTATGATTTGGCCAGAGCAAACTATGACAACGCGTATCAATTGGCTGAAAAATTGAACGACAGCTTGTCGATGGTTCATGCGTTAAATAACCAAGGGACTTTGGCATATGATCTGGGAGATTACGAAGAAAGTTTGAACCGCTACAATCAGGCGCTCGATTTATACGACCAAGTCGGCGATTTAAGCGGAGTGGCTTTCGCAAAAAACAACATTGGCCTGGTTTACCTCGACCAAAAGCAATATCCGCTAGCCCTGAAGTGTTTTACCGAAGCCTTGAAAATCGCAACCAACCTGAACCTGTATGCTTTTCAGGGTGATGTTTTCGGGAATCTCTCTTTTTATTATGAAGAAATTGGGGACTATAAAAACGCTTTTGAATACTACGATAAGTACAATGAGGTATATGATAGTTTGAGCACGGAGCGGCAAGATCAAATGATCCGTAAGCTTGAAGCGCAGTACCGGGCAGAAAAAAAACAACGTGAAATATTGGAATTACAGCAGGAAAACAGGTTACAGAAGGAGTTGCTGAGCAGCACAAAAAACATGCAAGTTTACTTGTACGTGATTATCTTTTTGGTGATTGTTTTTTTGCTGGTTTTGTTTGTGTTGCTGCGCAAAGAAAAGCAGTTGGCCCGTGAGTTGCAGGAAAAAACGCAGGAATTGAAAAAACTGAATATTGCCAAAGATCGCTTTTTCTCCATTATTGCGCATGATTTAAAAAATCCGTTCAATGCGCTGGTCAGTTACACCAGCTTGCTGCGAACCGAATTTGACTCGTTTAGCAAAGAAGAGCTGAGCCAGATTATTACCGACCTGAATGATGCTACAGAGCAAGGGTTTGCCCTGCTTGAAAACCTACTATTCTGGACACGTTCGCAAACCAACCGGATCAAAGTGTACAAAACATTCTTCAACTTAAAACGAATTGTTGACAATGTCATTAGTCTGGCCAATGCAAATTTGGTCGCTAAATCACAGCGGATTGAGGTGGACATTGACCAGGAGCTGAAGGTGTTTGCTGATAAAGACATGATTGCAACGGTGATTCGCAACCTGGTTTTCAATTCCATCAAGTTTTCCTACCCCGATACCGTCATTCGGATTGAAGGCAAAAGGATTGGGCACAGCGTCCAAATTTCGGTGATTGACCAGGGTGTTGGAATTGATGCCGAAAAACAGCACAAATTTTTCAATTATGAAGAGAACACCACATCGTCCGGAACGGCAGGAGAAACCGGCAGCGGACTTGGCCTGGTTATTTGCCGCGAGTTTGTTGAAAAAAATAATGGACTGATTTGGGCGGAAAGCGAACCCGGACAGGGAGCTACTTTCCGGTTTACAATTCCTTATGTTGAAGCAGAGCAAAACAAGTAGCCCGCAGGATTAGGCGACTGTGTCAACTATCCAGCTATCCATTATATCGAGCATCCATCATCAAGGCTCAAGCATCCAACTTCCAACAATCTGCCGACTTTATCGTATATTTCGGTAAAAAACAACCCATTATGAAACGTAAATCACTGTTTTTCACGGCCCTGTTTTTTGTGTTCTTTTATGGCTGCTTTGTTTATTCTTTCTACCCCTTGTACACCAATGACGATTTGTTTGCCAATGATTTGCTGGTTGGCGAGTGGATCGATTCCGATTCAACGATCTGGAAATTTGATTTTAACGACCGCGGTGAACACTTGCCCGATAATCGCGACAGCACCGCTTTTATTTTACAGATGAAGGAAAAGGACAGCCCGGACTTTCATGCGCACCAGTTTTTGGTCCACGTCATTCGGTTGGATGGCACTTACTTTCTTGATTTTTATCTGGAAGAATATTTTGATGAGGACAACTTTACGATGTTCGATTTGCATGTGCTGCCCATGCATACGTTTGCCCGATTGGAGTTGGAAGAAGATGGCGCTGAAATCAGGTGGTTCGCTCCCGATTGGCTGGAGGAAATGCTCAAAGAGAACCCGGCAGCTATCCGACATGAGAATAACGGCAACCACATCCTGATCACGGCAAAGACGGAGGAATTACAGCAGTTTTTCATTCAGTATGCCAATTCTGAGGATGCTTATGGCGAAGGAGTGGATGCGCAGTTACGGAGAATTAGTCAGTAATTTAAACTGAGACCGAAATTGCCTTGGGAATTGGCTATTGCCTTTGGATTTATCCAACGAACAGGAGATCACATCTGGAGGCTTGGCTATAGCCACATCAGGTTATGCGGCTGAAGCCTCCGGTCTGTTCTTCCTTGATTATCCGTTGACTAAAGCTCAGCGGCAATGTGAAAGGAAAACCTGCTGTCGCAAATCACCCGGTTCCTGAACCTAAAGTTCAAACCATTCTTCAACTTTCAGGTGGTAGTCTTTTTCATCGGTGTGCCGAAAGGTGTTGGTTCGCGGAACCGGTTCATAATGGGTTGAATAATCCCCGATATGTTCCAGGATGTCTTTTAGTCCGCCAATGAACAAGCTGACTTCTTCATCGGTCATGGTTGGATGAAGCGACCAGCGCACCCATCCGGGCTTTTCGGATAAGTCGCCCAGGTTGATTTGGTCGGTAATTTCTGATGACCGTTCGGCTGTTACTTCCAGCAGAAAATGGCCATAGGTTCCGGCGCAGGCACAGCCCCCGCGCACCTGAATGCCGTGGCGGTCGTTGAGTAATTGCACCAGCAAGTTGTAATGAATGCCGGGAATATAAAATGAAATGATGCCTAAACGATCCCGCTGCCGGTCGGCCAGAATTTTAACTTCCGGAAGGCTATCCAACCCGTCAAAAGCAAGCTGCAGCAGTTCTTCTTCGCGAGCCCGGATTTTTTCAACGCTCATCTGATCTTTCAGTTGAAAGCACAGCGCCGTTTTAATCGATTGCAGAAAGCCCGGCGTGCCGCCGTCTTCGCGCGCTTCAATATTATCCACATACTTGTATTTTCCCCAGGGATTGGTCCAGTCCACCGTTCCACCGCCCGGATGATCGGGCACCGGATTGTGATACATCGACTTGTCGAAAACCAATACGCCTGAAGAACCAGGGCCGCCCAGGAACTTGTGGGGCGAAAACAAAATGGCGTCCAGTTTCATCATCGGGTCTTCCGGGTGCATGTCAATTTCATCGTAAGGGGCCGATGCAGCAAAATCGATAAAAGCGACTCCACCGTATTCGTGCATAATTTTGGCTAGCTCGTAAAAAGGCGTGCGGATGCCGGTTACGTTTGAACAAGCGGTAAACGAGCCAATCTTAAACGGGCGGTTTTTGTATTCTTCGAGCTTTTGACGCAGGTTTTCGGGTTTCACCAGCAGATTTTCGTCTGGTTCAATAATCACCACATCGGCAATGGTTTCGTACCAACTGGTGTGGTTGGAGTGGTGCTCCATGTGGGTAATGAATACGACTGGCTTTTCGCGGTCGTGGATGCACCTGGCGCCCGATATTTTACCGCAAACCTTCAAGCCCAGAATGCGCTGAAACTTGTTGATGACCGTCGTCATTCCAAAACCGGCTGTGATGATGACATCGTTGGGGCCGGCGTTAACATGGGCTTTGATGATTTGATGAGACAACTGGTAGGCCTTGGTCATTAAAGCGCCGGTTTCACTGGTTTCGGTGTGCGTGTTGGCCACAAACGGGCCAACCTGCTCTTGCAGCTTTTGCTCAATCGGCCGATACAGCCTTCCGCTGGCAATCCAATCTCCATAAAGGATCTTTTTGATCCCAAATGGACTGGTAAATGACTGGTCAATTCCAATAATATTTTCCCGAAACGGGCTGAAATAGTTTTCCAATGGACTCATCGTGCGTGTTTTTCTTCTGCGTAAAGCAAAATAAGGTGTTTCAACTGACATAAAAACAGAAATAAGTCATTCTTTTTCGCCACAAAATGCAAGCTTGAAGAAGTGATCGTGACAATTCGTCATTTTTGGCCAATGGCACAAGCTTTGAAAAGGAGGAGCCGTGAAATTGATGTCAAACTAAAAAAAATAAATAAGATGCAAAAAGGTAAAATTGGCGTTTCGAGTGACAATTTATTCCCCATCATCAAGAAGTTCTTGTATTCTGATCATGATATTTTCCTTCGGGAAATCGTGTCGAATGCAGTTGATGCTACCCAAAAGTTAAAAACCCTGGCCGGACGTGGCGAAACGTCGGTTTCTGTTGTGGATGCGAAAGTGCGTGTTTCCCTCGATCCGGAGAAAAAAACTATCACCGTATCGGACAACGGGATTGGGATGACGGCCGAGGAGATCGAAAAGTATATTAACCAGATTGCTTTTTCGGGTGCCAACGAGTTCCTCGAAAAATATGAAAGCGATGCCAATGCCATTATCGGGCATTTTGGTTTGGGTTTCTATTCTTCGTTTATGGTTTCTGAAAAAGTGGAGATTGTAACCAAGTCATACAAGGAAGGTGCCGAGGCGGTAAAATGGTCGTGTGACGGTAGTCCGGAGTATAGCATTGAACAAGGTGAGCGTGATGAAGTGGGGACGGATATTATCATGTATATCAATGATGATTCGAACGAGTTTTTAGAGAAAGAACGGCTTTCCGGTATTCTGAATAAATATTGTAAGTTTTTGCCGGTGCCGATTGTGTTCGGAAAAGAAACCGAATGGAAAGATGGCAAGCAGGTTGAAACCGACAAAGATAACCAGATTAACGAAACGAACCCGGCCTGGACCAAAGCTCCGGTTGATTTGAAGGATGAAGATTACGGGTCATTCTATCGCAAGCTTTATCCGATGGGCGATGAGCCGCTGTTCAACATTCACCTGAACGTGGATTATCCGTTTAACCTGACAGGAATTCTGTATTTTCCAAAGTTGAAAAACAGCATTGAAGTTCAAAAGAACAAGATCCAGTTGTATTCGAACCAGGTTTTTGTCACCGATTCGGTGGAAGGTATTGTGCCTGAATTTCTAACACTGCTCCACGGAGTGATCGATTCGCCGGATATTCCGCTGAATGTTTCGCGCTCGTACCTGCAAAGCGATTCGAATGTGAAAAAAATTAGCAGCCACATTACCAAAAAAGTGGCCGATCGCCTGCATCAGTTGTTTAAAGACAGCCGTGCCGAATTTGAAAAGAAATGGGATGACCTGAAAATTTTCATCGAATACGGTATGCTGACCGATGATAAATTTGCTGAAAAGGCGATCAACTTCTTCCTGTTCAAAAATACCGAAGGCAAGTACTTCACGTTTGAGGAATATGAAAAACTGATCAAAGACAATCAGACGAACAAGGATAACGCCCTGGTTTACCTTTACACGAGTAATCTGGAAGAACAGTACACCTTTGTGCAAACGGCCAAAGATAAAGGTTATGACGTGCTGATTATGGATGATGTGCTGGCAACGCCGCTGCTGAATAAGTTTGAGCAGCAACATGCCGACAAGCGTTTTGTGAGGGTTGATTCGGATGTGGTTGAAAACCTGATTCAGAAAGAAGACGAACAAGACGATCTGAGCTGGGACGAGAAAGATGAGTTAAGCCCGGTATTTCAGGCGGTTTGTCCTCAGTCGAACGGGGTGAATTACATTGTTGATTTTAAGAACCTGGGCGAAAATGGACAGCCCATTGTGATTACGCGAAACGAATTTATGCGCCGGATGAAAGACATGGGGCAATTGCAAGGGGGCATGAACATGTATGGTGATTTTCCTGATAGCTTAAACCTGGTGGTGAACACGGGTCACCCTTTAGTGCAAAAAGTATTGGAAGCCAAAGATAAAAAGCTGGGCAAAGCTTTTGAAACCATTAAAACAGATTTGGATGTGAAAAAGCAGGAACGCGAAGCCTTGGAGAAAGCCAAAGAAGGCAAAAAGGACGAAGAAGTTCCGACAGCCGAAAAAGAAAAGCTGGAAGATCTCGGCAAGTCGATTGCTGAACTGGAGCAGCAAAAACGCGAAAAATTAAGCGACTTTGGGAAGAAAAACAAGCTGACCAAACAGTTGGTTGACTTGGCTTTGCTGGCAAACGGCATGCTGAAGGGTGAAGCGCTCGACCAGTTTGTGCGTCGCAGCGTGGAGCTGATCAAATAGGCTAATGTGAATATCCGAGATCATTAAAGAAAAAAGCGATTTGGCATCAGTCAGGTCGCTTTTTTTTATCCATACCATTCTCTTTTCCGATTCTTCAGATTGTTGAGGGTTTCAACCGTGATGTTGACATCGTTGACAAGTTGGAAATCAAACATACCCACGCAGATAAAATCGGCGCCATTTTCGAAGGCCCATCGAAAACCATCTTCAGGTTCAATGGCACCTGCGGCAAGCACTTTGAAGCCCATCACCGGCACCTTTGCGCGGTTGACAAACTCAACCGTTCGATCAGGGAAGAGACAAAAGATATTGTTGTGGAATTTGTTATGATCCAGGTAGTTTTTGCCGTCTACCTCAAACGGAACGCGGTTTTCCATCGGATGAGCCGACCAATAGCGGTCGTGGTGCATCGTTTTCATGTAATAGTCTGGAATAATCCCCTGTTCCTCACAGGCAATCAGGGCATCGATCGTGTGAGAAGCCAGTCCCGCAGTGTAACCTTGTGAACGAATTTTTTCCATCATTTGCGAAATCACATCAATTTTTTCATCTCGCACCAACCAATCGCACCAATTGCCCTGAATTTGAACGATATCGACGCCGTAGTCAATGGCTTTGTTGATGTTGGCAAAATAGTCTTTATTATCCATGTCAGGTCCGACCTGTGAAATCACCTTGATTTTGCTGCCTGTTAGTTTTTTGTATTTCTGAAGCAAGGGGTTCGATGGAAAGCCAATGTTGATGGTATCGATTCCGGCTTTCTCGGCCAGCATCAGTGTTTCGTAAACTTTTTTCTCATTGTTGTAGGCTTTGAACAAGGTATCGACATAGCGTAAATCGCGAGCATGTGCCCAACCCCCAATTAGGTTGCCCCCAGCTATGAGCCGGCTTATTTGATGTTTCCCGATTGTTCCTTTTGGAAGTTCTCCTTTGAGCTCATTTAAAGCGGTTTGTTTGATCTGAATGGTCGCGCCGGACATCACATCAATTTGGTATTTTTGTTGACTTTGGAATGCACCCCAACCCATAAAGCCGAGCATGGGGAGAGTCGCGAGGTTCTTGATCGCTTCTCGTCGACTGTCCGATGGAACATCGTTTACGGATGATTTAGCTGAATTTGGTTTCTGCTTGATTGCTTTTCTTGCTTTGAAAAATCGATCCATACCATATCCGGTATCTTTTAGAAATAGAAAGAGTAGCAGGATTGTTCCTTCAATAAAAATCTTGTTAACGATGAAGACACTCTCTCCCGATTGCATTAGCAATGAAGTGCCGAAAGGAGGATAAGCAAAATAATACAGCGCAAGCAGTAGCAAGCCTGCTGCGGCAGCATGCCGAACGAGTAGCCCAAGGAATAGAGCTAACCCAATTAAAATCAAGCCATAAATGTTTAATGAATCAACCACGAAAATTAGCGAAGGTGACGAAGCCAGCCACTGGTAAAAGCCAGCCAAAAAGCTGGTTGAATTGGCAAGGTAGTTCTCGGCGGTCCAGCCGGGTGTGAGGAGCTTGGCGGTACCTTCATACAAAAAATGCCAACCAATGGCTGCTCTAACAATAGTGATAAACACTCTTTTGACCGATTGTCGTTTGTTTGTTGTCATTAGGCTTTAGCTTAAGATATCAAAGGCCTAATTTAGGAACGATCTTATTGGGTTGCAACATGTTTTGCAAATGCAAATCGTGCAGTTATGCAACCGATAGGGAAATATAAAAATGCCCCCAAAGATTGGAGGCATCCTAAAATGATTTTGAAAAATATCTTACTTGATCGGAACCTGGCGTTTGAATTCCATCTCCAGCGAGATGAAGGTTTCCGTCCGGGCCAGACCGTCTATTTCCTGCAATTCCTCATCGATAATTCGTTTCAGGTGATTGTTGGTCTTGGTTTGTATTTTTATAAAAATGGCATACGAACCCGTGGTATAATGACATTCAACAACCTCTGGGATTTTTTTCAGCGCTTCAACAACCTGCGTATGATACTTGGCTTTATCGAGGAAAAGTCCCATGTAAGCGCAGGTGTTGTAACCCAGCTTTGAAGGGTTTACAATAAACTCACTTCCGGAAACAACGCCCAGGTTCAACAGACGTTGTACACGCTGGTGAATGGCTGCTCCCGAAACGCCACATTCCCTGGCTACCTCCAGGAATGGAATCCTTGCGTTTTTTGTAATTAACCGGAGGATCTTTTCATCCAATTCATCAATCTGTGGTAGCGGATCAGTATGGTCTTGATTCATTTTTGATATTTTTTTCAACTTCTAATTTAAAAGCTAAAGATATAAAAAAACAACATTCATTAAGTAACCGTATTTTTGAACCGTCCATTGGTAATGATTTGTAAGCAAATCGCTAAAAATAGTTATAAATAGTTGCTTCTTATTTTGACGCCGAAATTAAGCTAATTTTTTCAATTCCCATCTTAAGATCAATTGAAAATCATTTTTAGGCTAGGCCTTTTTTAGAGGGATGTTTTGCTGACTCAGAAAATCAGTAATGTCATTTCCACTCGGATTTTGAAAGACCCGAAGCCCAAATTCGGGTAAAATAGCTAACACATGATCCATAATATCAGCCTGGAGTGCTTCGTATTTAGCCCATTCCTGATCTTTGCTGAAAACATAAAACTCCAGCGGCAAGCCTTTTTCCGATGGTTGTAGGTGGCGAACCAAAAAAGTCATGTCCTGATGGATCAAGGGATGCTGGTGCAGGTAGTTTTCCAGGTATCGACGGAAAATTCCCAGGTTGGTTTGTCGCCGACCATTGAATACATCACCTTCCTGAACATTTAACTTTTTGTTGTATGATGCAATTTCCTCTTCACGCTCAGCCAAATAATCTTTTAGTAGATAAAAGTGGCGGAGTTTATCCAGCAATGCCTTGTCGCAAAATCGCACGCTTCGCATGTCCAAATTTACGGAACGCATAATCCGGCGTCCGCCTGACTCTTCCATGCCAACCCAGTTACTGAAAGATTCGGATACAAGGGCATAGGTTGGAATCGTGGTGATGGTTTTGTCCCAGTTCTGAACTTTCACTGTATTCAGACTAATGTCAATCACCGTTCCATCGGCTCCATGGCTTGGCATGGAAATCCAGTCGCCCGGTTTCAGCATATGGTTGGCCGACAGTTGAATACTGGCCACCAGGCTGAGTATGGTATCTTTAAAAACCAACAGCAAAACGGCTGCGATCGCTCCCAAACCACCAATCAACAGCATGGGTGATTTTCCAATCAAAATAGAGATAAAGAAAATGACAGCAATGCAAATAAACAGGATTTGCAGCAACTGGATGTAACCTTTAATGGGACGGTTAACTGCATAGGCCGTGGTTTGGTAGATATCATTGGCCGCATTGGCCAGTCGCACGGCAAACATAGAAAAAATGCCAATAAAGTAGATGTTGACCAGGTTGGATAGCAAGTTGCTGATGAATTCATTCCCGGAAAAATTGTGGGCATAATAGATTATCAGCGCCGATGATAAATGAGCCAAAGCACTAAAAACGCTTCTCTTGATGAGAAAATCGTCCCATTGGGTTTTAGTTTTTGCAGCCAATTGATGTACGACCTTAACCAAAATTCTTCGTGTAAGCCAATGAGCCAAATAGGCCACCAAAAATAAAACCAACAGGCAAGCGAAAATTGCAATGGAACTGGCGGGCTTGTCCGGAACATAAAGGTCACTTAAAATTGTTTTGAAGAGCTCCAATAAGTAGTTCATATGAGAAAAGTCAATTGATTCTGTTGATTTGTTACTAAATTTAGAAGCTAAAATTAATGATTTTGTTATGATTAGAAAATGGGGATTAGTCAGCTTCTTGCTTTTCTTTCTGTCGCAAATCCTACTGGCGCAGCCAAAGTTCTCCGACCATTTCATAAACAGAGCTTTACGGATTGATTATTTATTGACCGGCACCGAAAATACTGCGGAAGTTATTTTCAGGCAATTGAAAAAGGAACCTCACTATGGCGGTTCGCATGTCAATTTGATTGACACCTGCGATATGGGCACTTATCGGTACCGGTTGTTTGATGAGCAAAGCAACAGGCTGCTTTTCTCGAAAGGGTTTTGTCCCTTGTTTCAGGAATGGCAAACCACCGATGAGGCGAAAGTTCAGAAACGTGGTTTTTACCAGGTGGCCATTTTCCCTTTTCCGAAGAAAATGTGTCGCCTGGTGATTGAAGAACGAACCTGGGAAGGCGATTTCGCTGAAGTGTTCAGTACCGAAATCGATCCTAAAAACTATTTTATTGTGGAAGAACAAGTTCCGGCTTACGAAGTCGCTGAGCTTTCCGTTCAGGGATTACCGCAGAAGAAAGTTGATGTGGTTATTCTGCCGGAAGGCTACACAGCCGATGAAATGGATAAATTTGTAGCTGATGCCAATCGCATGGTTGATGCTTTGTTTGAGGCGGAGCCATTCAATCGGCACAAAGAGAATTTCAACTGGTACGCGGTAAAAGTTCCGTCGGGCGAGTCCGGCACCGATGTCCCCGGTGAGCATGTGTATAAGAATACGGCTTTCGACTCGCACTTTTACACCTTCGACACACCGCGCTACCTGACCTCGCAAGATATGCTGTCGATTCACGATGCTGCCGCGGTGGTGCCTTATGACCACATTTATCTGCTGGTGAATACCAGTCAATACGGAGGTGGAGGATTTTACAACTTTTTGTCGGTTACATCGGTTGACGATAAATTATCAGAAACGGTATTTGTTCATGAATTTGGACATGGTTTTGCGGGTTTGGCTGATGAATATTATACTTCGGATGTAGCATACAGCGAGTATTACAATTTAAAAGTGGAACCGTGGGAAGCGAATATTACGACTTTGGTTGATTTTGATTCGAAATGGAGTGGAATGATCGATGAACATACGCCTCGTCCGACACCACGAACCAGCAAGCACAAGGATGTGGTTGGTCTTTTTGAAGGGGGTGGCTATCTTGAAAAGGGAATTTACAGTCCGGTAATGGATTGCCGGATGAAAAGCAACGGGCCGAATGGCTTTTGCCCGGTATGCCAGCAAACGATTGAAAACGTGATTCGGTGGCATTGTGAATAGAATTGTGGGTGCCTGACTCCCCTTGCAACGCTTGTTTTCAATTGTCTCGTCAGTAAGCTTTCCTTGTGCTTCTCGATCAATGGATTTAAAAACGCAAATCGATCGGATAAGTTAAGGCTTCGATTCAAAAATGATGGGCATGCGCATACTAACCCTCACCGTTTCACCATTGTTTTTCCCCGGAATCCATGGTGGCATGGATAGCAACAATCGTCTCACTTCTTTATCGTAACTGGGGCAATCATCCAGTCCTTGACGGATTTGCACCGTGCTGATGGTGCTGTCTTTCTCAACCACAAAACTCAGCAGCACTTTTCCTTGGCAGTCAGGTGCCGAAACCCGCAAGCTGTCCTGCACATAAAGCGAAAAACTTTCATGCATGGAAGCCCCGCCTTTGTAATGGAAATTAGGAAGTTCAGAAGCAATCAACCAAATGGACTCCTCTTTTTCTTCCTGATTTTGTGCTGACGCTGTGCTCAGGATAACAAAGAAGAAAAGCATAGCTAATACGATTTTGTTGATGCCTGAAAAGATGCTGGGAAATTTTAAAAGTTTCATCAGTCGCAGTATTTTGGTAATTGTGGATCAAGCTAACAATAATTATACCAGTACTTTATTTGAACTTACTCGCCGACAGCGCGTTATTTTCGGCTGCGTGTTTTTGGCTTGATGGTGCTGCTCTTTTTCTTTTCTTTTTTCCGCACGTAAATTAATTTGAGTTGTCCTTTGGTGTTTTCCCGCTGCTCGATTTCAAATTCCGGAATTGATTTAATGAGGGGTGTTAGTTTTTGAAAACCATAATTCCGGGCATCAAAATTGGGTTGCTTTTTCTGAATCAGGTTGCCCACTTCACCCAAAAATGCCCAACCATCATCGTCAGCCAAATCGGAAATGGACGAAGAAATCAGGCGAATAACCTTTGGTGTCACTTTATCGACCTCGTTTTTCGGCGCGACTTTGCTTTCGCTGACTTCTGTTCCGCTTTCCTGATTCTGGTTTTTCAAAATTTCAATGTAAATAAACTTGTCGCAGGCCACAATAAAGGGGTCGGGCGTTTTCTTTTCCCCAATACCGAATACTTTCATGCCGGCTTCGCGCAGGCGGGTGGCCAGCCGCGTAAAGTCACTGTCGCTCGAAACCAGACAAAACCCATTAACTTTCTCCGAATATAGGATGTCCATCGCGTCAATAATCATAGCCGAGTCGGTGGCATTTTTACCCGTGGTGTACCCGTATTGCTGAATGGGGGTGATGGCATTTTCCAATAGCAGATTCTTCCATCGCGAAAGGTTGGGCTTGGTCCAGTCGCCATAAATCCGTTTGATGGTCGGGTTGCCATATTTCGCGATTTCTTCCATCATTTCCTTCACGTAGGCCGATGGGATATTATCGCCATCAATTAATACTGCTAATTTTAAATCCATTGCTCGAAATTATTTTTCTGCAAATTACACAATATAGAATTGAATTTTACCATTGACAAAGAAATATTCATGTGTAGAACTCGCACAAGGACTTTACAGCTCTTTAATAACGATGTAGATTGTGTATGCAACATAGATAAGCAGCAGAATGCCAGCTTCCCAGCGGTCGAGCTTTTTCCTTTTGCCGGTAAACATGGCGACGAAAAGGATCAGCGTTCCGATTCCCAGGAGTGCCAAATCGGTGTTGAATACCGGATGATAGCTTACCGGCGTTAAAACGGAGCTGACTCCGAGAATTAAAAAGATATTGAAGATGTTGGAGCCAATGATGTTGCCAACGGCAATGTCGTTGTTTTTCTTCATGGCAGCTACTACCGAAGTCGCTAGTTCAGGCAGCGAAGTACCCAGGGCAACAATGGTCAGACCCACGATCTTTTCGCTGATACCCATGGCAGTGGCCATTTCAACGGCGTTGGTCACGACCAGCCGGCCCCCAATAACCAATCCCGCCATGCCTATGATGATTAAGGTCCAGATTTTCAGGTTGGTAAAATGTTTTTGATTAGGCAATGACTCCTGCTTGTCCGTTTTGAGCTGCTTGTACACATAGAAAAGAAATGCAAAAAACAGCGCGAGTAGAATCAAACCGTCGAGACGGGAAAGAAAATTAACTCCGGGCGACAGCAAATCATTGGCCAGAAAAAAGAGCAAGACAACGGCGAAAAGCGAAAGGGGAATTTCTTTCCAAACGGTGCTCGATTGCACTACCAGCGGCGTGATTAAGCCGGCAATTCCCAGAATGAAAAACAAGTTGATGTTATTACTTCCAATGACATTGCCAAACACCAGATCGTGGTGATTTTGGAGAGCTGCAAAGGTATTCACTACCAGCTCGGGTGCCGATGTTCCAAACGCGACAATGGTCAAGCCAATGGCCAGATCAGAAATCTGGTGTTTTTTGGCCAGGGCTGTGGCACCGTTCACCATCCAGTCGGCTCCTTTAATGAGCAGTCCCAGTCCAAGGACTAAGAGTAAAATTTGGATAATCATATTCAAGTTATTGAGGTCGACAATTTAAACATTTTCCGATTGATCAAATCTGTACAGTAGAGCAAAAATGTTGGCGAATTGTTCAACTTCTTTTTCGGTGAGATTCGCCGGACATCAGCGGGGTCGTGCTATGAAGGAACCTATTTGGTGGGGATTTCCAGAGCCAAAAAAAG
Source organism: Sunxiuqinia sp. (assembly GCA_024635605.1). Taxonomy (GTDB): domain Bacteria; phylum Bacteroidota; class Bacteroidia; order Bacteroidales; family Prolixibacteraceae; genus Sunxiuqinia. The sequence goes on from JAGXIR010000084.1 coordinate 23,593, forward strand.
CGGAGTGTTGAAACTCCGCTTGTTGTATTTTGCTTAAAATGGCAGGTCATCTTTGTCACCGGCTTCCGGAGGGATATCATCCGGGGTAAATTCGGGCGGAAAGCCTCCTTGCGGTTCACCTGCTGCCAACCGGTCAATGCGCCAGGCATTGATGTTGTGGTACCAACGTCCATTAAACTCACGTGATTCAACGGAGAATGAAACATTCACCTCTTCACCGGAATTCAGCCCTTCCAGCAACGAAATTTTATCATTAAACAAGGTAAAACATACTTGTTTTGGAAATTGGTCGTCAGCTGTTTCGATGATAAACTCTTGCTTTTTCCATTCTTTTCCGGCTTTACTTACTCCGGAAGCTACATTTAAGATCTGGTTGATCTTACCTTTTAATTCTAAACTCATGGTTCAATATTTTTTTTCTGATTCCAAAAATAAGGAGAAAAAAAGACCCCTGGGAAAAAATAACCAGGGGTTTATAAAAAGTTTTCAAGAATTGCTTATTCAATTACTTCCAGCAACTCGACTTCGAAAATCAAGGTTGCGTTTGGACCGATATCGGCTCCGGCACCACGTTCGCCATAAGCCAAATCGCCAGGAATATAAACTTTCCATTTTGATCCTTCCGGCATCAATTGCAATGCTTCAGTCCATCCAGGAATCACTTGGCCAACACCAAAAGTAACTGGTTCGCCACTTTCAACCGAGCTGTCAAAAACAGTTCCGTCGAGCAAAGTGCCGGTGTAGTGTACTTTTACTTGTTGATCGGCTGTCGGTTTAGGTCCGTCGCCTACTTCAAGAATTTCGTACTGAAGTCCACTTTCTGTGACAACAATTCCGCCTTTTTCTTTATTGGTCGCTAAAAATGCTTCACCTTCTGTTCTGTTGTTCGTGCCTTCCGCTTCAGCTACTTTCTGGAAATAAGCCTGAATGTAGGTTCGTGCATCCTCGATGGTCATTTTTGTTTCTTCGCCATTGAGTTGCTTTTCAAAAGCAGTCACCAACAACTCAGTATTAAAGTCGTCGACACCGGATGACTCCAGCTGTTGTTTGTTTTGATCACCAACTAAAACACCAATGGCGTAGCTTGCAGAGTCTGCAGCTGTGGCAAGGTTCTCATTACGTGAAGAACCTTGAGGTTGACAAGCTGCCAGTACCAGTACTGCAGCCAGTGTAAATAGAATTGATTTAAATTTCATTTGTTTGTTTTGTAGATATAAATTAAACGATTTCAAGTAATTCAACATCAAAAATAAGGGTGGAGTGTGGGCCGATAGCGCCACCGGCTCCACGATCGCCATAGGCTAAATCGGACGGAACAAACAAGCGCCACTTTGATCCGGTTGTCATCATTTGCAAGGCTTCAACCCATCCCGGGATTACTCCGTTAACCGGGAAAGTAGCCGGTTCGCCACGTTGTACGGAGCTGTCGAAAACGGTTCCGTCAATTAATGTTCCGTGATAATGGCATTTGACCTCGTCGGCCGGGCTTGGTTTTTCACCGTCGCCATCAACCAAAACCTGGTATTGAAGTCCGCTGGCAGTTTCAATTACGCCCTTTTTTTCCCGGTTTTCAGTCAAAAATTGCAGACCTTGTTCCAGGTTTTCTTTTCCCTGGCCACCTTGTTGTTTTTCCATAAACTCCTGCAAGATCTTATTGGCCTCATCGGGCGTCAATTTAGGCTCTTGCCCGGTAAAGATATCTTCGAGAGCCAGCATGAAATTGCCGGGTTCAATGGTTTTTACTCCTGATTGTATGAGATTGCTTGAAATGCTCAATCCCAGTGCATAACTAAATTCTTCTAATTCTCCGTTAAACTTGTGTTCTGACATAAAATTCTAATTTTTTTAAGAGCTACGAAGATAAAGGATTTTTTGCATTATCCCTGATGATCAATGGTCTTTCTCACCGTACAACATTTCACGTTTTCCCGGAGGCCCCGGCAGTCGCTGCATAGCGAAGCCATTTTCTTGAAGCGATCGCCTGATATCGCCTTTGGCACAATAAGTTGTAATGATTGATCCTGGCTTACACTGCTGGCTTATTTTCTGAAAAATGGCATCGGTCCACATATCGGCTTGTTTGCCGGGAGCGAAGGCATCGAAGTAAACCAGATCAAACGCTGGCAATCCGGATAAATCAACGGTGCGTAAATCGCAGTTCAACTTGGTTAATTCAAAACCTGGCACAATTTCAATTGGTTTTCCCCATGCGCCGTGGTGCATCTGTAAAAAGTGTGCCTGTATATCGGTGGAATAATTTTGGGCATAATTTAGCTGGCTATATTCTTCTCCTGTCAGCGGATATTTTTCCAGGGAATAGTAGTGAATGTTTTTTTCCTCACGATGCAATAAGGTAAGTAAAGCATTGAGCCCAGTGCCAAACCCGACCTCCAGCAGGTGGATTTCGTCTTGCGTGCACTGGTTCAACCCGTTGTTGATAAATACATGCATCGACTCTTGAACAGCCCCGTGAATGGAGTGGAAATGCTCATCCATTTCGGGCAGGTAGAGGGTGTGCGAGCCATCTTCGGTCAGTTCTAATATTCGCTTCATACGATAAATGTGGTTCCAAATTCCAAGATCCAAATTCCAAACTGCAACGTTGAGCTGCGGAAAAGGACCATCAACTAGCCGTTTATTTCCTTGTGTTTCTCAGCGTGCTATTTGCCAATTAGTTAAAGCTCCGGCTTTCATCGGGGCGAATTTCGGCATTTTCTTGCTGGCTTCCACATTTTTGTTCTAAATTTGGCTGACTTTATCCGATTGTTATGCTTATAAAACTGTACGAAGAAAATCCGAACCAGCGCGAAATCGAGAAAGTGCTGGAAGTCCTTCGGGCTGGTGGCATCATTATTTATCCCACAGACACGGTGTATGGCATTGGCTGCGACATAACAAATGTTAAAGCGGTTGAAAAAATAGCGCACTATAAAAAAGTACAGGTTGAAAAGTCGAATATGTCTTTCATTTGTAGTGATTTGAGTCACTTGTCAGATTATACCAAGCCCATTTCAAATACGGTTTTTAAGTTGCTAAAGCGAAACTTACCTGGTCCGTTCACTTTCATTTTGGAGGC
>JAGXIR010000085.1 GCA_024635605.1 Sunxiuqinia sp.
GAAAAAAGCGGCCGCGAAAATCTGTCAGGCCTGCTCCATGAATACTGTCCACAAATTCAAATAATGGATGAGGCCAATTCTGTAAAAGAAGCTATTCCGCTAATCGAAATACATTCCCCACAATTGGTTTTTCTGGATATTGAAATGCCCGGGGCCAAAGGCTTTCAACTGTTGGAACATTTTCACAACTTTTCCTTCGAGGTGATTTTTGTAACCGCTTACGACAATTATGCGATCAAAGCCATTCGTTTTTCGGCAGCTGACTACATTTTGAAACCGATCAATCGAAACGAATTGATCGTCGCTATTGAAAAAGTAGCAGGCCGCATCAAGCGAAAAGCAGAAAACGACCAGATCAAACAGTTATTTTACAATGTCAGGCATCCGCAAAACCCAAAAATTGGTCTGCCTACCAACAACAGAATTGAATTTGTTGAAGTGAAATCCATCATCCGATGCCAGGGAGAAAGCAATTACACCCACTTGTTTTTCGATAACCGAAAGCCCCTCCTGGTCGCCAAAACCCTGGTCGACTTTGAAGAGTTATTGAAGGAGCATGGCTTTGTTCGCGCGCACAAAACCCATTTGGTCAATTTGAACCATGTAACTTCATATATGAAAAATGACGGAGGTCAATTGATTTTGTCCAATGGTGACTCGGTACAAATTTCACGGCGGCGGAAAGAACTGGTGACCCGGCAACTTCAGCTTATGCGGTAAACAATCGGGCATAAAAAAACCGGCAAAAGCCGGTTCCTGAGATAAAACTATTCAATGTTGGGTTGAATATTAATTTTTATAGAACGGAAGCACCAAATAACTATAAATGGTACAGCCCGCGCAAAACCGGGGGCGCTTTTGTTTTCTTCTCCTACCTAAAAACCTAACTTGGCCTATGCTCGACCATGAAAAATCCCTCCACCGTAGCGACCGATAAAAAGTCGTTTTCCCTAACGGTGATGAGCTGGGTGTTTCTGGAAATCGTGCAGGGCTTTAGTGTTCCCGGGCTCCTTCTTCAAACTGAGCGGTGAAAACCGATACACCACCGGAACAGCATGCCCAGGAGAATCTACTTTGCCTTTCAACCCAAATATAAGCCGCAAAACAGAAAATCGAAGGATGATATATCGATAGAATACCGCCATAACCATTAAGCTGATTCCTGAAATTAAAACGGCTTTGGAAACCAGTGCAAGTTCGAGCTGCACGATATAATAGGCAACAACTACAATAACCGGTTGTTGCATCAAAAAGAACGGATAGATGGACGTATTGAGCGGTTTCCTTAGCGTGTGATCCGAATTCAAATACTTTTTTGCAAATCCAAGTATCGCAAGCGAAATGGTCCATCCCATCAAATATTTATCGGCATAAAAAATGACCTGGAGGAAACGCGTGGGCTCCTTGGCATCCAGCATGAAATAAAGCACACTCAAGCCCAGTGCCATGAAAGCATACCAATACCTATCGCGAACCAAATGCCCAACGATTTTGAGATTGCCAACCAACACAAATCCATAGACATAATAAATAGTGATTAGGGTCAGGTAGGCTCCGTCGTTGATTAGCCGCATGGTTTGACTCGCAAAAAATTGCAACAAGAACAACTGAGACAACAGAATTGGAATTGAAAAAACGATGAAGATTCCAGGAATCTGGCAAAATCCCTCCATCCAAACTTCAAACTGTTCGTAGAAATGGGATTTGTAGAAGTGAAAAAACGGGACTAAAACATATGAGATCACAAAAAGATATAAAATAAACCACAGATGCTGAAAATTGTACTCTCCAGCCGTAAACATTTGCTGAAATGAATACACATAATATTCGCCCAGAGAGTCGAATGAAGCCATATTTTGAAAATACCCCTGAACCGGGACCAACAAGAGCATTCCCGCAACAAAAGGAATAACCAGCCTGAAAAATCGCTCCTTCATGAATTGTGTAATATTTCGATGCAATAAGGCGAATCTGGTTCCGACTCCCGACACCAAAAACAGCAGCGGCATGCGCCAGGTATGTAAATAATTCATAATCGGATCGAGCCAGAGAATTCTTTCATCGTTTTTTACATGCCAATTTTGGCCATTAAAAACCATGCCGATGTGAAAAAGAAAAACACTAAAAATGAGCGAAATTCGAATCCAGTCAATATCATACTGCCGATGTGAGGTATTTGAAAACACGTTAATATTTGGCCTCGTCTTTTTTACAAACTTAGCCTCAATAAACGCGTCCGGCAATGGGTGATATCACTGAGTTTTCAGAAATAAAAAAACCGGCAAAAGCCGGTTCCTGAGATAAAACTATTCAATGTTGGGTTGAATATTAATTTTTATAGAACGGAAGCACCAAATAACTATAAATGGTACAGCCCGCGCAAAACGCAAAAGCAAATTCAAGGCCTGCAAAAAAGACCAAAACTCCTGCAATTACGGTAGCTGAAGTGCTGAACTGGGCAGCAAACAAAACCGCAAAAGCCAGTGACATGACAAATCCCATGCGCGCTGCAAAAATCTTAGGCGCCTTGTCAATTGGCTTAGCCGGCAACTTGAGCAGTTGGGTAATCCAATAGGCCAAACAACTCAGCGGGCTAAATTTCATTTGCGTAAAAGCTCGAATAAAAAAGTCGGCTGCAACAAAAGCCATAATAACCAACGAATTAAAAGCAAAAGCTAAAATCACCGCGACAATCACCAAAAGAGCTGTAATTCTTGGCACTTGTTCGTTCATTCGCTCACTTGAAATGGGACAAAATAAATTCTTCATATGCTTTCTCCTTTCCTCAAAAACAGAAAAAACCATTCCGGCTTGTTTGTTTTCGGACAAAACTATCTTTTTATTCTTAGTTATTTGAAACCATTCTAAATAACAGCAGCGAGACTTAATGGTTTCTTTACATTCTGAAAAAAATGATTCAAACTCGCAACAAATTGGCTCAGTAAACGCTTTACTAGGGCATCAAAACATCATGCATTGAAATATCGACATATTTTATACAACATCTTTTCCATTAAGTCGCTCACAAACAGAAGTATTAACCGATATCTAAGTTTTGATGTAATTTGAAAAAGTACTGTTAAAAGTTGTTAAATTTACGGCCAATCTAACGAATCAATAAAACGTCTATGACCAAGAAAACCATTGAAAGGAGAAATTTTCTAAAATTGGTAGGTACTGGAATAGGATCATTGTTAACCCTCCCCTATTACTCAAGCGCATTGGAAGAAACAAGCACGGTTAATCGTGACCGATTTAAAATAGGAAAACCTCAATGGATTCTTCACAACGATGGCACGTTTGATCTAATTGCCGGAAGCATGCACCTGAAAAACTGCCGTCCAACGATTGACGGACAAAGCATTTTTGTCCGCAACACCTTCATGGGCGATTCGCCAAAAGGAAAACGCATTATTTATGAGCTCGACCGCGGCTTTGTGATGCTGGACCTGAAAATAAATTCCGGCTCGATTTCCATCGGTGCCGAGCTCAGCGGCATGTCGCGAGCTCCCTACTGGTTTTGTCCGTTGGGCCAAGCTATCATCAACGGGGTAAAGCAGTACTTCAAACAAGGACAAGGCTTTGGAGGCCCATCTGGCTTGTATGAATTTCAAGAACCATCACCTCAGGAGTTCGGCAATAAATCCGGAGAACAAGCCTGGTCGTACGATTCCTATTTAGTGACAGGCCTGGTCTCGGCCGAAAATGAAACCCTGGCCATTGGGACCTATGAACACAACGATTTTATTCAGAAAAGCACACTATACAACCGGCCGCATCGCCGGGGATTATCAGACCGTTACCCCGATGTTGAGCAAATTTTGTTCGAAACCGGCTTTGTAACCGAAAATATTCCGCTAAAAGATGACTTCATCAAACTGCCTGATATTTACATCTTTTTTGGAAACAAACCTTACGAAACATTGCAACATCTGGCGTGGAATATTTCGGAGCAAATGGAAGCCCGAAAAGACACCAAAACCAGTTACCATTGGGATTCCTTCAACGAATTTGAACACGATTTTAGCCATGATAAGCTGACAGAGCTATTGACCTCCCTGGATACCATGGATCCGCCCATCATGCTGGATACCATCCTGATCAACGATGGCTACAGCGTTCACGGCGACTGGCTGGATTATACCGATAACTGGCCCAAAGGACTGGAACCTGCTGCACGCGACATCTTTCAACGGCAGTACCGGGCCGGAGTATGGGTAGCTCCTTTCATGGTAAGTGAGGACAGTAAGATTTTTAAACGACATACGAACTGGCTGATCCGGGATTTGAATGGAGAGCCAATTTTGGAGTGGGATTTTCCGGAAGGAAAACATTACGCGCTGGATGGAAGTCACCCCGAAGTACAGCGTTACATTCAAAAAGTATTTCGGGCCTACCGTAAAATGGGATTTACCTTCTATAAAACCGACTTTATGGATTGGGGCTTAAAACCCAATGTTGGCATTGACCGATACGATAAAACAAAATCATCGGTTCAGATCTTCACGGAAGTGCTCGACATCATCCGGGAAGAAATTGGCGCCGGAAGTTTTTGGATCACCGGCACTGCTCCCTATGCGCCAATGATTGGTTATGTTGATGCCATGCGGGTAGCCAACAGCATCAATTGCCAATGGACAGAACAGGGTGTGGGCAACATGTTGCAGGAAAGCTACAACACCCAATATTTCAACAATGTGTTCTGGCAAAACGATTTGGATGTCATTTCGTTGCGCGATGAAAATTGCCAACTGACGGCAACGGAAAAAACCAGTCTGGCCAACTGGATCGGCATCATGGGAGGCGTGGTGAGTACTTCGGATCGGTTTTCAAAACTGACAGAAGAACAACTGGACATGTGGCGACTCCTGATTCCTCAGGAACGCCCGCAAAGCGCGACGCTTCCGCTGTGGGGAGCCGATCACCTGTGCAAAGTTGTGCTTCGGCGATATCGATCGCCGCGCGCCTGGGGACTACTTATTTTAAACGATACCGAGCAAACGGTGACCGAAACTTTTGTTTTTGCAGAAATCAACGAGGAAAACAACAATTGGGTGTATGAATGGAAATTGGGAGAAAGCATTGCTTTAGGCAACCTAAGCCAGATCACTTTAACCCTTCAAAAACACGAATCTAAATTGTTTTATTTGACCAATGGAAATGATAATCCGCCTGAAGATTTGAGCATCAGCGGACTTCGGCTGAAAAAAGTTTACCGTTAGTGTAAATTTCAGCTTCCAATCAATTCCAATGCTACCCGCTTCACTTTAATGTCCTGAGGTAAAAGTGATCAGGAGAATTATAAAATCGACCTGTGCCCATAATGGGGAAATGCCCTGTTATTATTCAAAACTAAACCTTATTTTTGAGGCTCACTTTTTGAATCAACAAGTATGGATTATAGTGCGCTGAATATCAACACACCTCTTGAAATGATTAACCAGGCGACACAAGCCGGATTAATCGGAAGCCTTGGAATCGAAATCACCAAAATTGACGAAGGAACGGTCGAAGGGAGCATGGAGCTATCGGAAAAAAACTGCCGCCCCGATGGAATTTTACATGGCGGCGCCAATCTGGCACTGGCAGAAAGTCTGGCCGGTCTGGGCAGCATGCTGATGGTCGATCTTAATGAATTCGATGTTCTGGGAATTCAGGTTAACGGCAGTCACACCGGTGTGCTAAGGATTGGGAAAGCCCTTGCTGTCGCAAAAATTCTTCATCCCGGAAACCAGACACACATTTGGAATGTTGATGTTACAAATGAAGACGGCCGCCTGATTTCAACCATTCGGGTGACCAATATGATTGTGAAACGAAATGACAGAGACTGAAAACCTTGCCTTATTTCTGGATAAGCTGATCGAAAAAAATTGCTCGTTCGCGGTGTGGTCCATGCCCGGAAGCCAAACGCCCGAAATACTGCTCACCGACAAAAAAGACTTGATTTACCCCGCTCAATTTAATAAACTCAACGGACAGGAAGGCTTTGTTTTTGCACCTTACCAGATTAGTGCGAAAACCCCGCTGGTGCTGCTCAAGCCGGGAATCGTAAAAAAAGGGATCGAAGAAATTCTAAGCATAGACCTGAACCTAATCGAAAATAATCAGACCGATGAGCCAGTTGATCACCAACACCTGGTAATTGAAAAGGAAGCCTATCTGAAAGACATTGAGAACACCATTGCCGAGATTAAAACGACCAAGCTCTCAAAAGCGATTGTTTCCCGGTTAATCCCGTGTGAACGGAAATTGGAGTCCATCGGAAAACTTTACCTGCAGCTGTTTCAACAAACACCCAACGCGTTTGTCTACCTGGTTAATCTCCCCAAAGCAGGCTTGTGGATGGGCGCTACTCCCGAAGTGTTGCTGAAATCGGAAGGTAAAACGCTCGAAACCGTTTCGCTGGCCGGCACGCAAACCAGACGGGCCGACTCAGACTACAGCTGGCACACCAAAGACATTGAAGAACAGGCCTTTGTGTCGCGCTACCTGCTCGATATTTTTTACCTTTTTAACATTCATCCCTACACCACGCAAGGTCCCGAAACACTTGAAAGTGGCCAGGTAGCCCACCTGATGACCAGCTTCCGGTTTTCAGCCAAAAAACTGGCGCGCAAACTCGGCGACTTTCTCGCCGAATTGCACCCAACACCGGCTGTCTGCGGATATCCCAAGTTGAAAGCGGCCAAGTTTATCACTAAAATTGAGCCCCACGACCGCCGCTATTACACCGGATATTTGGGTCCCTGGCGAATGGACGATTCCGTCAGATTATTTGTAAATTTACGCTGCATGGAAATCATGCCCGACCAATACATTCTTTATTCAGGCGGAGGGATCACAGCCCGATCGGTACCTGAAGAAGAATGGGAGGAAACCAACAAAAAAGCAGGCACCTTATTATCTGCCATTGAAGCTGTTCAAACGACATGATCTCAACAAAGAAACACATTCAGCAACTGGCCGGCTTGTTACTGGCCAAAGGGATTGATGACATCATCATTTCACCGGGATCGCGCAATGGACCGCTCACCCACACGTTTGCCGGCAGCGGCTTGTTCAACTGCCGCAGCATTGTTGATGAACGCAGTGCAGCCTACTTTGCCCTGGGATTAGCGCAAGCCAAGCAAAAGCCGGTAGCCATTGTTTGCAGCTCCGGAACCGCCACCTTGAACTACGCCCCGGCAGTGGCCGAAGCATTTTACCTCAACATACCCCTGATCGTGCTCACAGCTGATCGCCCCGACTACTGGATCGACCAGGCTGAAAGTCAGTGTATCCGGCAGGAAAGTATTTACCGGAATTTCATCAGAAAAGAAATCAGCTTGCCTTTAGGCGAATCAATTAAAGAACTGTGGTTTGCGGCGCGCGAAATCAACGAGTGTCTCAACCGGGCCATTTCCGGAACTCCGGCGCCGGTACACATCAACATTCCGCTGGAAGAACCCCTGCATAACTTGCTGGACGAAAAACTACCAGCCGTGAAAGTGATTCAACCCACACAAACACAAACAAATCTGACTGAATCAGAGTTGACACAACTGGCTTCGACATTCAACAAAGCAAAAAAAGTATTGATACTGGCCGGTCAGCAAATTCCCAACCCGGGATTGGAAAACCAGCTGAGTGAGCTGACTGAAAAAACAGGGGCTTTGGTGCTAAAAGAACACTTGGCAAACCAAAACGATCCTAACTTTTGTAGTAGCATTGACACGCTGATGTCAGCGCTGCTGGAAGATAGCATGGAGGATTTTCAGCCGGATTTACTGATCAGTTTTGGAGGACAGTTTGTTTCCAAATCGCTGAAACAATTTCTTCGCAAACACAAACCAGTCAGTCACTGGCACCTGAGTTTGTCGGGCGAACATTTTGATACCTACCAGTCGCTTACCAACGTGATTGCGCAGGAGGCCGGCGACTTTTTCGAACAACTGACAAGCAGTCTGGAACCGAAAGAAAAAAAATACCTCAAAGGTTGGAAAGACAAAGAAAAACAAGTTAACCAACGGCGCGACCAGTTCATTGAGCAAGCAGAATTTTCAGATTTAACGGTTTTTGATTCCATCCGGAAGGCACTGCCACAAAATTCGGTGGTTCATTTGGGAAACAGCTCACCGGTCAGGTATGCGCTTATTTGTGATGCGGTAAAAAACGCGCACTATTTTGGCAACCGCGGCACCAGCGGCATTGATGGCTGCCTGTCAACAGCCGTGGGTTTTGCCTCCGAATCAGAAAAGCTCAACACCATCATCCTGGGCGATCTGTCGTTTTTTTACGATTCCAACGCCCTGTGGAACAAATACCTTGGCAGCAACCTGCGTATCCTGGTCATCAACAACCGGGGCGGCAATATTTTTAGTTTGATCAAAGGACCAAGCGAATCACCCGCTTTTCAGGAACACTTTTTCACCGAAAATAAATTCAAAGCTGAAGTGCTGGCCCGGGCATTTGAACTGGACTATTTCAAAGCTGAAAATGAACAGGGCCTGGATTTAGCCTTAACTAATTTTTATTCACCCAAACAACAGAAAGCAGCCGTACTGGAGGTTTTTACCGATGCTGATGTAAACACCAAGGTATTTCGGGAGTTGTTTAAATTCGTTAAGCAGTGATCAGCCACTATAAAAAACGATGGAGATGAATGAGTCGTTCTTCAAGCAGAACAAATTGGATTTCCAGCCCGAATTTGTAAATTCACAGCAATGCAAGGAAAATTTAGCCAGTTGTTCCCGTCCCGAAACAACAGCCAAATTCAGCCAGAATACGAATAAAGATGAAATTCAAAACGTTTGATAATGCGTCCCGAAGGGGCAGCTTAGTTCAGCCCAACGGCAACGCCTTGGGATAACAAGGAATAAACCATTAATTTCGCCCTGAAAGGGCAGTTTAAATATTATACTATGAACACAAAACGAAACTGGGAAACCATTAAAGAATACGAAGATATTTTCTTCGACTATTTCGACGGAATCGGAAAAATTACGATCAATCGCGAGCGCTATCGCAACGCGTTTCGCCCAACCACAGTGAACGAAATCAGCGAAGCCTTGCGCTTATGCCGCGAGCATCAGGATATCAATGTGGTGGTGCTGACAGGCGCCGGCGACAAGGCCTTTTGTGCCGGAGGAGATCAAACCGTAAAAGGTAAAGGTGGCTACATTGACAAAGACGGCATCCCACGCCTTAACATTCTGGAAGTACAAAAGCAAATTCGAAGTATGCCCAAACCGGTAATTGCCATGGTCAATGGTTTTGCCATTGGCGGAGGGCACGTGTTGCACGTGGTTTGCGACATCAGTATTGCCAGCGAAAATGCGATCTTCGGACAAACCGGCCCTAAAGTGGGCAGCTTCGACGCCGGATTGGGTTCTTCGTATCTGGCCAGCATTGTCGGACAAAAGAAAGCCCGCGAAATCTGGTTCATGTGCCGGCAGTATTCGGCGGCCGAAGCCTTGGAAATGGGCTTGGTCAACAAAGTGGTGCCATTTGATCAGCTGGAAGACGAAACGGTTGCCTGGGCACAAAAAATGCAGGAACACAGCCCACTGGCCCTTCGCATGCTTAAACTGGGATTGAACGCTGAACTGGATGGGCAAATCGGAATTCAGGAATTCGCCGGTAATGCCACCCTGCTTTATTATTTAACGGAAGAAGCACAAGAAGGAAAACATGCTTTCCTTGAAAAACGGAAGCCGGATTTTAAAAAATTCCCAAAGTTTCCGTAATTCGAAAAGATTTATGGATGTACCAAAGTTATAACTTACAATTTTGTTACGTCTCCGTTTATAACCCAAGTATGTCAAACGAAATTCCCCAAATAGTATATAAATACAGAGATTGGAACAACCAGTTTCATAAGAATATTCTGCTCCATAACGAGATTTATTTGGCATCTCCGGGAGCCTTCAACGACCCTTTTGATTGTAAAATTCCTCGGAATTTTCATTCTTTAACCCAGGAAGACCGTGAGCAATTCAAACAAGACCTCGCAACCAAAGAACGCCACAAATTCGTCGGAAAAGAAGTCGAATTTAATGACCATCTCAAAAATCTAAGTGCTCGAATGGACAACATAGACTCATTTCAGAAAGAAGACGAAGAAAGTTACTTTAAACAAATGAATGCTCACTATGGAATTTTTTCATTAAGTAGAATTTTCGACGGCATCCTTTTGTGGTCGCAGTATGGAGCTAACCATACAGGGTTTTGCATAGGATTTTGGGAAGAAAAACTGAGGACATCTTACGGTCTTTGTAACCGAACTGGTTGCGTTTCATACCGGCAAAAGTTCCCTGACATAAAACCTAAAATTAAAGAAGACGAAGAAGAAAAACTATCCCGTATTCATATACAAACGACAACAAAATCAATTGAATGGAAGTACGAAAAGGAATATCGTTTGTTAAAAGCGTTCGAGACCTCACCACTTCCGTTTGAACGCTGCGTGTATGTAGATAATGATGTCTTCTCTAATGTGACTTTAGGCATAAATATATCTGATAGAAACTCAAAGGAAATCACCCAAATATGTAAACAAAAAGGGATTCCAGTATATCAGGCCAAAAAAGTTCCCTTTAAATTTGAAATAGAACGAGAACAAATTGCATAGCATATGGCAACAACAAAAAGTTGGATTAAAGCAGCCCGGCCACGTACCCTGCCATTGGCCTTATCGGGTATTATTATGGGATGCGGACTGGCTTGGTTTTACGGGGTCATTGACGCTCTGGTGAGTGTTTTAGCCTTGATCACCGCAACCTTGATCCAGGTGTTTTCCAATTTTGCCAACGACTACGGCGACAGCCAAAGAGGTACCGACAATGAATTCAGGCTAGGCCCAACCCGCACCATGCAGAGTGGTGAGATTACCCACTCAGAGATGAAAAAGGGCATGGGCATCGTTGGTGGTTTGAGCTTTATTTTCGGCATTTGGCTGGTGTATGCCGGAACCTGGCACTTTTCCCGCTCCGCCTTCTTTGGCTTTGTTTCCCTTGGAATTCTGTCGTTGCTGGCGGCTTTCTTCTATACCGCCGGAAAAAAATCTTATGGCTATGTTGGCCTCGGCGATTTGGCCGTTTTCCTCTTTTTTGGTTTGCTACCCGTCATTGGTATGTTTTATTTGAATGCCAACTACTGGGAAACAGCCGTCATTTTACCCGCTATAAGCATAGGCTTTTTCAGTACTGGCGTGCTTAACCTCAACAACATGCGCGACATTGAAAACGATCGGCAATCCGGAAAGATCACCCTCCCGGTGCGAATGGGAGCACGTAACAGCCGGATTTATCACACCGCCATGATTTTGTGGGGTTGGTTTGCCACCGTGCTTTTCACCCTTCACCAACAGGAATCAGGCTGGCAATGGTTGTTCTTCCTGACGCTTCCATTTTTCCTGATTGACCTGAAGAAAATTCACCAAACGAAAGATGCCCGCTCGCTGGATCCGTTCTTAAAACGCTTGTCGCTTTCAACCCTGGCCTTTACCTTGTTATTTTGCCTGGGATTAATCCTTGCGATCTCATGAAAGCCCGTTTTCAAAAATACGAGCTTCAATTTAAGCGGCCCGCCGGAACATCGCGTGGCGTGTACAACAGTCGGCCTGTTTGGTTTTTACTCTTGACCGAAAATGGACGAACTGGGATTGGCGAGTGTGCGCCGCTTCCCGGACTAAGCACTGAAACTCCCGGGCAGGTGGAACAGGTTTTGACCGAAATTTGTGCCAACCCGAAGCTATTTGTCGACGATTTGTCGCAGCTGCAGAATGTTCCTTCCGTCCGATTTGGGCTCGAATCAGGCTGGCTGGATCTTCATAACGGCGGAACCCAACGACTGTTTCCGTCTGACTTTACAGAAGGTAAAAGCGGAATTCCGATTAACGGGCTGATTTGGATGGGAGATCCGGACTTTATGCAAAAGCAAGTGCAGGAAAAGCTGGAAGCTGGCTACCGCTGCCTCAAACTGAAAATCGGGGGCATCAATTTTGAAAAAGAGCTGGAACTGTTGAAGGCCATCCGCGAAAAATATACTGCTGATGAAATCATCCTGCGGGTTGATGCCAACGGGGCTTTTCGTGCCGATGAAGCATTGGAAAAGCTACAGCAGCTGGCCAGGCTGGACATTCATTCCATAGAGCAGCCCATTGCGGCTGGCCAACCCGATGAAATGGCCAAGCTCTGCCGCCAAACACCGCTGCCAATCGCGCTGGACGAAGAACTGATCGGAGTCAATAACAGGATAGAAAAAGAAAAACTTTTAGAGACAATCCGGCCCCAGTTTCTAATTCTGAAGCCTAGCTTACACGGGGGCCTTTCAGGCTGTGACGAATGGATTGAACTGGCAAGCGCCCGAAAGATTGGCTGGTGGATCACATCGTACCTGGAATCGAATATTGGCCTAAATGCCATTGCTCAGTGGTCGTTCACCAAAAACGTAGCCACGCA
>JAGXIR010000086.1 GCA_024635605.1 Sunxiuqinia sp.
CCTTTTTTTCCCTTCTTCCCAAAAAGGTTGCTTCCCGGTAGCCTTTATTGGTGTAATTTTTTCAAGAATCGTATTTTTAGAACATGTTTTTGCTAAATTTGTGAGCATGCTACTCAAAATACAAACGAACTAAACGATTGCTGCAATGGCTGGAAAGCTTCGAAAATTTTTTCAGGAAAAAATACTTTTTGTACTTTTTATTGGATTTGCCTTGGGAATCCTGGTATTGATCGGATTCAACAAAACAGTTGAATATACCTCAACCAACGAATCGTGCGAGGCCTGCCACATTCATCCACACGTAACAGAATCCTGGAAACTCTCAACTCACTACGACAACAAACACGGAATACAAGTCAACTGCGTCGATTGCCACTTACCGCCCAAAGGCGAAGGTTATCTGCCAGCCAAAATCCGTGCTTCGGCAATTGATATTTATGGCTACCTGTTTAAAGATCACGAAAGTTTCAACTGGGAAGCCAAATCGACGGTGGAACAAGCGCAGCATTTTACCTACGAGGCTTCGTGTGTGAAATGCCATGCCAATTTATTTCCACTTCAGTTAACCAAAGAAGGACAGGATGCCCACTTGTATTATTCGCAAAACCAGGAGGAATTGCGCTGCATCAACTGCCACTTGCATGTAGGTCATTTCGATCCGAATGCCAAACATGAAAGTAATATTGGATTTGGAAAAGAACTACAAGCCAACATTAAAATATACGAAGAACCCACTCCGGTCAAAAAACATGAAGATTTCATCGAGAAAATTCCGGCTACTCCAGTTGACTTCGAGATGGTAGCCATTCCGGGAGGAACGTTCAAAATTGGAAGTCCGGCCGATGAACCTTACCGCCAGGAGGATGAAGGTCCGCAGAAGGAATTGCATATCAGCCCGTTCTTTATGGGTAAAGTAGAAGTGAGCTGGAATGAGTACCTCGCGTTTTACAGTCAAACCGGAGCTGAAGGAAGAAGTACCGATACGGAAGGCTCGCGCACCGAGGATGATGTGGATGCCATTTCCGGCCCCACTCCGCCTTATGGTCAGCCCGATCAAAACTGGGGACTGGGCGATCGCCCCGCCATTACCATGCGGCACAAAGCCGCGCAGGTTTATTGCGAATGGCTGTCGAAAGTGACAGGTAAAACTTATCGCTTGCCCACCGAGGCCGAATGGGAATACGCCTGCCGGGCTGGCACCGAAACACCATACTTTTTTGAAGGCGATCCAAAAGATTTTTCGCAAACCAAATTGTGGAATAAACTATTTGGAGCCGACACCACCAACATCAATTCCTATGTCGTGTACGATGCCAACAGCATGGCAAAAACACAACCGCCGTCAGTTGTTCGTCCAAACCCGTTTGGTTTGAAAAACATGCTGGGGAACGTGGCCGAATTTTGTCAGGACTGGTATGCGCCTGATGCCTACAGTTTGTTGACTGACGGAGTAAAAGATCCGAAAGGACCGGCAAGCGGAACCGAATACGTGGTTCGCGGTGGTTCATTTAAAAGTGCTGCCGAAGATGTTCGCTCGGCGAACCGCGATTTTACGAAGACAGAAGCCTGGATGAAAACAGACCCGCAAATGCCCAAAAGTATTTGGTGGTATTCTGATGCAACCATGGTCGGCTTCCGGGTAGTATGCGAATTTGATGAAAATACAGGAAATCACAACTAAATCGAATAAATCATGACTGAAAAATCAAATTTCTCAAGACGTAGATTTTTAACAAATGCCGCAGCTATAGGAGCCGTTGGCGTGATCGGGGCCAATGCGTTGGTTTCGTGCTCTGACAAGAAAAAAACAGTTGAACTCAACCTTCCGCCGCTGTTGGATCAAGCACCTGATGGTGCTCCGTTGAAAGCTGGTCTGATTGGCTGTGGAGGCCGAGGCTCGGGTGCCGCACTCGACTTTTTGAATGCTGGCCCTAACCTGACGATACATGCCTTGGGCGATGTGTTCCAGGATCGGATTGATGACTGCCGCAAAAAGTTGAAAAACCAGGCCAACAACGAAGTGGCCGATGAAAACATATTCGTAGGATTTGATGCCTTCGAAAAAGTCATTGACTCGGGTGTTGACGTGATCATTCTGGCTACGCCTCCACACTTCCGTCCCGAGCATTTTGCTGCTGCAGTGCAGGCCCGCAAGCATGTGTTTATGGAAAAACCGGTTGCTGTCGATCCAGTAGGAATCCGTTCGGTGATGGCAACAGCCAAAAAAGCCGAATCGCTGGGCTTGAAAATTGTAGGTGGCACCCAGCGTCGTCACCAGCGCAATTATATTGAAGTGTACAAACAAATAGCCAACGGTGCCATTGGCGACATTGTCAGCGCCAACTGTTACTGGAACCAGTCGAAACTGTGGCATCGTAATCCAAATGCTGACTGGACGGAGATGGAATTCATGATTCGCGACTGGGTGAACTGGTTGTGGCTGTCGGGCGACCATATTGTGGAGCAGCACATTCACAACATCGACGTGATCAACTGGTTCTCGGGCAAACACCCCATCAAAGCCGTTGGTTTTGGGTCGCGCCAGCGTCGTGTTACCGGCGATCAGTTTGACAATTTCAGCATCGATTTCACTTACGACGATGGCATGCACACACACAGCATGTGCCGCCAGATTAATGGTTGTACAAACAATGTTTCCGAGTTTGTGATGGGAAGCAACGGATCATCGAACTGTCAAGACAAGATTTGGGATGCCAAAGGAGCCGAGCTTTATGCCTATGCTTATCCAACCGAGGAAAGTGGTGTACGCGAAATCAGTCCTTACGTACAGGAGCACATTGATTTGGTGACTTGCATCCGCGAGAATATTGCAGTGAACGAAGCCGAGCAAATTGCCATCACCAACATGTGTGCGATTATGGGCCGTGTCTCGGCTTATACCGGAAAAGAAGTAACCTTTGATGAAATGATGAACTCGGATTTGAAACTGGGTCCTGATACTTATATCATGGGCGATGTCGGCATCGTTGAAAATGCGACTGTTCCAGTTCCTGGTGAAGCTGCAGAATAAGTTGTTCCGAATTTCAACTTAAGAGATAGAGAATGGGGTGTTCATTAATTGAGCACCCCATTCATGTTTATTTCGCATACACCTTCTTCAGGAATTCCGAGAGGTCTTCCGGTTTTCTGCCGAGGAGTTTTTCTAATGTATTGTCAGGAACATCGAATTCACCCGCTTTAATTCCCAGGTTGAACATGACCAGAAGTTCAATCATTTCATCCGGAACTCCTGCATCTTGCATAGCTTTCTTAAACTCGTCCACCGAGGGAGAAACATAGTGAATGGGTTTTTTACCAATCGCGCTAAGCATTTCGGCTACATCGGCATACGAATAGGATTGCGATCCGGCTATTTCGTAGGTTTTATTTTCATGCCCTACACTGGTTAACATGTTCACTCCAACTTCGGCCATGTCCGACCGCGAGGCAAATGATACCTTTCCATCGCCAGCCGGCTGATACACCACACCGGTTTCAAGCACTTGATCACCAATAAACATCGGCACAACGTCACTGTACAACGCATGTTTCAAAATCGTGCAGGTCATGCCCGATTCTTTCAGCCATTTTTCAGTTTGTAGGTGAACCTGCGCCACGGGTGCAATTGGAGAGTTCGGTGTTTCATCCTTTCGCTGAAAGCTGGTGTAGACAACCTGTTTTATACCTGCTTTTTTGGCTGCATCAACCACGTGTTTGTGTTGTTCCAGTCGTTTGTTAATATCGCTGGCCGACACAAAGTAAAGCGTGTCAATACCATCGAAGGCTTTCTCCAGACTCGCAGGCTCATCATAATCAGCTTGAATTACGTTGACACCTTTGGTTTGAAAAGCGGCCAGCTTCGACGGATCGCGCGCAATGGCTGAAACATGGGTTACATCTACTTTTTCAATCAGTAATTTTAATACCTGATTGCCTAATTTTCCGGTGGCCCCGGTTACTAATAGTTTGCTCATCATTAGGAATTTTTATAAAATGAAGTTTCTAAACGAAAATAACTTACTTTTGGAGAGTTAAAGGTAAAAAGATAGCGTGTAAAAATCAATACGTTACTTCAAAATTCGAAACACACCTGTAGGTTAGTATTGTTGAAATTCAAAGCAAAATCATGGATAATAATTTTGAAAACATTACGGAAAGTTACTCTAGCCACGAAAACTGCCCGGTTCGAAATGTGCTGGATAGGATTGGAGATAAATGGTCGATTTTAGTGTTGATGGTCTTGGGCGAAGGTGAAGTGATGCGCTTTAAGGATTTGAATGCTGCGATTGCCGACATTTCACAAAAAATGTTGACGGTGACCCTGCGTTCTCTGGAGGCTGATGGTTTAATTGTGCGAAAAGCCTATCCGGAAATACCTCCGCGTGTTGAGTATCGGCTGACAGCTATGGGGATTAGCTTGCTCCCGCACATCAAAAACCTGACGGAGTGGGCACTAGCCAATTTTGATACCATTGAGCAATCGCGAAAAGCTTTTCAATCCTGATTTGCTGTCTCCGATTATGACCCGGCCATTCTTTTTTCGGTCGAAATTTTTAACCGGATCTCTTAGCCATTTTTCCTGCCGGTTTCGAGTTTGGTGAATTGTCCAATGTCTTTCCCAGGGCGATAATCTGTTGCTGATTTAGTGTTCAGAGCGCTTTTTTATTCTCCCATAGCAATTCATAAGCCAGCATTTGGCATTCCAGGATGCCTTGCCCTGCCAATTCCAGACTTAGCCCAAACCACTGTTGAGGAGTAAAATCATATAACATGGAAGTCCAGTTTTTTACAACCAATTTCAAATCGGGTTCGCTAACGCCCAGTACCCGCATGCTCGTGGGGAAATTGCTTGCCAACCTGGCTTTTCGCTGAGGAGTTGCAACGGATTTTAATTCCTCAAGCATCATATTGATTGTTTGCGCATTGGTCATTGGCAGGTTTTTGTAAATTTGACTTCTTTAAAAGTAAGAAGAATAAAAAAATGCAAGGATGTTTGGGGAGCAATTTCACCCAATTCAACCTTCAACTTAAATAAACTGTACCAAATGGAACTTGTTTTTGCAACCAACAACCCACATAAACTTCGTGAACTTCAGCAACTGTTGGGCGATGAGATTCACTTGCTCAGCCTGAACGAGATTGGCTGTGACCAAGAAGTGCCCGAAAATCAGGAAACCTTGGAAGGAAATGCGGCCGAAAAATCATTCTTCATTTTTGAAAAGTACGGCTGCAACTGCTTTGCCGATGACACCGGACTGGAGATTGACGCACTGAATGGCGAGCCGGGGGTGTATTCGGCGCGCTATGCCGGCGAAGAAAAAAGCGCCGAAGCGAACATGGCTAAAGTGCTGGAAAAGATGAAGAAAATAATCAATCGGAAAGCCCGTTTTAGAACGGTCATCTCGCTGGTGATTGACGGAAAGGAAAACCAGTTTGAAGGTTCTGTTGAAGGTGAAATTTTGAGGGAGAAGCGAGGAGCAGAAGGCTTTGGCTACGATCCCATCTTTCAGCCTGTGGGCACGAATCAATCGTTTGCTGAGATGAATTCGGAACAGAAAAACCTGTTGAGTCATCGCGGACGGGCGGTGCAAAAG
>JAGXIR010000087.1 GCA_024635605.1 Sunxiuqinia sp.
AAAATCGGGCCACTTCGCACGAAAGCGATCCACAATTTCGGCAAAACGGTTGAAATCGTACATGCGGCGCATGCGGAGCAAAACTCTATCGGAACCGCTCTGCAAGCACAGGTGCAGGTGTGGCGCGAGCTTTGGATGTTCAAACAAGCTGTAAAACCGATCGCCAAAACCATCCGGCTCCAACGACGAGATGCGAACCCGAAAATCGCCGGAAACATTTAAAATGGCTTCCAGCACATCTTCAAACCGCTTATCTTCCCACTCATAACGCCCAATATTTACTCCGGTAATCACCAATTCCTTAAACCCATTGGCCAGTGTATTTTTGACATTCTCAATAATTTGAGGCAATGGCCGGCTTACAGCCCTGCCACGCACTTTGGGAATAATACAAAAGGTGCAAAAATTGTCGCAGCCATCCTGAACTTTAATGGAACAGCGGGTATGCAAACTTTTATCAACGGTATTGAATTGAAAGACATCACCCTCCAGGTTTGAAGGATGCAGAATTTCACCCTGAAAATGCGCATCAACTAGCTGGCGGATACTGGCTTTGCGCTCGTTGTCAACTACGTAAGTAATCTTATCTTGGCCTTCCAGCTTTTCCTTATAATTGTTGGCCATGCAACCCGTTACCACTACCATCGAGCCCAAATTATTACGCGCGGCCTGGCTGATTATATTTCGTGATTTCTGATCACTTTGATTAGTGACTGTGCAGGTATTCACCACTACCACATCGGCTTGTTCCTTAAAATCAACAATTTCGTAACCTGCCTGATCAAAATCGGAAACCAAGGCATCGGTTTCGTATTGATTCAAACGGCAGCCCAATGTTTTAAAGGCTACTTTCTTTTTGATCGCACTCATAACTCCATCTTTTCTTCCTGTAAAACCAACTCACCACTCAACGAAAAATCGGCAGCCGAAGTAATTTTCACATCCACAATCTGTCCCATCAATTCGGGCGCGTTCCTGTTGAGTCGAACATTTAGTTTTCCTTCGGTTAACCCGGTGCTGAAACCTGTTTTTCGGTCGGTTCCGTTGACCAGCAAACGCAAGGTTTTTCCAACTAACCTATCATTATAATTGCGCGTGTGAATTTTCATCACTTCGGACAAACGATGAAGACGGTCTTTTTTCACATCTTGCGAAATTTCGTCTTCCCAGCGATAGCTCGCTGCACCCGGGCGGGGCGAATACATGGCAATGTAGCCCATGTTGAAATGGAATTCATTCATCGCATCAACGGTATGTTGGAACTCCGTTTCACCTTCGGCAGTGAACCCCACAATAATGTCGGTAAACAACGTGGCCTGCGGAATGAGTTCACGGATATCTTCCACAATTTTGCGGTATTTATCCATCGAGTGGCGGCGGTTCATTTTAATCAGCACTTTCTCGTCGCCACTCTGCATGGGCAAATGAATTTGCTTGGCCAAACACGCATATTCGGCAATCACTTCAATCACATCGCGCCCCATATCCTGCGGATGGGGTGACGTAAAATACACCCAGAATTCTTCGCCGGAGGATTTTCCATATTCGCCAATCTGCCGGAGCAATCCGGCAAAGTTAATCTCCGCGCCATCTTTATCCAGCCCGTAGGAATTCACGTTTTGGCCCAGCAAGGTAATCGACTTATAACCTTGAGTAACCAAATGCCGAACCTCATTGATAATGTCTTCCGAAGAACGCGACACTTCGCGTCCGCGCGTATAAGGCACGGCACAAAACGTACAGAATTTATCGCAGCCATTTTGGATGGGCACAAAAGCCTCATACGTAGACTGGTATTTGGGTTTGATGTGCCACAAATCAACAATATGCTCATTTTTAGGCATTACCGGTTGAGGCACTTGCAGCGAAGCCGCGTTGACCACCCCATAATTCCGGATCATATCGGGCAACTGGCTCAGCTCACTCATCGGAAAAATGAGATCAAAAAGCTTTAGAAATTTTTCCTTGTCGGCTGGTAAAATACAACCCGAAATAAACGTAATCAGGTTGCGATTATTCTTGGCCCGGTTCCACTGAGCGATTTTATTGTACACTTTATCAATCGGCTTTTGCCTGACCGAACAAGCCAGCATGCCCAGCAGGGTTGCCTCCTCTTCGTTTTCCGTTCGCTCATAACCCATCTGCTCCAGAACAGCGCTTACGCGTTCACTGTCCGACAGATTCATTTGGCAACCCAATGTAATTAAGTGGTACTTCATCATTTCAATTTCAAGTTTCAAATTCCAAACTCCAAGGCAGCTTTAGATGGGTTGTAAAACACTCAAGGCTGCTTTTCTCCGACCGTAGTTTTACTAGAAATAGACTTCGCAATGAATCTGATCGCGATCGAAACCTTTATCTTTCAAAAGTTCAAGCGCATCAAAAATCATGTTGCTGTTTCCACACAAATAAAATTGCGTGGATTTATCAAAGGTTGTCTTTTTTAAATACTTGGTCAAACGTCCGTGCACCTGTCCGCTTTTATCGCCGGTGGTGCATAAAATATGCCTCTCAGGTGCATATTCATCTTTGTCATACGCTTCATGTCCGTAGCGCACTCCGTGAACTAACTGATAATCCAACTGCGGATGGGTGCGCACCATGCTGCGAAACGGCGCGATGCCTGTCCCACTGGCGATGAACACAAATTTATGGTCGTTAACTTTTTTCTCATCAATCCTGAATTTTCCGAACGGGCCGTTTACCTCTACCAAATCGCCCGGTTTCAAATGGCTCAGCTTCGGTGAAAAGTAACCTTCTTTGACTTCTTTCACCAAAACTTCCAGGTGCTCATCATTTTCGCCGCTGTAAATGGAATATTCCCGGCTCTGGTAGTCACCCTGAATTCCAAGAGAAATGTGCTGGCCAGCCTTAAACGTAAAGCGGCTTTTTGGCAGACGCAGAGAGAAAGTTTCATCCGTTAGTCTCCTGACTTCTTTCACTTTGTAAAAACTTTCATCAATCTTAATTGCTTGCATAACTTCTATCGACATAGCATCTCTATTTTGGGCTGCAAAGATAATTATTTCAACTAAAAAAGACATTGGAATCTGTATTTATCTTTGCTAACCGATTCTAATTTTAACTTAACCGATAAAAAAGCGGTTTGTTTCTGCCAATTGTCCTATTTTTGATAGAAAATCTCCACGCATGAAAACACTCATCATTTATATGTCAACCCACGGATGCACCAAACAAGTTGCGCATGAATTAGCGGAACAACTCAATGGAGAGGTGACCATCAAAAACCTTAAAGAACACAAAAATCCTGATTTCCAAGCCTATGACCGTGTCATCATTGGTGGATCCATTCATGCCGGGCAGATTCAGCGAAAAATTCGTGAGTTTTGCGAAACATACTTGGAGAAACTTGGCCGCAAACAGCTTGGACTGTTTATATGCTGCATGTATGAAGGGGATCAAGCCTTTCAGCAACTTGAACATGCTTTTCCTGAAAAACTTCATCAATATGCTAAGTCGGAGGCTATTCTAGGTGGTGAATTCAACTTTGAAAAGATGCGTTTCTTTGAAAAACTGATTGTTCGGAAAGTCGCAAAAGTTGAACAGACCGTTAGCAAAATCGACCACGAAGCCATTCAAAACTTCGCAAAAAAAATGGACAAAACCTTTTCGCCATTTGTAACCCTTATTTAGCACGCATCAAAAAGCCAGGTAAAATTCCTTAGTGAGTTCACGATATGCACCCGAATATTCGCCTGTTGCTTTATCCCTAATAAAAAACTGAGATTCAAGCCGCTCCTCCTGAACGGTAGAAAGCTCAACCAATATACGGTGGGCTGTTTTTGTCTCGTCGGAAGCGACCCACATCAAACGAGACACATACAGATTGAGGGTAGCAGCAAGCTCAACCAAACGGACTTCTTTATCTGCTGGCAGAATCAAACTAATTTTGCCATTTTCCGAAAGCAGCCGTTCGGCTTTTTCCAGCAATTCTTTCAAACTTAAGCTATCCGAATGGCGGGCCTGAGTTCGTTTCCAATCATTCGATTTCGGTGAATTTTCGAAAAATGGCGGATTGGAAAGAATGTGATCGTATTTCTTTTCCGTGTGGAAATCCTGAAATGCACCAACCGACAGGCTGATGCGCGAAAACCATGCTGAATTCTGAAAATTGACTTTTGCCTCATTGGCTGCATCAACCTCAAGCTCAACAGCATCGATCACGGAATTTGAACGCTGAGCAGCCATTAGCGCTACCAAACCAGTTCCGGTGCCAACATCCAATACCTGTGCGGCTCCGTTTAAACTGGCCCAGGCACCAAGCAAAACGCCATCAATCCCGACTTTCATCGCTGCTTTCTCTTGAATTACACGAAATTGCTTAAACTGAAAAAAATTGTTTCGTCCCATTATAAAAGTTTGAACCGCTTTTTAACGAATGCTAAAAGTACAAAACGGCCCCATGCAAATATTACCTCATTGTTAATTCGTACGCTTTTGGCGATCATTTATCAGCCTTGTCACTCTCCTGTCGGGGCATTTTCTACTTTTGGACGCGCTAAAAATAAAAGCGAACCGCACAAAAAGAAGAACAAGCATGAAGAAGAGAGATTATTACGTTTTAGCCCTTTTATTTTGTATGGTTGTTTTCGCTGCGTTTTATCGGACGTGGAAAACTAAGCCGGCGGAAATCAGCTTGGAGGAACTTCAGGTGCCGCAGGCCACCAGCGAAATTCAGCCTTTAAAGACTGACTCCGTCCAGGACAATCGGAATAAAGTATTTAAAGCAGGCGCCTGATCAATACCAAATCAACGATTCAGTTTTTGCATCGAAATAAAGCGCTGCTATTTCTTAGGCTTCAAAGCTCCAAATTTTCCTTACGATTTTTCTGTTTGTATTCTGTAGCTGTCATGCCATACATTTGGCGAAAGCATTTCCTGAAATGCGACAAATCTTTAAAGCCGACAGCATAGGCAATTTCACTCACCGTCATTTTATCCTGCTCTATTAGTTGTGTAGCCCGCTTTAGGCGGATACTCCGAATAAACTCTTTGACAGTCATATCCGTCAATGCGTTGAGCTTGCGGTAAAGCTGCATCCGGCTAACGCCCACTTCCTGTGCAAAGCGTTCAATATCAAGATCGGCATCGGCAATGTTATTTTCAACCACCTCAACCGCCTTGTGAAGAAACTTTTCTTCAGGCGACGAAATGATGATATTCCGAGGCTGTAGTGTGATTTCACCGGAGTATTTCTGCTTCAGCGAATCTCGAATCGACAACATGTTGTCGATCTTAGTCTGCAAAATCGACAAATCAAAAGGCTTGGTGATATAGTCGTCGGCCCCACTCGACAGGCCTTTAATTTCGTGTTCTTTGGAATGAAGCGCTGTGAGCAGTAAAACCGGAATGTGCGAGGTGCGTTCGTCCTTTTTCACCTTCTTACAAAACTCGTAGCCATCCACGTCAGGCATCAAAACATCGCTGACAATGACATCAGGAACTGCCTCCAGTGCCAGATTCCAGCCTTCGCGTCCATCGCCGGCCTCGAGCACCTGGTATTTGGAAGCGAAATGACTGCGGATCAAAGTCCTGACATCCGGGTTGTCTTCCACAACCAGCATAATGCGCGAATTCAACGCATCAACCGACTGGTTGTTATCAGCAACTGTCGTCCTTTTTGTTTCAGACAAGTCAAACTCAACACCATTAACAGCATCCACATCATTGCTTTCTTTTTCGTAAGGAATGCGGAAGGTAAACTTACTGCCTTTGCCGGGTTTACTTACAACAAAAATCTCGCCCCGGTGCAGCTTAACCAACTCTTTAACAAATGACAAGCCAATACCTGCACCTGTCTGTACTTCTTTTTCGTTGGCCTGAAAGAAGCGGTTGAAAATTTTGGATGCATTGGTTTGTGAAATCCCCTGCCCGGTGTCGCGCACCGTAATTTCAATGTACTCACGATCCGGGGTTTCATTCGACAAATCTTCCTCTCTGGAATCGAAAACCAACGATAAGTTAACCGAAATCCGCCCACCTTTATCGGTGAATTTGAACGCGTTGGTCAATAAATTATTTAATATCTTTTCAATTTTATCGGTATCAAACTTTGCAACCAGATGCTTCTTAAGGGTTTTGAATTTGAGTTGAACTCCTTTTTCGTCGGCGTAAGGCTGGAACGACTCAACAACATCAGAAACAAAACCGACAAGATCTCCCTGTCTCAGTTCCAGTTTCAGGTTGCCTGATTCGAGCTTTCTAAAATCCAGCAACTGACTGATCAGGCGGTCCAAATGCCTGGTATTTCTATACATGATATCCAAATGGGCATGAACATCTTCGGGAGGTAGTTTTTGATCGATCAACTTTTCAAGCGGAGCCAGAATCAAGGTCAAAGGCGTGCGGATTTCATGCGAAATATTGGTAAAGAATTTCAACTTCAGCATGTCCAGTTCGTGCAACTTACGAGCTTTCATCCGTTCCAGAATCAGTTCGTTTTTTATTTTCTCGCGATAAAGAAAAAACTGAACCAGGAAATAAATCAAAACACCAATAACCATCAGAATCAACCCGCGAAACCAGACGGTCTTCCAGAATGGCGGAAGAACGGTGACCAGCAACTGTAGCTCACTTCCTGCTTGTTCGCCGCCAGGCACAAAACGCTTCACGTGTAGGATATAGTCATCCGGATTCAGGTTGGTGTAGGTGGCTGTCCGGCTTTTGCTGGGTTCATTCCATTCTTTATCGAATCCTTCGAGGTAATAACTGTAGAGGTTATTGTCGCTGTTTACAAAATTCAAAGCCGCAAATTCGAGGGTAAACACATTTTGATCGTAAGGTAAAACCAAGTGGTTGGTTTCAGAAATGCTTTTCTCCAAAATTGGCTTTTTACCCGACCCAATATCAACCTTTTTATTAAATACGCGAAAATCAGTCAGCACCAGCGGAACATCATTGTCCGCACTTTTCACTTCCGAAGGATTGAAAATATTGAACCCTGAAACACCGCCAAACAGGAGATTTCCATCAGCTTTTTTGTAGGCGGCTCCATAGGAAAACTGGTTATTACGCAAGCCATCTTTATTGGTATAATTCTGAAACGTTTCATCAACCGGATCAAATTTCGACAAGCCATTGGAGGTACTGATCCACAACTTCTGGTTGTCGTCTTCAAGCATGCACAGTGCCTGATTGTTCGACAAGCCATCGTCAACGTTGTAATAACGAATGGCACCACTAATGCTTGAGTATTGGGCAATTCCGCGATCAAGCGTCGTTATCCAGAAACGGCCGCTGGAGTCTTCCATAAATGACCGGGAATGTTCGTTAAAACGAGTCATTTTTTTGCTCTCTCCATGGTAAATAATCACCTCGTCGGTCGTGCCCAGCCAAATGTTGTTATACGAATCCTGTTCAATCCAGTTGACCTGCTCCTCGCCTGCCAATTGAGGATAATGAATAAACCGCTCCGTCTGCCAGTCAAAACGGTCAACGCCAGCCGATGTTGCAACCCAGATATTCCCGTCATTATCAAGCAAAAAATTCCAAACCCGGTTGTCAGCCAAACTTCCCGACCTGAAAGGATCAGCTTTGTAATGCGTCATTTGCTTCGTGTTCAGATTCAATACATCAATTCCCCCAAGGAAAGTTCCAATCCATACGTTTCCTCTGTGATCATCCTGAAACGCTTTGATACAATTGCGCGAAATGGAATTGGGATCATTGGGATTGGCCATCAGGTAGGTATATGATTCCGTTTTCGGATGGTAGATATTCACGCCACCATCTTCAGTCCCAATCCAGATGTTGTTCTCTTCATCAATCCAAAAAGCGTAAACGATAGCACTGTTTAAGTATTTATCGCTTTCGTCTGACGGATGAGAACTATAATTATGAAAGGCCTGCTTACTTTTCGCCAGTAAGTTCAACCCCCCACGGGTTCCAATCCAGGTTTCACCACGTTTATCATGCAAAATATCCAGTACCGAATTGTTAATCAGCGAGCTTTGTTCCCGGCCGTCGTGCCTGTAAAAGGCTGTCATTCCATCTTTTCTGTGATAAACGTACAAGCCCCCGCGTGTACCAATCCAATAGTTACCAAAGGCACCTGCTGAAATAGACCGCACAGTTTCAGTCCTCTCATATTCCGGCTCAAGCTTTACGGATTCCACCTCTTTTGAAACAGGATCGACAATAAAAGCTCCGTTGGAATAGGTGCCAATCCAAATGCTGCCGTCGGGATCGAGAAAAATCTCCCAGATCTCATCGCCCTGTTCTTTTAATGGCAACTGGACCGGCTCAACTGATTGGTCTTTGGGGTTGATGATAAAAACACCTGAGTTTGTTCCGGCCCACAATTTTCCAGACTGGTCAAATTGCAACACGCGTACAAATTCGCCCGCCAAACTCGGATGGACACCCCCCTGCGACACCGCTGAAACATTTCCTGAGGTATCAACTCGCAAAACATTGCTGTTGGTTCCCAACCAGAGGTTTCCTTCTGCATCTTCCTGAATGTCATTCACCGACACTTCCTGATCCTTAAACAATGGATGATTTTCATACGGATGATAAAAAATCTCCAATTCGCGATCAAACACATTCAAACCACCATTCTCTGTCCCAACCAGCAACTTTCCATGCCTGTCTTCACAAATCACCCGCACCAGCGTACCTTTCATGCTCAGGCTGTCATCTTCCGAATGCAAAAAATTTACAAATTGGTAGCCATCAAAACGACTCAATCCCTGGCTTGTTCCAAACCACATCCATCCTTTTTGATCTTGATAAATATTTTGGATTTGATTACTTGGCAGACCATCTTCCTGTGAAAAAGAATCGAAACTCATTTCATTTTGGGCTGCAAAACCAATGAATCCAATCCCTGTTAGAATCAGCAATAAAAATACCGTTCCAATTGCTAAGCCCAGTCCGTACTTCCTATTTTTATAATTTGAAGTGTTCATTTTTCTCCTCCCTGATCGCACACGCGACAAAGGCAAAATAATGCTTATTTTGAAACATTTGCAAATAAAAACGATAGCCGTGTCTTCCACTTAATCTTGTCAAATCAGCCGCTTAAAAAACTTTTTAGTATTTTCGTAGTTCTGTCAATTATAATTATGGAAGCGGCAAGCACGCATGAAAGCAGAGCAGAGTTAGCCCATAAAAAAACACGTATCCAGCTCAATGGCAGAAACATATAACAAAAACAAAAACAGATTAAACAAAAAGAATAAAACAATTAACAGCCGGAATAGTTATTGATATTAATTCGCTAATTTTAAACTGTTTGAAAAAAGAAACGGGCCCATGAAATATTCAGATAAAAAACATTCGGAACCCCACCCCGGGAAAACCACTGAAAGGAAATCATTTCAGGGCAATGTCCTCCCTGATGGATTTGACCTGGAAAATAATCCGGAAGCCTTTATCCGCTTTGACAAAGACCGGCGACACACCTATTATTCTGAAAATTTGTTGTCGTTACTTCAGGCTGAACCAACAAAAATAATTGGCGAAAAAATATCGGAAGCTGGCTATTTAAGAGAACTTTCGGAAAAAGTCGACCATCTGGTTGACTTGGTTTTATTAAGCAGAAAATCGTTCTTCAACGAGTTTTCCTTTTTGCTTAACAACAAGCCCTTTTGGATCAGCATTGGATTAACCCCGGAGCGAAACGAGACCAATGAAGCCATTGGCGTGAATGGTGTCATTCGTGACATCAACACACAAAAAGCAATTGAGCAAAACTACGCCTACAAAAAACAACGTTACAAATTAACAGCCGAGGCATCAGAGGATGGCGTATGGGATTGGACTGTTGCAGACGAAACCATGCATCTTTCGCGCAAATGGAAAGCCCTGCTGGGTTATTACCCGGATGAACTTGAGAACAGGTTCTCTACCTGGACAGACCTGATTCATCCGGATGATTACAACCGGGTGAAACGGACTTTTGAAAACTTCCTGAAAAGCAGTGCGCTGATTTTTGATTCTGAATTTCGACTAAAACACAAAGATGGACTTTACCGCTGGTTTAAAACCCGGGCCGCAGCGCTGCGCGACTCTCAAGGAAATGCCGTTCGCGTTTTGGGAACCAACCGCGACATCACCATCGAGAAAAAGCACCAGGGGGACTTACGCATGCTGCATCAAGCGATCATGCAAAGTCCGGTGCCAATTGTCATTACAGATCTGGAAGGATACATCGAATTTTTCAACCCGGCTTACTGCAAAATAACCGGCTACCGAAAAGAAGAGTTGGTTGGTAAAAAAACCAACATTCAAAAGTCGGGCTATCACCCAACGGGCTTTTATCAAGAGGTTTGGGACACCATAACCTCAGGCAACGAATGGGTGGGCGAATTTAAAAACAGGAACAAAAACGGAAAGGTTTACTGGGAGCTCGCCTCCATTTCAAGCCTGAAGGATGAACATGGAATTATCACCAACTACCTGAAGATTTCTGAAGAAATTACCTCGTTTAAACGCTTGGAAGAAGATTTACGCAAATCGCAAAAACGAACACGAATTGAAAACCAGTCACGAACCAATTTCATGGCCAACATGAGCCACGAAATCCGAACCCCGATCAACGGAATCATTGGTTTTTCAGAACTGTTGCAATCGGGAGATTTAACCCCGGATCAACAGTTTCGGTATGCTGATATTATTGAAGAAAGCAGCCGGTATTTGCTGCTGCTGATTGACGACATTATCGATATTTCGAAAATCGAAGCCAATGAGCTAAAGGTCAAAAAAGATGCTTGTTCGCTGAAAAACACTTTCTCCGAACTCTCGGATCAATTTCAGCAAATGATGGTTAGAAAGCAGAAAGAGCCAATTGAAATTCGTTTTCGCAAACCCAAACTCAAGCATCACGATTTTATTTTCACCGACACCAGGCGTTTAAAGCAAATCCTGGTCAACCTGTTCGATAATGCTCTGAAGTTTACCGACAGTGGCTACATCGAAGTTGGCTACCAGTTGCTCAACAAAAATAAGTTGCAGTTTTATGTCGAAGATACGGGTCAGGGAATTCCGAAGGATCACTTGAAAACAATTTTCAACCGGACCCTTCAACATGCACACAGCTTAAAAGACCGCGAAGGAGGTGCCGGACTGGGCTTAGCGATCTCCGACGGGCTGGTTAAATTACTGGGTGGTTCAATGAATGTTAAGTCAGTTCCTAATAAAGGATCGATCTTCTACTTTACCATTCCCTACGACAAAATAAGTGCGCCAAAAAAAGCACAGCCCAAAAAAACAACACACGACTACAACTTCGAAAATTGCACCATCCTCATTGCCGAAGATGTTGACTACAACTACGAGTATTTGTTTGAAATTTTAAGAGACACGAAAGCGACCGTTCTTTGGGCTAAAGATGGAATTGACGCGTTGAATTTATATTCAAAAAACAAAGTCGACTTAATATTGATGGATATTCAGATGCCCGAAATTGACGGTTATCAGGCCACGCGAACCATCCGCCAAAGTGATTCCGAGATTCCTATTATTGCACAAACAGCTTATACCATGAGCGATGAGCATCAAAAATGTCTGGATGCCGGCTGTAACGAAGTGCTAAGTAAACCCATAAAAATGAAAGAACTGTTGGACACCCTGGCCAACTACCTAAAATAAACCAGCGCTTTTTGCCGGATTTGATCCGGCTCTTATTAAATTTGAAGCCTATCAAACGAATGCAACATGATCACGGAAAAATTTCCTTCACGCTTGTTGGAAAATGCAGTTAACGAATTTGCCAAGCTTCCGGGTATTGGAAGAAAAACAGCACTCAGGCTTGTCCTTCACATGCTAAAACAGGAGAAATCAGAAGTTGACCTGTTTGGAAACAGCCTGATCCAGCTTCGAAACGAAATCAAACACTGCCAGGTTTGTCACAACATTTCTGATGTTGACACCTGCAACATTTGCAGCAATCCGAACCGCAGTTCGGAAGAAGTCTGTGTGGTTGAAAACATTAAAGATGTGATGGCCATTGAAAACACCCAACAGTTTTCAGGCCTTTACCATGTGCTTGGCGGAATCATTTCGCCAATGGATGGCATTGGCCCATCGGACCTGGAAATCAACTCCCTGATTGACCGGGTAAAAAACGGCACAGTAAAAGAAGTGTTGCTGGCATTAAGCACAACGATGGAAGGCGACACCACCAATTTCTTTATTTATAAGAAACTAAAAGATTTGAATGTGAAAATATCAACCCTGGCACGAGGAGTTTCCTTTGGCGATGAGCTGGAATATGCCGATGAAATCACGCTGGGGCGGTCGATTAAAAACCGGCTCGACTTTGAAAGCACCTTGTCGCATTAAGACAATGCAAATTTGATTGGGTAACTGCCTGATCAAATTCGGACAAGAAGCGAAACAAAGCATATGCAAAAAAACTAAAATAACCCAACGATGACCGATGTCTAATTAACGAATGACCAATCCCCACGCGCCGATAAAACTTTCCGTCATCATTGTGAACTACAATGTCAGGTACTTTTTGGAGCAATGCTTGCACGCTGCACAAAAGGCCTGCACAACAATTAATGCCGAAATTTTTGTCGTTGACAACAATTCGGTTGATGGTTCGTGTCAGTTAGTACGTGAAAAATTTTCGGATGTTGAACTGATTGAAAACCATGAAAATTTAGGCTTTTCAAAAGCCAACAACCAAGCCATCCGGCTAGCCAAAGGCGAATACATTTTATTGCTCAATCCGGACACCATCGTTGAAGAAGACAGCTTTGTGAAGTGCCTCCGGTTTATGGACGAACATCTGGAAGCCGGCGGACTGGGCGTAAAAATGATTGATGGCAAGGGGCGTTTTCTTCCCGAATCGAAACGGGGATTGCCAACTCCACTGGTTGCTTTCTATAAAATTATTGGTTTGTCAAGCCTGTTTAGCCGATCCAAACGTTTTGCCCGCTACCACCTGGGGCATCTCGACAAAGACGAAACCCACGAAGTAGATGTTTTGGCCGGTGCTTTTATGATGCTACGCCGTTCCGCGCTGGGTATTGTTGGCTTGCTGGATGAAGCTTTTTTCATGTATGGCGAAGACATTGACCTTTCGTATCGAATCACCCAGGGAGGTTTCAAAAACTATTATTTTGCCGGCACCACCATTATCCACTACAAGGGCGAAAGCACAAAAAAGGGCAGCATCAACTACGTGAAGATTTTTTACCAGGCGATGATCATTTTTGCACGAAAGCATTTTTCAAAAGGTCGTGCCGATGTATTTTCAATTCTGATCAACCTGGCCATCTACTTCCGGGCTCTCTTGTCTGTTTTCAGCCGGATGGCCAAAGCTGTTTTTTTGCCGCTGCTTGATGCCCTTGTCATTTACGCTGGTTTCCTATGGCTGCTCCCCTACTGGGAGAAATTAAAATACACGCCAGATTATTACCCTCCAGCCTTCCTGCAGTTTGTTGTTCCCATTTATATTTTAATCTGGATTTCAGCAATTTGGCTTGCCGGAGGCTATCAAAAACCAATCAAAATCCTGCAGCTTTTTAAAGGCGTGTTTTGGGGCAGTATTGGTATTTTAGTTTTTCACTCCCTTGCGCCTGAAAATTTTCGATTTTCCAGGGCACTTATTCTGCTGGGGTCAGCCTGGGCAATGATTGCCTTGTTGGCTTACCGCTACGTACTCAGCCATAGCAACTCAAAACGGGTTCGCTTCGACCTGAACCGAAAAAAGCGGGTAGTCATTATTTCCGAAACCGACGAAGCCAAACGCATCAGCGAGCTGATCCAACAATCAAACCTAAAAATTACTATCGTAGGAATTGTCCAACCCAATCGCGATCATGCTGCTTCCAACTTTCTCGGAAGTCTGAGTCAGCTGGAAGAAATTATCCGGATTCATAAAATAGAGGAACTTATTTTTAGCGCAACCGATTTGCCCTCGCAGCAAATCATTAAAACCATGCTAGATTTAAGTAAACTGAAGGTCGAATTCAAAATTGCTCCTCCGGAAAGTCTATCCATTATTGGGAGCAACTCAATTGATACCTCCGGCGAGTTATATGTTGTCCAGATGAATGCTATTACCAAAGAAAGCAACCTGCGCCGCAAACGTCTGTTCGACTTCACAACAAGCCTGTTTTTTTTGGCAGCTTATCCATTCATTTGCTGGACTGTACAGAACAAAACAGGATTTTTCAATAATATTGGCAAAGTGCTTTTCGCATCAAAAAGTTGGGTAGGATTGGCCCCAAACAACGAAACTGACAAGCAGCTTTCGAAACTAAAACCTGGCATATTAAGCCCTGCTGATGAATTTGATAACGAACTTTCCGAAGCAAACAAACGCAAGATTAACATGGTCTATGCAAAAAATTACAGCATCTTGAATGATGCCGGGATTATTTTGCAGGGCTGGAAAAACTTAGGACGATGACATTGAACAAACTGGCACACGGACAAATCAGGTTTCGGCCACTGGAGCCGGAAGATCTGGAACTCATTTATCAGTGGGAAAACGATCCGGAAATCTGGCAGGTAAGCAACACGCTGACACCTTTTTCGCGCTACATACTAAAACAGTATATCGCCGAATCGCACCGCGATATTTTCGACACCAAACAGCTAAGAATGATGATTGAAGACTCAACCGGACATCCGGTTGGCGCGATTGACCTGTTTGACTTTGATCCGTTTCACCAGCGGGCCGGTATCGGTATTCTGATTTACAACAAAGCGGATCAGGGGAAAGGTCTGGCAACCGATGCGTTACGACTGATGGCTTTGTATGCGACTGAAGTATTGGGACTGCACCAGCTGTATGCCAACATTACAGTCGACAACCCGGCCAGTGTCCACTTATTCAAAAAAATTGGGTTTGAACGTGTCGGGACAAAAAAAGACTGGATCAAAACTTCCGGCGGCTGGCTCGACGAAGAACTTTATCAACTGATACTAAAATAGCTGGCTAAACACAGGGATTTCCTTCAAAAAAACATACGATTGCTTTTCCAGATCAACCAGGCAACAATAGTGGTTTAATCCATTCGAAACAATCAAATACGGAACCTGAAAAGTCATGTTGTAACGGGCAATTTGGTCAAACGTTTGCTGAGTAATTTTCACCGATGGTGCTTTAAATTCAACCAAAATCAAGGGCTTTCCCGCCCGGTTGTAAACAAGCAAATCGGCCCGAAACTGATTTTGATTGATCTTCAAACCTGTTTCAACAGCCATCAGCGAAGCCGGAAATTGTTTCTCTCCAATTAAATATTTAATGAAATTTTGTCTCACCCACTCTTCCGGAGTAAGGACGACCAACTTCTTTCTGATTTCATCAAATATCAAATTTTTGCCATCTTGCTGGTCAATACGAAACGGATATGTTGGTAAATTTAATTGAGTAACCATATTTAGCTGACGCAAAGTTGTATTTTTGTAAAACCTCGCTCCCGAACGAAGTTCACGCAAACTGATTTTCGTTCAAAAGTGCGAAAAAAATTCTTCATCCGATGAAAACGAAAAAGGAAATTGTTGACAATTGGCTGCCCCGCTATACCGGGCGCAAACTGAAAGACTTTGCTGATTACATTTTGCTAACCAACTTTCAACTGTATGTTGAAATGTTTGCCGAAAGATTTAACGTGCCCATCTTTGGTGTCAATCAAAATATGCCCAACGCGTCCAATGGCGATATTACCATTATCAATTTTGGAATGGGTAGCCCAAATGCTGCAACAATCATGGATCTGCTGAGTGCCATCAAACCCGAAGGTGTTTTGTTCTTGGGGAAATGCGGCGGACTGAAACGAAAAAACAAACTGGGCGATTTAATTTTACCCATCGCCGCTATCCGCAGCGATGGTACTTCGGATGATTATTTACCCCCTGAAATTCCGGCGCTTCCGGCCTTCAGCCTGCAACGTGCCGTTTCAAGCGCTATTCGCGAACGCCAGATGGATTACTGGACAGGCGTAGTTTACACCACAAACAAGCGGGTTTGGGAGTATGATGCCCGATTTAAAAAGTATCTTTACAAAACCCGGGCAATGGCCATTGACATGGAAACGGCAACCATCTTTACGGTTGGTTTTGCCAACCAAATACCAACCGGAGCCTTGCTTTTGGTTTCGGATCAGCCCATGATTTCAACCGGCATAAAAACCGAAGCCAGTGACAAAACAGTGACGACAAACTTTGTTGAGAACCATGTAAAAGTTGGCATTGATGCACTGATGGAAATCAAAAATAATGGCCGGTCGGTTAAACATTTACGATTTTAAACGTTCATTACAACTATGGATTACGAAGATATTTTAGTCAATCTGAAGAAAAAAATCTACCACCCCGTCTACTTTTTGATGGGAGAAGAAAGCTATTTCATCGATCAGATTACAGATTACATTAGCAAGAACGTGCTAACGGATGCCGAAAAGAGCTTCAACCAGCATATTCTGTACGGAAAAGATACAGACGTAAACACCATTATCACCCACGCCCGGCGGTTTCCCATGATGGCTAACCACCAGGTTGTTGTGGTGAAGGAAGCCCAAAATATCAAAAAAATTGAAGAGCTCGAACCTTACATTAATGCCCCACTCACCTCAACGATTCTGGTTATCAACTATAAATACAAAACCATCGACAAGCGCAAGAGCTTTGCCAAGCAGCTGGCCAAACGTTGTGTGCTTTTTGAGGCAAAAAAAATCTACGATAACAAACTTCCCGCCTGGATTAACAGCTACCTGTCTGCCCATAATTACAGCATTGTGCCACAGGCAGCAGCGATGCTGTCCGAATACCTTGGAACGGATCTCAGCAAGGTATCCAACGAGCTTAACAAGCTAATAATCACGCTTCCCAAAGGAACAAAAATAGCGCCTGACCATATTGAAAAAAACATCGGAATCAGCAAAGATTATAACATCTTT
Organism: Sunxiuqinia sp.; assembly: GCA_024635605.1. GTDB lineage: Bacteria > Bacteroidota > Bacteroidia > Bacteroidales > Prolixibacteraceae > Sunxiuqinia. The sequence goes on from JAGXIR010000087.1 coordinate 16,884, forward strand.
GAGCTTCAGAACGCGTTGGCCGAGCGAAACGTTTTGAAAAGCAATCAAATCATCAACTATTTTGCAGCCAATCCTTCTTCCAATCCAATTACCCGCACCATTGCAAGCTTGTATTACTATTTCATGAAAATACTGACCTTGCACTTTATAACGGACAAGTCGCCCAATGCAGTTGCATCGGCTCTGCAGGTCGCCCCATATTTTGTGCGCTCGTATATGGCCGCGGCCAAAGTGTACAATCCCAAAAAGTTGGTTGCTATTATGGAAATTCTGCGTGAGTATGATATGAAATCGAAAGGTTTTGGTAATGTATCAACCTCAGCCGGCGACCTTCAGAAGGAAATGATTTATAAAATTTTACACTAGAATCAATACGCATGACGATAATTATCATTGCCATTACGGCACTTGTTTCCATCATCACTTTTAACCGGCCCGACCTGATGGATAAACTCCAGTTTAACGCCAGTAAAGTCGTACACAAACATGAGTACTACCGGCTTTTCTCTCATGGGTTTGTCCATGCCAACTGGGAACACCTCATTGTAAACATGATTGTTTTGTTCTCCTTTGGACGAGCCATTGAAATGTATTTTGAATACGGTTTTGGCCGGATGGCTAATGCTTATTTTCTCATTTTATATTTTGGGGGAATGCTTGTTTCGAACCTTTATGCTTTGTATAAACACCGAAATAACTATTATTACAATGCAGTGGGCGCATCGGGTGCCGTTTCAGCCGTTTTATTTGCAGCCATCTTTTTCGAACCCTGGAATAAAATTTACTTTTTTGGCGTTTTGCCCATTCCGGGAATTGTTTTCGCCGGCCTTTACCTGGCCTATTCCTATTATATGGGTCGAAAACAAAACGACAATGTGGCTCATGATGCCCACTTTCTGGGAGCAGTCTTTGGATTTATCTTCCCCATTCTACTCAACAGTAGCCTGTTTCAACGGTTCATGGATAAACTGTTTATGCTGATTTAAGGATGACAACCGATTTGAAACCCGAACGCATTTGCTTGATCACGATACCTTTTTAATCGAAAAGAAAAATCACCATGTTGGACAGTTTCCTCTTAATTGACGGCCAATTCTCTCAGGAATCGGAGAAGCGATTTCCAATCAGTCTGTTTGACAAGCTGATTTTTGAAGAACGGATCCGTGCTGTTCGCCACCAAATGCCATTCTGGGATCAGCACCTGGAATTAATAAACCTGAAACTAAAACTATTCAACCAGCCAATTCCACCGTTTCTGGCCTATAAAGGGAAGGAGCTTAAAAGACAAATTGAACGGACCCTGGTCAAAAACAAATTATTCCGAAGCGCCCTGGTGCACCTCTATTTTATCCAAAATGAGAGCGGTCTTTCCTACCTCATCAAAACGGATGCGATTGATGCCGTGGAATACCAGCTCAATCCGACGGGACTAAAGGTTGCCCTGTTCGACAAGATAGCAAAAGGGTTTTCACCATTGGCTTCGCTGGATCTGGGATCGGAGCCATTCTGGAAGATCGTGAATGCTGAATTGGGAAAATCAATGTTTGATGAACTACTTCTTGTCAATGAGGAAGCAGCAATTCTGGAGGCACCTTCAAAAAATATTTATGCGCTAAAAGGAAATAAAATACTCACACCTGCCCCACAAACCGGAGCCTACATCGATATCAGCCAGCAGAAAATTCAACTGATCAGTGAACGATTGAAGATTGATCTGCAATTTACGGCTCGGCTGGATGAAGAAATGCTATTACAAGCTGATGAACTTTTTTTAGCGAATTCAATTGATGGGATAGCCTGGGTTAAAGCGTTCAAACACAAACGTTACTTTAACAAAACGACGAAAAGGATTCATCAGGAGTTGAACAAACTTCTGCTAATTTAATGAGGGGTTTTCCGGGAAATTCTCCCAAAGAATATATTTACCGCCAATATCGCGTACGGCTTGCACCCACATACTGTTGGGCTTGCGGTCAACCATAACCAAGTGCTCCTTAATTTCAGAAACCAACCACGAATTCTCCTTGATCTCCTCCTCCAGCTGGCCGTTATCCCAACCTGAATAACCCAGAAAAAACCGAATTTGGTCAGGTAAAATCAATCCTTCGCGAATCAACTTTTTCACTTCCTCAAAGTCGCCGCCCCAATACATGTTGTCCTTCACATGAATACTTCCGGGAATCAATTGCCCCAAGGAATGAATAAAGTAAATGGTGTCGGTACTCACCGGGCCTCCAATATAAATTTCAGCTTCAAAATCAGGAAAATCGCCGAGAATTTCATTCACCGGATAATCAATCTTCTTATTCAAAATAAAACCAATCGCTCCCTTGTCACTATGAGCAACCAGCAACACAATCGAGCGGTTAAAATAACTTCCGGGGAGGAATGGCTCAGCAATCAGGATTCTTCCTTTTTCGGGCGCTACATGATTGGTTTCAATTTTAAACAGATTGGTATCCAAGTTCATAATTGTCTGAATTCTTAGTCAATTTATAAAAAAACAACCACTAATCAAACACGTTTTTTGTATTCGCAAAAATTAAGCCGATTTTTTACAGGTATTTCCCACCCTATTGACAGGAATTATACAGCGAAGTTAACACCGTGGAAAGCAATTGAAGCTTAATCTTCTTCCACAACCAAGAAAACATCTTCGTTTTCTTTTCTCATCAAAAACTCCTCACGGGCAAATTTCTCCAGGTTGGTCAGGTTGGTTTGAAGTTCTTGAATTTTGCGCTTATCTGAAACAATTTTGGTTCTCAAATACGACTCCTGTTCCGTTAGCTGAGCCAGTTTCCGCTTATTTTGAAAATGCTGCAACATGCTGTTCTCTTCATCAAAGAAACCAACCCACAACACGAACAATGCCAATACAATTCCGTATTTTGTTCGCAGCCTGGTCCAGATAAATGACAACATCGTCTTCATTGATTCAAATTTTTCTCCTGACAAAAGTAACGGATATTCAGCCAAAAAAAAAGGAGATGAAAAAAATCATCTCCTTAAACATTATATCAGCTTTTTTTATTCGTTATCTGGCAGAAAACTTGGATACATGTAATCGTGTGGTGGCACAAAGTTTTCCTTGATCGTCCGGATGGAGGTCCATCGCAGAAAATTAAAGACTGAACCCGCTTTATCATTCGTGCCTGACCCACGTGCACCACCAAATGGCTGCTGACCTACAACTGCACCTGTTGGTTTATCGTTGATGTAAAAATTGCCGGCAGCATTCTCCAGGCGTTTCGTGATCTTCTCAATATTGTAGCGGTCTTGCGACATTACAGCCCCGGTTAAAGCGTAGATTGACGATTTGTCAAGAATATTTAATGTTTCGTCCATTTTATCATCTTCATAGACATACACAGTTAATACCGGTCCAAACAATTCTTCAACCATGGTTTCATAGTCCGGCTTTTTGGCCAGAATCACCGTTGGCTCAATAAAATATCCAATCGATTTGTCACAGTTCCCGCCGAAAATCACTTCGGCATCCTCATCTGTTTTGGCGCGGTCGATAAACCCAGCCAGTTTGTCAAATGACGACTCATCAATTACTGCATTAACAAAGTTGGTAAAATCTTCGGGCGGCCCCATTTTTACCGTAGCCAACGCTTTCCCAACACGCTCTTTCACATCGTCCCAGATGCTTTCGGGCACATAGCAACGCGAAGCGGCTGAACATTTTTGCCCTTGATACTCAAAAGCTCCGCGAACCATGGCGATGGCAAGTGCCTGCCGATCAACGGTATTGTCAGCAAAAATAAAATCTTTACCCCCTGTTTCTCCAACAATTCGCGGATACGATTTATACTTATAAATATTTTCGCCAATTGTTTTCCAGATTCCCTGAAAAACACCGGTTGATCCCGTAAAATGAATTCCGGCAAACTCAGGATGCTCAAAAACCACTTTGGCTGCCACCGGACCCGATACATAAACCAGGTTAATGACGCCGTCGGGCAATCCGGCTTCCTGCAAAATCTCCATAATAACAGCTGCCGAGTAGACCGCTGTTTTCGAAGGTTTCCACACCGCCACATTCCCCATCATAGCGGGAGCCACTGGTAGATTACCAGCAATTGAAGTGAAGTTAAAAGGTGTCAGCGCAAAGACAAAGCCTTCCAATGGGCGAAACTCGTTATAGTTCCAAATCCCCGGAGCTGACTCAGGCTGCATTTTATAAATATCGGTCATGCATTTCACTCCATAACGGTAAAAGTCAGCCAATTCACAGGCAGCATCAATTTCAGACTGAAACGCATTCTTTGACTGGCCCAGCATGGTAGCAGCATTTAACTTGTCGCGGTAGGGCCCGGCCAGTAAATCGGCCGCTTTCAAGAAAATAGAAGCGCGATGTTGCCAACTCAAGGCGGCCCATTTTTCCCGTGCATCCAATGCTGAGTCGATAGCCATTTGCACATGCGATTCATCACCCTGATAATAATACCCTAGGGTATGTTTGATTTCGTGGGGAGGAGCAATCCGTATCCGGCGATCGGTGGTCACTTCCCGGCCTCCGATCATCATCGGAATTTCAACTTCAGAACTGCGAAGTTCGGCTAACTTTGCCTGTAATGAAACTCGCTCCGGTGATCCGGGAGCATAACTTTTCACCGGTTCATTTTTAGCAACCGGCACATTAAAAAAACCCTTTGACATAACAACTTAGTTTAAAATTTTTCTGTATTCCCTTTAGAAACAAAACTATAGATTCGGAAAGAGCTTTTTGCTAATAAATATCAGTTTTAAAAAAAGAGGCAACTATATCTTCCTAAAACCTATTCTCATTTAAAAATTACTATATTTAGTGCGATTTTTAACGGCACAAATTTTTCATGCTTAAAGCAATTTACCACTTCATTACAAAGCCCTATCTCCTTGAATCAGGAGAAGATAAACGAAAGATAACCGGCCTTCACATCATTCTGTTTTTGGGGCTGTGCTATGCGTTAATTGAGCTAATGCTTTCCCTTGCGGGCTTTCATGTTAACGAATGTATTCCGGGAAATGTGTCTTTACTAGCCATAAGCCTTGTTGGTTTATACTGTCTGCGCAATGGACGACCCGATTGTGCTGCCAGAACGATTTTTATGCTCCCTCTGGTTATTTATTTTTTTTATATTTCAACTCAATATGCTACTCATCCCGTAAAGAGCAGCGTTCCCTATACAATGTGGTCATTGGTTCCGGGCTTTCTGTTCCTGCTTCTTTTCAGTCGTAAAAACGAAAAGAACCTACTCATCTATTTTTCAGTCAGCCTATTAACCATTGGCTATCATTTACATCAGGCTGAACGGCTTGGAGATGCCTTATCACTTTATTGGCCAACGCCAGAGCTCATTCTGAATCCGTTTGTGACCATTTCGCTGGCTTTTGTCGCTACATTTCTGGTTGCTGTCAATTTTGAGTTGAACCTGAAAGAGCTGCGGACAAGAGTGCTGGAGACCGATCAACAAATCAATAAGACCGTGAAGTCTTTTCAGCAAGGCGTGCTGCTCATGCAAGTGGAGCAAGACGAAATGAACAACCCAATCGGATTAAAAATTCTAAAAACCAATCCGGCCTTTCAAAAAATGTTCAGGGTGAACTCGCGTGAATTGCACCAAGCAGATGCGGATGTGGTTTTTCCTAAAGTTTTTCGCAACTCGTTTGACTGGAATAATTATTATCTGCACACAAAAAACCGGCACCGAACAGAGCTTTACGTGGAGCATCTGGAAAAATGGTTTGAGGTTTTCTCATTACAACCAGCTCCCAATCAAATAGCCAGTATTTTTTACGATATCACCACACAACACCATACCATTGCTTCACTGCAGGAAAGTCGCAAGCGCTATAAGGTCTTACTTGAAGCGATTCCCGACATCTTTTTCATCATTGACAAGGATGGAATTTACGTGGATTTTGTGATTAAGGAATCGGAACTCATCCAGATTAATGCCGACGATATTGTCGGCAACTCCATCTTTGAAGTTGGCTTTTCTGAAAAAATGTCCCGTAAGATTTTTCAGTGCATTCAGGATGCCATTAACCGCGACTCCATAGAAACCATTGAGTATGCGCTGGAAGTTAAAAAAGGTACGGCCATGTTTGAAATGCGAATCGCACGCCTGGATGACCATTCCGTGATCTCAATTGCCCGAGACATTACCAAGCGGAAAGTTGCTGAAATACGGCTGGAAGAAGCCAAACTAAAAGCAGAAGAAGCCGATCAGCTAAAATCAGCTTTCCTGGCCAACATTTCGCACGAGATTCGGACGCCGATGAATGCCATCATTGGTTTTTCGAAAATGGTTGGATCGCCCGATTTTGATTTGGAAGAGAAAGATCGCTTCATCGATATTATTATAAGTAACGGGAAGTTACTGATGGAAATGATTAACGACATGATCAGCCTGTCGAAAATTGAAAGCAACCAGGTCAGGGTGAAAGAGGGTTTCTGTAAGGTCAACGATTTGATGGTTGAGCTCTACCGGCAATATAGTTTTGACCTGACTTCAAAGCCAATCCGGTTGAAACTAAACAACCAAAATGCCAATCCAAAATTTGGTGTAACAACAGACAAATACCTGCTTGAGGAGATTCTGAAAAAACTACTAGATAATGCCGTGAAGTTTACCAACCGGGGAGAAATTGAGTTTGGCTATAAAATGAAAGGGAAAGACCAGCTGATGTTCTTTGTAACCGATACCGGCATTGGAATTGACGTTGAGCAAATTAAACGAATTTTTGAGCGCTTCCACCAAATCGACAATAAAACTACGCGTAAGTATGAAGGTACCGGATTAGGTTTAGCAATTGCACAGCATTACAGCATGCTTCTCGGTGGGAAAATTGAGGTCAATTCAGGAATCGATCAAGGATCTGAATTCTATTTCAGTATTCCGTTTAAAAACGGAGATGGCACCCTACAGGTAGTGCGTTAGAAATCGGCGTTCAAAACCTGGTGACCAACCAATTGGTCGTACCTACCCGACATTCCCCGGTAGTACACAAACACCTGGTACTCATTTTCAGTTTCATAGTGACTTCCTTCAATCACCGTTGCATCGGCTTTCAACGCACCTTCGGGAACATACACGTATTGATAATTGTAGTATCCTTGTTTAAGCAACAAGGTAAGTTCGTAGGTTGCCTGCTCGTAATTCCAGGTCATTTCGTTGCTTTTGTTGGCGTTCCAATCGGTTAAAGCTCCAAAAACGTTTACGGATCCGCCTATCAACTGTGCTTCGAGCGGCAGCGCAAAATGGACAAAAAAGTAGTCACTCTCCGTGTCAAAATCCTCTACCCGATCCTGACTTTCAATAACAAAATTGCCGTTCATTTCGCGGTAGCCAAAATATTTCTTGTTCGATCTCACCTCATCTGGCTTTAAAGTAACGTGGTAGTAAGGCCGGTGAAAGCTGGTTTCCAAAACATTTTCGCCATTGTAGCGGCGGGTACGAATGTCGAAATAGCGGTACTCGTTTCCACCCGGAAAAACATTCTCCTTGTCGTAATCATATACCAGCTCGTTGTCGCGAATGAAAAGCGGCTTTAAATCACGAATAGCCGTGTCCCATCGCCGGTTTTTCATCACCACCACCTTCACCTCATCGCGCGGATTGACCAAGCGTAGGTTGGGATGCCTGATTGTGAAATCAACTTCCTGATTGTCGCCCTTAAAGGGATCAAAAGTGGCGCGTTTCACGACACCCGAAACATTCACCTTTTGATCCAGCACATGAAACCTGCGGGTCAGCACCAGGTTCTCCTTATCTCCGTTGTCATAAACCACCAACACATAATTCCCTGATCGTGTAATCTGAACTTTTTCATTCGGAATTTGAATCAGGTAATTGATATATGTCATCGTTGTATTGAAACTGGGAGCATAATCATCCACCGGATTGTCATAAAAACCTTCCAAATACTCATTCTGTAGAATGAAGGATTCATTCCAATCAGCATCACAGTGAATGAGCGTATAATAATAATTTTTAGGTTCGCCGGACAAATCATCGAACTTGAAAACAAGTCCCCCCAGTGTTCCCAATTCATAAACCGGATGGCTCAATTCAAAACCTTCACGGTGGGCTTGTACCGATTTTATTTCTTCTTTGAAAACCGCATTCTGGTAATAATACTCACTCCCTTCCTGCGCCCATGAACTTAACGTAAAAATAACACTTGCGATTATAATAATTAGACCAATAAAAATCTTCATTTGTTTTATCTTTTTTACGTGCGTTTAGACATTTCAGTGATGAACAAACTTCCTCGGCAACTTTATTCAAACTTGTTAACGATTAAACCTATATAAATATTTCGATTCGTGTAAGTTTATGAAACAAAGATTGGGAAAAGTTTTTAAAATATGTACTTTTGCCACCCTAAATAATAACCACAACAAGGGATTACAATGTCAAAGCATTTTAAATTGAAACGCGGATTCAATATCCGGTTGAAAGGAGCTGCGGAAGCGGTTCTGGAGGATGCTCCCGCACCAAAATCAGTCGCTCTCAAGCCAACTGATTTTCCAGGCTTGACTCCGAAGTTAAGCGTGAAAGCTGATACTCAGGTAAAAGCTGGTGATGCCCTCTTCTTCGACAAATACCACCCTGAAATTTTATTTACCTCTCCGATTAGTGGAACGGTACAAGCCGTGAACCGTGGAGAACGACGTAAAATTTTAGAGATTGTCGTTGAACCTGATGGAAAAAATGAGCACCGTGAATTTACCAAAGCTGATCCGTCCAAACTTTCACGTGAGGAGGTTCGCGACCAACTGCTTAAGAGTGGTTTGTGGCCGTTCCTGAAACAACGTCCGTACGGCATTTTGGCGAAACCATCGGTTGTTCCAAACAACATTGTTATTTCAGCATTTGACTCGGCTCCACTTGCTGCTGATTTCGATTTTCTTTTATCGAAAGAAAAATCAGCGCTTCAAGCCGGAATTGATGCCGTAAAGAGGCTGACCGACGGAAAAGTTTACCTGGGACTTTCACCCAAGCAATCATCCGGAGTTTTTGCTTCGCTTAAAAATGTTGAGACCAACACCTTCGAAGGTCCGCATCCCGCCGGAAACGCAGGCATTCAGATCAGCAAAACCTGCCCGATTGGGAAATCCGACATCATTTGGACCTTGAGCCCGCAAGCACTGGTATTTATCGGCCGCTTATTCGAAACCGGCAAACTGGACCTGAGTAAAACCATTGCGTTGACCGGTTCAGAAGTGAAAGCACCAAAATACTACAAAACGATCCACGGCACCTTATTAACAGGCTTGTTGAAAGGCAAAACCAAACAAGAAGGCAACGAGCGGATCATCAGCGGGAACGTATTGACTGGAACAAAAGTCGATGCCGATGGCTACCTGGGCTATTTTGATCAGCAAATTACCGTTATTCCCGAGGGAGATGAATACGAATTTATGGGATGGGCTGCCCCTGGAATTGATAAATTTTCGGCAAGCAAAGCATTCTTCTCGAAATTGTTCCCTAAGAAAGAATATGTCTTGAACGCTAACCTGCATGGCGGAGAACGGGCTTTTGTCCTCTCCGGACAGTACGAAAAATTTCTGCCGATGGATATTCTTCCGGTTCACCTGCTCAAATCAATTTTAGTCAACGACATTGACAAAATGGAACAACTGGGCATTTACGAGTTGGTTGAAGAAGATCTGGCACTTTGTGAATATGCCTGTACTTCAAAAATTAAAGTACAGGAAATCCTGCGCGAAGGGATTAACTCAATGATTAAAGAACTGGGATAACAGATAGTGTTGCTTGAAACAAAATAGATAATTTAATGAAAGCATTAAGAAACTTGTTTGAAAAGACGAAGCC
>JAGXIR010000088.1 GCA_024635605.1 Sunxiuqinia sp.
CAGTTTGGACAGGCCAGCAGCAAAGTAGTGATCGAAGAATTTTTGTCGGGTGTTGAGCTTTCTGTTTTTGCCATTACCGATGGAAAAGATTACCAAATTTTGCCCGAAGCCAAAGATTACAAGCGGATTGGCGAAGGCGACTCCGGCCTCAACACCGGAGGTATGGGTGCCATTAGCCCGGTTCCGTTTGCCGATGCCGATTTCATGAAAAAAATTGAAGCCCGCATCATTAAGCCAACGGTCAACGGCCTGCAAAAAGACAACATCCCCTACAATGGGTTTATCTTTTTTGGCTTGATCAATTGTGGTGGCGATCCCTATGTAATTGAATACAACGTGCGCATGGGCGACCCCGAAACCGAGGCGGTCATGCTGCGCATTAAGTCCGACTTTGTTGATCTGCTGGAAGCGGCAGCCGATGGCACCATGGCCCAACAAAGTATTACAATTGATGAGCAGACAGCAGTTACCGTCATGCTGGTTTCGGGTGGCTACCCGGGATCCTACGAAAATGGCAAGGTCATAACCGGTTTTGAACAGGTGAAGGACAGCATCCTGTTTCATGCCGGAACGAAACCCTCCGGCGAGCAGATCGTGACTGCCGGTGGCCGTGTAATCGCCATCAGCTCTTATGGCTCTTCCATGCACGAAGCGCTGGCTCAATCTTACGCCAATGCCGAAAAAATTAACTATGAAGGGAAATATTACCGGAAAGACCTCGGGTTTGATTTATAAGAACCTGCCTAAGCTCGGCAGAAACTAACACTCGAAACGCGGACAACGAATGACGCACCAGTTATGATACTCAGGATACTCAAAACCAACCAGGCTTACCATTTCATCCTCATTCCCCTGATGATTGCAGGATTGTGGTTTCGCTCCTACATTCATCCTGATTTTTTCCCTTTTTTTGAAGGCGAAAATGACATGTTTCTGTACCAGCTCGTTAATCGATGGCTTGCCCATTCAGCGCTGGCGAGCAATTTGCTGTCCATGGCTTTCGTGATCATCCTTGCCTTTCTCATTCTGAAACTAAACACCGAATACGCCTTCATTCGTGTGCGAACCTTTCTGCCATCCAATGTTTTTGTGTTGATTTTGGGTGGACTGTTAACCCTGCACACCCTTCACCCGGTGTACTTCGCCTTACTGTTTCTGCTGCTTTGTGTCGACCGGATTTTCCAATCCTACGAATTGGAAAAATTTCATGGCAACGCGTTCGAAGCCGGATTCTTTATTGGGCTGGGTTCGCTATTTTATTTCAGCCTGATTTTTTTCTTTCCAGTGATCTGGATTGGATTTTTACTGATTAATAAAAAAACTCAGTGGCGTAATTTTGTACTCCCCATGCTGGGCCTGTTCGTTCCCTGGCTGTTTGCCTGGTCCTATTATTTTTTAACCGACCAAATTCCGGTTTTTGTTGATACCATCATCATCAATTTTGATACCGACAACCATTTTTTCAGCGGAAACAGGCCTCTGCAAATTTACCTGGCCTACTTAGTGCTAATCAGTCTGCTGGGAAGCTTTTTTTTACTGAACCAGTATGACGAAAAAAAGATCAGCACCCGAAAGAACTTTCAGGTTTTCTTTCTCATCATGCTGACAGCTGTCATCCTGCTGCTCTTTGTCCCGGCGGTGTCGCAGGAAATCGTCATCATCATGGCTCTTCCTCTGACGTACCTGATTTCAAACTACCTGATTTTTATGAAACGAAAAGTGTGGGGTAACCTGTTCATTTATTTGTTTATTGCGCTGATCATCTACATGCAATTGGTCCACTAAACGCAACATGTATTAAACACAATTCCATTCTTCATACGCTCTCAAGCGCGGCCCGCCATCTGCAAAAAAAGGCATAAAAATGTTCCTGTTCTTGTAACGTATGCTCAGTCTGTTCGTCCTAACCAAAGAATTCACTTTCTTAATTTATTCAAAAAACAGTACCGGATAAGAAAATGACCATTGACATGGAAAATTCCACCGTTCATCGAATAAATTTCTGAAGTAACCCCCGAATTCATGAATTTTGATTGCAGAAAGCCAAACAGAAAACAAGAAAACAATGATTACACTGAACAACATTCACAAATCCTATGTGATGGGGAGCAGCAAGCTTCATGTCCTGAAAGGCATTGATCTGGACATTGAGCAAGGCGAATTTGTTTCCATCATGGGCTCTTCGGGCTCCGGAAAATCTACCTTACTCAACATTTTGGGCATGCTCGACAATTACGATGACGGGTCTTACCATCTGGACAACCGATTGATAGCCGACATGAGCGAAAAAAAAGCAGCCCAACTGCGCAACGAAATGGTCGGTTTTGTATTCCAATCCTTCAACCTGATTTCGTTTAAAAACGCCATGGAAAATGTAGCGCTTCCGCTCTACTACAAGGGGGTGAACCGAAAAAAACGCAACACCATGGCCATGGAATACCTCGAGAAACTGGGACTGGCCCCTTGGGCCAACCACATGCCCAACGAAATGTCGGGCGGACAAAAACAGCGGGTAGCTATTGCCCGGGCGTTGATTTCGCAACCCAAAATTATCCTGGCCGACGAACCTACCGGTGCGTTGGACACCACCACTTCGTATGAAGTGATGGAAATTTTAAAGGAAATCAACGGAGCCGGCATCACCGTTATTATTGTCACCCACGAGCACGACATTGCAGCGATGACCCAAAAGGTAGTCCGCCTGAAAGACGGACGGATCGATGAGATTATCCGCAACGGCGAACTCAAAGCCTTTCGCCATACCTATACCAAAGAATTGGAAACAGCCTAAACCAGACCCATGTTTGATCTCGATAAATGGCAGGAAATCCTGTCAACCATCAAAAAGAACAAGATGCGAACCTTCCTCACGGGCTTTTCGGTAGCCTGGGGAATTTTCATGCTGATGATCTTGCTGGGTTCCGGCAATGGATTGAGCAATGGTGTTGCGGCCAATTTCATGAACGACGCAGTGAATGCCATGTGGATCTGGACTGGGGAAACAACCATCGCCCACCAGGGATTGAAACCGGGTCGTCCGATTCAGTTTCGCAACGACGATTACGACATCATTGATAAGCTTCCCGGGGTGGAATCCGCTTCCGGACGCTATTTTATGGGTAACACCCGCTATTCCTACGAAAATGAGTCGGGCGAATACACCACCGTGACCTGTCATCCGGAGTTGAACGATGTGGAGAAAATGGAGCTGATTGAAGGCCGCTTCATCAACGAGGTGGACATTTTGCAAAACCGGAAAGTCGTCGTCATCGGAAAAGATATTCACACGGCACTTTTCAAAGAGAAACCAGCATTGGGCGAATATGTCAAAATCAACAATGTGCCTTTCAAGATTGTCGGTGTTTGCATCGAACCGGGCTCCACCCGTAACCGTAACGCTTACATGCCGGTATCGACCGCGCAAAAAGTGTTTAACGGCTCCAACCGTCTGCACAACTTCGCCATCACGATCAACGGAAAAACGTTGAAGGAAAGCCAGGAAATTGAAGAGCGCATCCGCAATACGTTTGCCCGCAAACACCGTTTCGATGTGACCGACGAAAGCGCCCTGGGCATGTACAACAAGATGGAAAACTACATCCAAACCATGCGGATTTTTCAGGCCATCAAAATCTTTATCTGGATTATTGGTATCGGAACGCTGATTGCCGGAATTGTTGGTGTGAGCAACATTATGCTCATTGTAGTGAAAGAACGTACCAAGGAAATAGGCATCCGAAAAGCCATTGGCGCCAGCCCTGCGTCCGTAATCGGACTCATTTTGCTGGAGTCGATCTTAATTACCACCGTTGCCGGATACATTGGGCTGGTGCTGGGAACCGGACTGATGGAGCTGGTCAACTATTCGATGGTTCAGTCGGCCGGTGATGCCGCCCAGCAAGGCGAAACCGTATTCTTAAACCCGACCGTTGACTTTGGAGTGGCTGTTGCTGCCACCCTGCTGCTGGTGGTGGCCGGAACGCTTGCCGGCTACATTCCGGCCAAACGGGCAGCCAGTATTAAACCCATTGTTGCTTTGCGCGATGAATAACAAAAAACAACATCATGTTAGACCTTGACCTTTGGAAAGAAATATTAAGCGCCCTCAAGCAAAACCGCATGCGCAGCTTCATGACCGCCTTTGGCGTGTTCTGGGGAATCTTCATGCTCATCATCATGTCGGGAGCGGGACGTGCGTTGGAAAACGGCGTATTGGAAGGCGTGAAAGCCTTTGCCACCAATTCAGCTTTTTTCTGGACCGAGCGCACCAGCATCCCGTATGAAGGTTTTCAGCGCGGTCGTCGCTGGATCTATGACAACCAGGACATTGAATACATCCGCCAGAACGTCAAAGAAATTGAATACCTCTCGCCACGCCTTTTCGGTTGGCAGCAAGGGGGCGACAACACGGTCCGTGGCGAACGCACCGGCTCTTTTAACATTTTTGGCGACTACCCCGACTATTTTAAGATTGATGGCTGGACACCGGTAAAAGGCCGACTGATGAATGAGATTGATGTGCGGCAAAAACGTAAGGTTTGTGTGATTGGCGAGCGCGTCGAAGAAATGATGTTTGCCAAAGACGAAGACCCTATCGGACAGTACTTGAAAATCAGCGGAGTTTACTTTCAGGTGGTTGGTGTTATTCATCCTGAAACACGCATTAACATTGGAGGCGGCAAGAAAGAAGAAACCATCATCATCCCGTTTTCAACCATGCAGACAGCTTACAATTACGGCGACGAAATTCATTTCTTTTCCGTTACGGCCGACAAAGGAACCAGTGTCAGCGAACTCGAAGAAAAACTGAAACGGATCCTGAAAGAACGGCACAAAATAGCGCCCGACGATATGCAGGCCATTGGCTCCTTCAACATCGAAGCCGAGTTCAAAAAATTCTCCATGTTGTTCTTTGGCATTCAGGCGCTGACCTGGATTGTGGGAATCGGAACCCTGATGGCCGGCGTAATTGGCGTGAGCAACATCATGCTGGTCATTATCAAGGAAAGAACGCAGGAAATTGGCATTCAGCGCGCTATTGGCGCTACACCGGGAAAAATCATGCTGCACATCATTGCCGAAAGCGTGTTCCTCACGGTGATGGCCGGATACGTCGGACTTTCGCTGGGCGTGGGGCTGCTCGAAGTGTTGAACCAGATTCTGCTTCGGGCGGGCGATGAGATGTTCTTCCGCAACCCGGAAGTCAACCTGACGATGGCGCTGTCGGCCTTGGCCGTACTAGTCTTCTCCGGCGCTTTTGCAGGATTCATACCAGCCCGCCGGGCCATCAAAATAAAACCCATTGATGCCCTGCGCGATGAAGGGTAAGATGACACGACGGTACGATGTCACAAGCCCAGGAGCTTTAAAATAGAAACAGAAACAATAATAAAACCAACAGCGATGAAAAAGATTTTTAGAATTTTAGGAATAGCCCTTTTGGTGGCGGTGTTTGGAGGAACCATTTACTTCCTCTATACCAAATCAAAAAAAACACCCGATGTGTTTGAAACCAAAACGCCCTTTGTGAGCGATGTGATTCGTAAAACAGTAGCTACCGGTTCGGTAGTCCCACGTCAGGAAATTGAGATCAAACCCCAGGTTTCCGGAATTATCGATGAGATTTACATCCGCGCGGGCGACTATGTAACCAAAGACCAGGTGATTGCCAAAATCAAGATCATTCCCGACATGGTTAATCTGAACGCCGCCGAATCGCGTGTTAAACGTGCCGAAATCAATTTTGACGATGCTAAAATTGACTATGAACGGAAACAAAAACTGTTCGACACGGATGTGATTTCGTACGAAGACTTTAAAACGGCGAAGGTTGGCTACGACACAGCCAAGGAAGAGCTGGCTGCTGCCGAAAACAACCTCGAACTGATCAAAAACGGGGTGACCAAAAAAGCGGAAACTGCCACCAACACCTTGGTGCGCTCCACCATCAACGGTATGGTGCTCGATGTTCCGGTCGAAGCAGGCAACTCGGTCATTCAGTCCAACACTTTCAACGAGGGAACCACCATCGCGGCCATTGCTGATATGCAGGACATGATTTTTGAAGGCAAGGTGGACGAAACCGAAGTCGGAAAAATTAAGGAAGGCATGCCCATTGAACTGGAGATTGGCGCCATCGAAAAGGAAAAATTCCAGGCTATCCTCGAATACATTTCTCCAAAAGGCGTTGAAGAAAACGGCGCCATCCAGTTTGAGATTAAAGCGGACGTTTCGCTGAAAGACAACCAGTTTATCCGCGCCGGATACAGCGCCAACGCCAGTATTGTGCTTGAACGCAAAGACAGTGTGCTGGTGATTCCTGAAGGTATGCTGAAATTTGAGAACGATTCGGCCTTTGTGGAAGTGCTGATTAACGAAACCGAACACCTGTTTGAGAAACGCAAGGTGGAAACCGGCATTTCCGACGGCATCAACATTGAAGTGGTGTCGGGACTGGCCAAAGAGGAAAAAGTGAAAGGCGATAAGATTGATCCTAAGAAACTAAAAGAAGATAAAAATAACCAAGGCTAATCTGGCTCAAATTCAACCGAATGACTAAATTAGCTCCGTTCAAAAATAAAAAAAATTAACCATGAAGCATTTATTTCAGCTTGCTGCCCTTCTGATGCTTACGTTTTCGGGAACACTCCAGGCCCAGACGACCTGGGACTTACAAAAGTGTTTCAGCTACGCGCTCGAAAACAACATCCAGATTCAGCAACAGAGCATCAACACCGATTATTACGGAAATGAGTTGCAACAAGCCAAAAACAACCGACTGCCATCGTTCAATGGCGGACTGTCCAACAGCTTTAATTTTGGCCGCTCCTTGCAATACGACAATACCTACGCCGATTACAATTCAAACCAAACCGGCGGAAACCTAAGTGCCAACATGACCCTTTGGAGCGGGTTCACCCTGCAAAAATCGATCAATAAAGCCGATTTGGATTTGAAAGCCGCACTGGCCGACCTGCAAAAAGCCAAGGACGACATTATGCTATACATTGCCGCGGCTTACCTCGAAATTTTGTTTACCCAGGAACTTGTGCAAGTGGCCGAAGATCAAATGGCCGTAACCAAAATGCAGATCGACCGCACCGGCAAACTGGTGGATGCCGGCAGCCTGGCCAAAGGAAGTCTGCTCGAAATTGAAGCCCAACTGGCCAGCGAAGAGCTCAACCTGGTGAACCAGCAAAACGCGCTGCAACTGGCATATCTAAATTTGTATCAACTGTTGGAACTGCCCGCTACCGAGCAATTTAAAATTGAAGAGCCCATATTGCCGGTGGTAAAAGCCAACGGTAGCTTGCTCAATTCGATGGATATTTTCCGCACCGCCGTTGGCTTTCGCCCCGAGGTCAAAAGCGCAGAATACCGCCTGGGAAGCTTCAAGGAACAAGTGGCCATCGCTAAAGGAAATTTGTACCCCAGCCTGACCATTGGCGCCGATTACTACAACTCGTACAACAACAAGTATGAAGATTTTAACGGCGATAAAATCCCCTTCAGCGAACAGCTTAAATCGAACGAGCGTTATGGCGTTGGCGTTAATTTGAGTATCCCGATTTTCAGAAAAGGACAGGTTCGCACACAGGTGAAAAATGCCGAACTGCAAGTGATGAACCAGGAACTGGAATTGCAGAGTACCAAAAATCTGCTACGCAAAGACATCGAGCAAGCCTACACCAACGCCGTAGCTGCCCTGAAAAAGTACATGGCCAGCAACAAAGCTGTGGAATCGATGGAGGAAGCGTTTCGTTATACCGAAGAAAAATTCAACGTGGGCATGGTGAACACGGTGGAATACAACCAGTCGAAGAATAACCTGGCCAGAACCAGAAGCGAACTGGCACAGGCCAAGTACGATTATATTTTCCGCACCAAAATCCTCGATTTCTACAATGGCGAAACCATCGAATTATAAGAAAACTATTTTGCGAACATAAAAAAGGATCCGATCTTGGAAGAGGTTGGATCCTTTTTTTCTTATAACCCCAGAGCGGTAGATGCCATTACCAGAGCCGAAAACACCACAACCGACAAAGACAAGACTTCAACCAACAAAGTAAACATCACGCCGGACGATTTTTAGCAAAATTAAACGGAACAAATGTTGAAAACTCGGACAGAAATACGCTTGTGCGAAAAATAAAATAGGGTTAAATTCACATGGTTTTTGTTTAGAGATTAATTGGTAAGGTGTGTTTTCCATTCCCTGGGGTTTGGAGAGCACACCTTTAA
>JAGXIR010000009.1 GCA_024635605.1 Sunxiuqinia sp.
CAATGGTTTGTTCTACAGCGCCTACAACAAGCCCGAGGAAGCGAAAAAGTTGTCAGAATCCAACGAGTTTCAAAAAATATACTTCCACAAGCTTGGGACATCACAAGCCGATGATCAACTGATCATGGAAAATCCGGATAAGCCTAAGCGCATGTTTGGTGCCGACGTGACGGACGACAAGCGGTTCCTGGTCATCTCCATGAGTGAGGGCTCACACGGCAATGCACTGTCGGTGAAAGACTTGTCGGATAAGGATAGCGACTATATTCCGCTGATGGAAAGTTTTGATTATGAATTTCATGTGGAGGATAATCTCGGGGACGATTTATTTGTGCGAACAAATTACAAAGCGCCGAAATACCGCTTGGTGAAAATAAATGTCAATCAGCCCGAAGAAGAAAATTGGGTGGAGACCATTCCCGAAAAGGAGGAAGTTCTTCAAACCATAAGTTTTGTGGGTGGGCGAATTGTCGCCGAATATATGAAAGATGCTCATAGCGTCGTTGATGTCTATACGTACGACGGCACCGTTGATCACGAGATCGAACTGCCTGGCATTGGCAATGTGGGGGAGTTTTCGGGAGCGAAAAACGAACGGGAGGCGTTCTACAGCTATTCATCATTCAACACACCGGGAGAAGTTTATCGCTATGATTTTGCTCAAAAAGAAGGCTGTTTATTCTTTCGTCCGGAGGTGAAGTTCAATCCCGATGAGTTTGTGGTGAAGCAGGAGTTTTATGAGTCGAAAGACGGCACGCGCGTCCCCATGTTTTTGGTGCATAAAAAAGGCGTTGAGTTGAATGGGAACAATCCCACCTTGCTCTATGGTTATGGTGGTTTTAATGTAAGTCTGACCCCTTCGTTTTCAACCACTCGCATGGTGTTTATGAACAATGGCGGTCTGCTGGCTGTGGCCAACCTTCGTGGTGGTGGCGAATATGGTGAAGACTGGCACCAGGCAGGAACCAAGCTTAACAAGCAGCATGTATTTGATGACTTTATTGGTGCCGCTGAATATTTAATCGCCGAAAATTATACGTCGAGCGAAAAGTTGGCCGTAATGGGTGGTTCGAACGGTGGATTGCTGGTAGGTGCGGTGATCAACCAACGGCCGGAGCTTTTTAAAGTTGCCTTGCCGGCCGTTGGAGTGATGGATATGATTCGGTTTCACAAGTTCACCATTGGCTGGGCCTGGGCCGGCGATTATGGCACCAGCGAAGACAGCCGCGTGATGTTTGATTACCTTTATAGTTATTCACCTTACCACAACATTGGGGAAGGCATGGACTATCCTGCCGTATTGGTCACCACAGCCGACCATGACGACCGCGTGGTGCCGGCACATTCGTTTAAATACATTGCCCGGCTACAGGAATTGCCTACCGGACCGATGCCCACTTTGATCCGCATTGATACCAAAGCCGGACACGGAGCCGGAAAGCCAACGGCCAAGTTGATTGACGAATACACCGATGTTTGGTCTTTCCTGTTTTATCATTTGGGAATGAAGATGTCGTGATATTGATTTTTCCCCTGAAAATATTGTATTTTTATTTCCCGGAAGTGACCTTACTTCCGGGATTTTTTTTGATATGAAGATCAACTATTTAGTGATAGAAGGAAATATTGGATCGGGTAAAACCACCTTGGTGAACAAGATCGCCAACGAGTTTGGCGCGCGAACTTTGCTGGAGGGTTTTGACGATAATCCTTTTCTGCCCAAGTTTTACGACGACCAGGAAAAATTTGCGTTTCCACTGGAAATGTCGTTTTTAGCTGACCGCTACAATCAATTGAAACGAAATATTCGAGAGTTTGAGTTGTTCAGCTCCTTTCTGGTTTCTGATTATTACTTCATGAAATCGCTGATTTTTGCACAAACGACCCTTTCAGCAGATGAATACTTGCTCTACGAGCGTTTTTTTTATATCATTTATGAGAAGTTGCCCAAGCCCGATTTATATGTTTATCTGCATGCTGATGTCAATAAGCTGATGCAAAATATTACCAAACGAGGGCGTTCCTACGAACAAAATATTGACCCGGCTTATCTGGAGCAAATCAGCCAGGGATATTTCCGCTTCTTCAAGCAGCAAGCCAATTTTCCAATTTTGGTTGTTGATACCAATAAGATTGATTTCGTACAGGATCAAGATCACTACCGGAAACTACTCTCCATAATGTTTGGAAACGACTATCCATGTGGGATTAACAGGGTTTTGATGGATTAAAAAAGTAGTCTGAATGCTTTTATTTCATCAAAACATTGCTAAATTTGTGAACAAGTACTGAATAAATCAAAATTAAATATTTTAATACTGTCAACATGAGAAAAATTAGTTTTAAGCCTTTGGCCTTTTTTGCTTTGGCTGCTGTTCTTTTCGCCGGTTGCTCCGGTCTTCAGAAGATGAAGAAGAATGCAGATCAAATAGATTTCAATGTAACTCCTGAGATTCTTGAAGCCCACGGTGGCGACGTTGATGTTGCCATTGACGGCCGTTTCCCGGCTAAATACTTTAATAAAAAAGTCACGCTGGTGGCAACACCGGTTTTAACTTACGAAGGTGGCGAAACAGCTTTTGAATCAGTCACGGTTCAAGGTGAAAAAGTAGATGCCAACAACAAAGTCATTAGCTATACAGACGGCGGAAACTTCGCTTATAAAGATGCTGCTGCCTATGACGATGCCATGCGTGTTTCAGACCTTGAAATTCGTATCACCGCATCAAAAGGATCGAAAAGCCTCGATTTTGAACCCATTAAAGTAGCCGATGGTGTATTGGCCACTTCTGGAATGGTGATTAACTACCCGGCTCCAATCTTGGGTGTGCAGCGCGAGAAAAATACAACTGGCGTTTATGATCCAAATATTGACGCATTCCAACGAATTGTTCCTGATCAGTATGTCGCTGATATTCATTACCTGATTAACAGCTCATACGTTCGTGGTACCGAACTGAACAGCGAAGATGTAGAGAAACTGTATGCGTACACGAAAGATGCTTTCGACGCAGAACGTAAAGAGTTGAAAGGCGTTGAAATTTCGGCTTACGCTTCTCCTGATGGTGAGTTGGACTGGAATACCAAATTATCACAACAGCGCGAAGGTTCTTCAAACCAAGTGGTTGCAAGAGAGCTTAAAAAAGCGGAAGTTGAAGCAGAACTGAAAACAAAATTCACTCCCGAAGACTGGGAAGGATTTCAGGAAATGATGGAAAAATCAGACATTCAGGATAAAGAACTGATCTTGCGTGTTTTGTCTATGTACTCCGATCCTGAAGTACGCGAACGCGAAATCAGAAACCTATCTTCAGCATTTACTGTTGTTGCCGATGAAATTCTTCCAAAACTGCGTCGTGCGAAAATCGCTGCCAGTGTTGATTTGATTGGTAAAACGGATGAAGAAATTGCTGCTTTGGCTGATTCAGATCCAGCTTCGTTGAACCCTGCTGAATTGCTTTATGCTGCGACTTTAACAGACGATCAAAACAAAAAACTGGCGATTTACAATTCATTCGTCAAAGTGTATCCTCAGGACTGGAGAGGACCAAACAATGCCGGTATGGTGTTGGCACAACAAGGTAAGTACGGTGAGGCAAAACCATTGTTTGAAAAAGCAGAAGGTCTTGCAACAGATGAACCGATCATTAAAAACAACTTGGGTGCTGTAGCCTTGTATGAAGGTGATGTTACGAAAGCTGAAACGTTGTTCGGTGCTGCTTCAGGTGCTGGCGACGAAGTGAACTACAATCTGGGTATTGTTGCCTTGAAAAAAGGAGAATACGACAAAGCTGTTCAGTTGTTCGGCGACAGCGATTCTCCAAATGTTGGCTTGGCTAAGATTTTGGCCGGTGACAACAATGGCGCTTTAAAATCATTGGAAAACTGCACTTGGGAAGGTTGCTTCATGAAAGAATACTTCAAAGCGGTGGTTGGCGCCCGTACTGCCAAGGAAAACCTGATGTACGAAAGCCTTGAGAAAGCAGTTGAAATGAAACCTGAGTTGAAAGAAAAAGCAGCTTCTGATTTGGAATTTGCAAAATACTGGGATGATCCTAAATTCCAGGCTATTGTCAACTAATCACAAGCGTTAACCATATTAAAAAAAGCGATCTCAAACGGGGTCGCTTTTTTTGTTTTAATTTTTTGGGATGAGCTGATTGTTTTCGGTCATCACGCCGGATGAGTCAAAAAGCAAACCAATCGAAAAGAAAAATTAGTGTAATCCCATTCATTCCCGGATCAGCCAATCGAGTGACCGAAGGTCATGAGTTATTCATTCATCCATTCGTGGCGAATATAGTGATACTCGGGAACCAAACAATCGAATTGGTGAACGATCCTGATTTCTTGACCGTTGTCGCTTTGATCTTAATATCGAAACTTTTTGAACAAGTCCCATAAAACAATACCGGCACTGACCGAGATGTTAAAAGAATGTTTGATACCAAACTGCGGAATTTCGATGGCACCGTCGCACCGGTCAACCACCGTTTGCTGTACGCCTTTCACTTCGTTGCCAAAAACCAGCGCCAGCCGATCGTTTTCTTCTACTTCAAAATCCGGAAGCAGGATGCTGTTTTCAACTTGTTCAATGGCAAACACCTGGTAGCCGGCAGCCTTGAGCTGAAGGATCGACTCTTCGGTTTTTTCGAAGTAGCTCCAGGGAACCGACTTTTCGGCATCCAGCGCTGTTTTGTGGATTTCCTTATTGGGGGGCGTAGCTGTAATGCCGCACAAATGCACTGCTTCGATCAACAAAGCATCGGAGGTTCTGAACACCGAGCCAATGTTGTTGCAGCTCCTGATGTTGTCTAAAACAACCACCAGCGGCGTTTTGTCTGTTTGCTTGTATTCCTCGGCGCTAATTCGGCCGAGTTCATTCGTTCGTAGTTTGCGCATGTTGGTCGTTTACCATTCAACTGTTTTCCGCAGGAAAGGCATGCTCATGCACCGGGCTCCTCCACCACCGCGGGCCAACTCAGATCCGGCAATGGTGATGACACATTTCCCGCCCGTCGGAAGTTCTGCTTTCCCACTAATATAATCTTCGGCCTTGATGACTTCAAACCCATTCTTGTTGAGTTCTTCCACGGTGTTTACATTACGTTCGTAGCCAATGACCTGTCCCGGAGCAATGGCCAGAAAGTTGGCGCCACTGTGCCACTGTTCGCGTTCCTGTGTCCAGATGTCTTTACTTCCGCCGCACTGAATCGGCTTTAAATCCATGCCTAGTTTTTTCAGGGCTTTTGGCAGATTTTTTTCTTCTGTAATGCTTGTTACTTCACCATTTTCAATCTGAATATGAATGGTGTGGTAGCGATTGGTTCCCAGTATCAGTGGTTCGTAAACCATGCAGGCATCGCGGTCCAAAAAGGTAAAAACCATGTCGAGGTGAATGAATGATTCGGGCATGTCGGGCAGTTCCTGGATCAGCACATGTTGAATCTTTTCCTTCTTGGTTTTAATGCTTTCCAGAATAAAGTCAATGCCTTCGGTGCTCGTCCGAATACCGGTTCCAATCACCAGCACATCTTCGCGGGCCACTTGAAAGTCGCCACCTTCGATCATCCGGTTTTTACCTGTTGTCAATTCGCTGAGTTGCGATGGATTCAAGGTTTTGGCTTCGAGTGATGGATGATTCTTGAAAATCGTTTCCATGATCATCGCTTCGCGGTCGCGCACTTTATTGGCCATTTTGCCAATCACCACTTCATCGCGAAACGACATGGACGCATCGCGGGTAAACAGGAAGTTGTGCAGGGGAGCCAGGCTAAAACGTTCCTGGCTCAGGTAGCGGGTCAGGTTGTCGCGTTTGATCGGAACCCCCTGGATCAGCTGCCGGGCCAGTTCATCGGACTGGATTTCCAGCAAGGCTGGCAGGATGTCCAGCGCACCTTCTGCCGTGCATATCTCCTGAAGCAGGTTTTTTCGAATGATATCGTTGGTTAAAACATCGGCAAGCAGATCTTTTACCTCAAAACAGTGGCTGGCTTTCGACAGCACGCCTTTCAGTTGCTTGTATTCTTTTCCGGCAACAGCTAAATTCAGAATGTCGCTATACAAAGCCCGCTTGGCTGTTTCCGGCGTCATTTCCTCAACTTCGAGTCCCGGTGTGTGTACAATTACTCCTTCGAGTTCCCCAAACTCAGAGGTGACGTTTACGTTTAATCTTTCAGACATGATACCCTTTTCTAAAATTTGCTCAAATATAGTAACTCTAAACCGGAAGATAATCTGAAACAGTCGGGATTCGTTTCAAGTTAAATAACATGTCATTATCTTCGCAGTGTAAACGATGAAACAGTTTTTTATTTTCACACTATTCGTATTGATTCTGGCAGGTATAGCCCGCGGGCAACAGCCGGATTCCCTTCATTTTCTGGAAGCAATTGAAGGAGAAGGAGATACTTTGCCTCATCTGGAACTGGATGAAATTCAGGTTTTTCCGAAGCCTGAGTTTGAAAGTAGGCGAATGGAAAAGCGCTACCTCCGGCTCGAGCACAAAGTGAAAAAGGTGTATCCGTATGCACAAAAAGCGGCTGACCTGTTGATGAAGTATGAAGACGAATACCTGGCCGCGGAAAGCGACAAGGAACGCAAGAAGTATGTGAAGCTGGTTGAAAAGGAGTTGTTTGATCAGTATGGGCCTGAATTGAAGAAATTGTCGATTTCGGAAGGGCGGATTCTGATTAAGCTGATTGACCGCGAAACCGGACATACCTCGTTTGAGTTGATTAAGGATCTGAAAGGCGGGGTGATGGCTTTTTTCTGGCAGGGAGTCGCCCGTATTTTTGGGAATGATCTGAAAGAGGAATACGATCCGGTGATTGAAGATATTCTGATCGAACAAATTATTCTGCGCATTGAAGCGGGAATGATATAGGGGTATTCGGAAATTAGACTTTGAAAATGAAGCGCATATTTATTGGCATAAAAATCAGCTTGTCACCCGATTTGCAACAGGTTTTCAATCGGCTTAAGATCAAACTAAAGGATGAACCGATCCGGTGGGAAGCCGCCGAAAAGTGGCATATTACCCTCAGTTTTGTTGGTAGCGTGTTGCCCGAACAGTTGGAAACTGTTTGCGAAATCTTGCAACAGGTCTGTGAAGAGCAGTCCGTTTTTTCTTTTCTACTTAAAAATCTGTCCTTCTTTAAACGCCGGGGCGAGCCTGCCGTTGTGTTTATTGATGTTGAAAAACGAGATGACTTGGTTGGGCTGGCAACACAAATTAAAAACAGGCTGCACACGGCAGGGATCAGAACCAACCCGGGATTTAATCCGCATGTGACCCTGTGCCGGCTCAAGAAGCTAAAGAATAAGCCAGCTTTTTACGAACTGATGGACCAAATGAGCGAAACCTCCGCTCAAATCATCAATGTGCAAAAAATCCTGCTGTATGAAAGTATTTTAAAACCTGGCGGGTCGGAGTACCAAGTTTTGAAGGAGTTCAATTTTTCATGACTGCATTCTCGTTCGGTGGTTAAATTGATTGGTTCATCATTCGTATTGCGCTTAGCAAAAATTTGATGTTCAGGTTGAGGCTCGGCTGGACAGAATCGACATGCCGGACGATTTTC
Organism: Sunxiuqinia sp.; assembly: GCA_024635605.1. Classification (GTDB taxonomy): domain Bacteria; phylum Bacteroidota; class Bacteroidia; order Bacteroidales; family Prolixibacteraceae; genus Sunxiuqinia. Next base: position 7,584 of record JAGXIR010000009.1, read on the forward strand.
TGAGACTAATTTTCGGCCTCGCTCCACCTTTTTAAATGCTATTCGGCCCAATTGTGTCCACTTGCAAAACCTTCCCTTATTCACAATTATGGAGGGTTACATTTTAAGTGAAGTTATCTCGGGGAAACCTGGAAGAAGCAAGAACCCAAAGGGTTCAATGTGAATGGCCCGGGTGGAGTGAAACGGAGCCCGGGGTTGAATGGTGCGTAGATGGGGCAAGGCGCAATCACAAGGTATTTGAATGCTCCCAGCCAGCATGCGCCGCATTGCAATACATTTGTTTATTCTCAATGCTTCTTTGTCCTCATGCCGGGCGGGCACATCCTTTTTCATTGATAAAAAGGATGCAAAAATCTAGTCAAAGTTATCCTTCTCCCCGCATCAGGATTTTTTCTTTCCGGCACACAACCCTGGATACCCGCCAAAAATCCCTCCCGCCAACGCCGGCCCGGGTGACTTTGACGGCCTGCGCTGCTTTCGCCTGACGGCGAAGTGGGGGGCTTAAGGATAGACACGTTTCCGTTGTGTTCTATTTTTCTGGTTCTTAGAGAAAAGTCCAGTTCAAGTGAGGATCAAAACTCATAGAGTTGTGTACAAAGGCAGTTGTAAAACAGGGTGATTGCCCGTCGTTTTCAGATAGGCCCTGCCTTAATTTTTGTCGTTGTCCGTTTCCGCTGGGGCCGACCCTTTAAAGCAGCTGATGATCGTGTAAATCAGAATCTTAAAATCAATATAAAGCGAGATATTTTTCAAGTAGACCAGGTCGTAGGGAAGTCGTTTCAGCATTTCATCAATGGTTGAGGCATAGCCGTACTTGACCTGTCCCCATGAAGTAATACCGGGGCGAATTTTTTGCAGATGCGTAAAATGCGGAGCTTTCTTCACCAGTTGATCGATGAAAAATTTCCGTTCCGGACGGGGACCCACCAGCGACATTTCACCTTTGATCACATTGTAGAATTGCGGAATTTCATCGAGATGTGTGCGCCGCAAAAACTGACCAACAGCGGTGACGCGTTCATCATCGTAGCAGGACAGCTCCGGGCCGTTGGTTTCGGCCTGGTCGATCATGGTGCGGAACTTATAGATGGTGAACGGTTTCCCATGCCGGCCAATCCTTTCTTGCTGGTACAGAACCGGGCCTTTGCTGTCAAATTTAATCCAGATGGCGATGGCAAGGTAAACCGGCAGAAACAAGATGATGGCCAGGATAGAAAAGCTCACGTCAATCAAGCGTTTTAGGTTGGCTTGCCAGGCTGGCATAATTCCATTGGAAATTTTAATCAACGGGCTGCTGTAAATCGCGTTGGTTTTAGCGTTTCCTGAAAGCAGGTCGAATAAGTCGGGAATCCCCCAAATGGCGAGTGTCCGGTTTTGCAGCGAGGTCAAAATTCCAGTCAGCAAATCGTGCTGCGACGATTCGATGGCAATAATCACTTCCTCCAGCTGGTATTTTTCGGTCATCTCCGAAAAATCTTTCAGTGTTCCCAGTCGGGGTAGAACTGCTTCCAGTGGTGAATGTTCATTTTCGTTAACTGTTAAAAAACCAACGAACCGAAACCCGGCTGGCCGGATCTGGGAGTTCAACTCCTGATAGATACGAAGAGCCTTTTCATCGCTGCCAATCAACAACGTATTAAATCCAAACTCACGCTTGTGGATACGATGAATGATCCGGCTGGTTTGAATAACGCGGAAGCTATAAGTCAATCCAAAATGAAGGGCAAGGAGTGTAAAAAAAAGGTTATAATAGTTTTTGTACGAACCAACATAGTCGTCAAGCATGAGGGTGAAGAAGATCAGGATGACACCAATCAGCGAGCTCAGAAATGTTTGCCCCAGTTCCAGCAGGCGCGACTTGCGGTAAATATGGTTGTAGTAGCCCCACAGGTAGTAAAAAAGAATCCAGAGGGTTGGGACAATCAGCAGGCCGAGATAAAATCGGCTCGTAAATTCAAGCGGAACATCGCTGCCAAAATGTTGGGGCTCAATGTATTGTTTCCGGTAGATATAGAACAAGATCCAGCTTGCAGCAGCAGCAATGAAATCAAAAAATAAGTACCTGATTACTTGTACTTTTTTATTCATAAAGCCGAGTTTTGTTAGGTCGAATCACGTCGCAATTTAAACGGACTGAAAAACTGTTTATTGCTGCAAAATAGGCATTTTAGCCAAGCAGCTGGCAGTTCAAAAACTTTAATTTGTCCCTGATTTCATTCAGACAGACAATCGTTTGCTCTAATTCGTTGAGCGATATTGAAATAGCGCTTTTATGCTGAATGGCTTGGCGAAAGTGTTCCAAGGCATTTTTCTCGGTGTGCAAACGCGTTTTACTGGCTGACAAACTGGTTGGCAGTGAAATGTGGTTTTCATCTTTCTGAAAAATTTCAACAAACGATTGGCTGGAAGTAAACATTCCGCCCAGTTCAATTTGAGCAATGGAGCCAGTCGCAAAAACCAGCCGGAGACTGATGATTCCTGTTTCTTTGGTGCTGTCAAAAGCATAAACCTCAGTTTTCTTTACCTCGCTCTTTTCGGTTGACGCGACAAAAAGCAGCAGATTGAGCAGCTGATTTTCAATGTCATTTTTGCTGAATGGAAGCCTGATTGTGATCAGTTTTTGCTTGTTCAGGCGGCTTTGGATTTTCAGATTTTCATCCAAGAAGCTAAGCGGGTTGAACAGCAGGATGGTCGATCCCGATTCGTTGGCCAGGTTAATGAGTTGCCTGGTTTCGCCAAGGCTGAGCTTCGGAATGCTTTTAAGAAAGAGATGGTTGCTTTTTTTGATAGCCATGCGCATTAACCCGAAAGATGGTGTTTGAACATTGATAAACATGGCATCTGAATTCCCAAGCAGGTCTTCCGTTGTGTATTGTTGGTTTTCATTGTCCTGATGGTCAGTGTCCTGTACAATACCGGTAATCTTGAAGTCTTTAAACTGTTGAATCAATTTGATTGATTCCGTTCCGGCAACATCACCCGAAAGAATTCCTATTCTGATCATAGCTGCAAATTAGAAATAAAAAGCTATTTTAAAGGACTTATAGGAATAGAACTTTTCAACGGCTTTTGTTGATAATGTTGGTTCTTCGAAGCTGTGTTAATCAAGCATTTTGAACTATTTTTACCTAAAATTTAATAAACAATGGATTCTCGTGACAGTTTAAGACATCAAGGCATGCGAAAACGGCTTGTTGAGGGTATTCGCATCAAAGGAGTCAGAGACCAGCGGGTTTTGGATGCCATCGCAAAAGTTCCCCGGCATTTGTTTATGGATAGCAGCTTCATTCAGTTTGCCTACAAAGATCAAGCGTTCCCGATTGGCTCGGGACAAACCATCTCTCAGCCTTTTACGGTTGCTTTTCAAACCCAGTTGCTCGATATTCAACCCAACGACAAGGTATTGGAAGTGGGCACCGGCAGTGGTTACCAGGCGGCTGTCCTCCTGGAGATGGGAGCCACCGTATTCACGATTGAACGCCAGCGGGAACTGTTTCTGAAAGTTCAGCAGTTGTTGCCCGAGCTGGGTTATCACCCGAAATTTTTTTATGGCGATGGTTACAAAGGGCTGCCAACTTACGGGCCATTCGATAAAATTATCATTACCGCCGGGGCGCCGGCTTTGCCCGAAGATCTGTTGCAGCAACTACGTGTTGGGGGTGTTTTGGTCGCGCCAATTGGCCCTTCAGAAAAACAAATTATGTGTAAAGTAACCCGAAAAGCAGAAGATGAATTTGCAAAGGAAAAGCATGGAACTTTTATGTTTGTTCCCATGTTAAAGGGTACAGTAAATTAAATAATAATGATTCAAATTAAGAAGTTCACATTTAATCCGATACAGGAGAATACCTACATTCTTTACGACGAGACCGGTGAATGTATCATTGTCGATGCCGGTTGTTTTTTCGATTATGAAGAGAAGGAATTGGATGATTTTATCCGGGAGAAGCAATTAACTCCGGTTAAGTTGGTCAATACTCACTGTCATTTCGACCATATTTTGGGAATTAACTACTGCCGTAGCAAGTACCATGTTCCGTTTTATGCGCATGCTGAAGATGCTTTTTTGGTTGAAGAGATTGTCGCTCATGGCGATCGGTTTGATCTTCCGGTTGAACCTGTGGAGCCCATCGACCATTTTTTGAATGAAGGCGAACAACTAAGCTTTGGCGATTCAACACTCGAAGTCATTCATGTGCCGGGGCATGCACCGGGGCATGTTGTTCTTCACCAACCGGAGCAACAGTTCCTGCTCGCTGGTGATGTGCTGTTTTACGGTAGCATTGGGCGGACCGATCTGCCCAAAGGAAACTTTGATCAGTTGGTAGGAAACATCAAAACCAAGCTGTTCGGCTTGCCTGACGAAACGGTGGTTTATAGTGGGCATGGTCACGAAACCAGCATCGGGTTCGAAAAAAAGAGCAACCCTTTTTTAATGGATTGACCGAGCCGGGAAGCGGATAAAAATCATTTTTTTATCCGCTTCTTCCAGTTAATATTACCGCAAACTTCAGAAAAAAAATAAGCATGGGAAGTGATAAATTTGTAGCCCGCCATATTGGTCCCCGCGACGAGGACATCAAAACTATGTTGGAAGCCATTGGCGTTTCCTCCTTGGATGAGTTAATGGATCAGGCTGTTCCGGCCAGCATTCGCCTTGAAAAGCCCTTGCAGTTGCAAGATGGATTGACCGAACGGAAATATTATCGCCGGATTCACGATCTGGCAAAAATGAACAAGGTGTTTAACACCTACATTGGCATGGGGTATTACGATACCATTACGCCAGCGGTAATTTTGCGGAACGTGTTGGAAAATCCGGTTTGGTACACCTCGTATACACCTTACCAGGCCGAAATTTCACAAGGCCGGCTGGAAGCATTGCTGAACTTTCAAACCATGGTGTGTGAACTGACAGCGATGGAACTGGCCAATGCTTCGTTGCTTGACGAAGCCACTGCCGCTGCCGAAGCCATGGTGCTGATGCACAATGCACGCTCACGGGTCAAAGCAAAAGCGGGAGCCAATGTGGTTTTGATTGATGAAAATATTTGGCCACAAACACTGGATGTGCTTCAAACCCGGGCAACTCCTTTAAACATTGAATTGAAGGTTGGCCCTGCTAACGACTTCGGTTTTGATGACAATGTGATTGGTCTGATGGTGCAATACCCAAACTCGAATGGCGAAATTTTATCGTATGCTGACTTGGTTGAGCAAGCGCATGCGGTGGATGCAAAAGTGGCTGTGGCTGCCGACTTGCTGAGTCTGGCCCTGCTGACGCCTCCCGGAGAATGGGGAGCTGATGTTGTTTTCGGCAATTCGCAGCGGTTTGGTGTCCCGATGGGCTATGGAGGCCCGCATGCCGCTTTCTTTACTGCACGCGATGAATACAAGCGCATCATGCCCGGTCGTATTATTGGAGTTTCAAAAGACAAACATGGCAACCGTGCCTTGCGCATGGCTCTGCAAACCCGTGAGCAGCACATCAAACGCGAACGGGCTACGTCAAACATTTGCACGGCACAGGCCTTGTTGGCCACCATGGCTGGTTTTTATGGGGTGTATCACGGGCCCGGAGGTATTCGTGGAATTGCCGAGCGCGTCCATGCCATTGCCGTTCTGCTGGATGAAGAAATTTCCACATTGGGCTACCGGCAACTGAATCAGAACTATTTCGATACCATTCGTTTTGCGCTTCCCAAGCATGTCAAACGCGAAGATATTGAATGGCTGTCGCACGAACTGGAAATGAATTTCCGTTATCTCGAAAACGGGGAAGTGGGCTTAAGTATTGATGAAACCACCAACCTGGAAGATATTAATTGGATGATTGAGGTGTTTGCCAAAGCTGCAAACAAGCGTTATCCGACGATTACGGTTTATCCTGAAAAAGGAAATATTGACCCGGCTTATGCCCGAAGCTCCTCGTTCATGCAGCAGGAAGTATTTCGGAAGTACCGTTCTGAAACGGAGATGCTTCGCTACATCAAAAAACTGGAACATCGCGACATTTCATTAACCCATTCCATGATTCCGCTTGGATCGTGTACCATGAAACTGAATGCAGCCACGGAAATGCTTCCGCTCAGTTGGTTCGAGTTTAGCAGCATTCACCCCTTTGTGCCGAAAAACCAGGCCCGTGGTTACCAGGAAATGATGGAGGAATTGCGCCGCGACCTGGCTGAGATTACCGGTTTTGCCGATGTCAGCTTGCAACCAAATTCGGGTGCTGCCGGCGAATATGCTGGTTTGATGGTCATTCGTGAATATCATTTAAGCCGTGGTGACAATCAGCGCGATGTGGTTTTAATTCCATCGTCGGCTCACGGAACCAACCCGGCCAGCGCGGTGATGGCTGGTATGAAAGTGGTGGTTGTCCCCTGCGACGAACGGGGCAATGTGGATGTGGAATCCCTGCGGCAAAATGCCGAACAATACAAAGACACGCTGTCTGCCTTTATGGTGACTTACCCATCAACACATGGGGTGTTTGAAGCTTCGATTGTGGAGATGTGTGACATTATTCACCGGAATGGAGGTCAGGTTTACATGGATGGGGCCAACATGAACGCCCAGGTTGGATTGACTAATCCGAAACGCATTGGCGCTGATGTATGTCACCTGAACCTGCATAAGACCTTTGCGATTCCGCACGGCGGCGGAGGCCCCGGTGTGGGGCCAATCGCAGTGGCTGAGCACTTGGTAGACTTTTTGCCCTCGCACCCGGTCATGAATAACGGGCATGTTGGTATTTCAGCAGTTTCAGCTGCACCCTGGGGGAGTGCTTCCGTGCTTCCAATTACTTATGGTTACATTAAAATGCTGGGTGCCGATGGTCTGACAAAAGCCACTGAAATAGCAATTTTGAATGCCAATTACATTGCCAGCCAGCTGAAAGATACCTACGGAATTTTGTATGTGGGGGAAAAAGGCCGCGTAGCTCATGAAATGATTCTGGAATGTCGCCACCTTAAGGCTTCCTCGGGAATAACAGAAGCCGATATTGCCAAGCGGTTGATGGACTATGGTTTTCATGCACCAACCTTGTCGTTTCCGGTGCACGGAACCCTAATGATTGAACCGACCGAGAGCGAATCGAAACAGGAGCTGGATCGCTTTATTGAGGCGCTGAAAGCTATTTTTGATGAAATTCAAGCCATCATTTCGGGAACATCTGACAAGGAAGACAATCCGCTGAAACATGCGCCGCACACATCCGAGACCGTAACCTCGGATAACTGGGAGCATTCCTACAGTCGTCAGCAGGCTGCTTTCCCGTTGGCATGGCTTAAAGAAAATAAATACTGGCCTCCGGTTGGCCGGGTTGATGATGCTTATGGCGACCGAAATTTAATGTGCACCTGTGACCCAATAGAAAGCTATCAATAATTATCATATAATGACTGCTGTTTTGTATCTTTACAGCAGTCATTTTTATAACTATGATTATATATCCGATTGCAAAGATCAATTTAGGGCTTCAGATTACCGAAAAGAGGCCTAATGGTTTTCATAATATTGAGACCGTTTTTTATCCGGTTCCTATTCAGGATGCACTGGAAGTGGTGGAGTCCGATTCGTTTAAAATCAGCATAACAGGGATTGATTTGGGTGAAGATCCTGAAAATAACCTGGTCGTAAAAGCCTATCACCTGCTGAAAAACGACTTTCACTTGCCACCGGTCAGCATTCACCTCCATAAAAATATTCCGGTAGGAGCTGGTCTTGGAGGCGGATCGGCCGATGCTGCATCCATGCTGCTTCTTCTGAATGAGTTGTTTCAATTGAAAATTAGCGAAGAACAATTGTTGGAATACGCGTTGACGCTGGGGAGCGATTGTCCGTTTTTTATTCGACAGAACCCTGCTTTTGCGCGGGGGCGTGGTGAATTGCTCGAAGAGATTCCGCTCAGCTTAAAAGGTTATTACTTGGTGGTTGTCAAACCGCCGGTTCATATAGCTACGGCTGAAGCCTACCAGGATGTTGTGCCCGCAAGAAGCCGGATTGCTATTAAAGCGCTGGTGCGGTTTTCGGTTAGCAAATGGCAGGGTAATCTTCAAAACCAGTTTGAACGAACCGTGTTTGCCAAACACCCGGAAGTTGGTGAGATCAAACAAACACTGTACAAATTCGGAGCTACCTTTGCGCTTATGTCAGGCAGTGGTTCGGCTGTTTACGGTCTTTTCAGATCCGAAAAGAAGTCGCTGATTTCTCATTTCCCGGCGGACTACCAAATTTTCTTTCAAAAGCTTTGATTCATTGAGGATTGAATGGTGTTCATCTTCGATCGGCTGCCAGCCATGATGCTTGCTTATTGCCTGCGTATGGGCGCTGAATCGTGATTGGAGGATCGTGCCAGCTTATGCGGTAGTAAATCAGTTGACGACCTTTTAAGATTTCCTTAAGAAAATCTTCAGAAACTTTAACAGCTTGCTTTGTAACGTTTTGGGTTTTCTATGGTCTATAAATCAGAAAACAATTAGAAACAAACAAGTAAGTCTTAAAGCTATGAAACGAATGATTAAACAGGTATTCTTAATGGCAGCACTGATGATCGCTTTAGCCGGAATGAAAGTAAAAGCAACCAGTTCGCTCTTGAAAACAGAAATTGAACCGGAGCTGGAGCTCGAAAGCTGGATGGTTGATGATTTTTTCTGGACTAAAAAATCGATTGATTTAACGCAGGCAACTGATGAAGCACTGGAGCTGGAAGCGTGGATGACCGATGACAACTACTGGAGGTAACCGATTGATCGGGGAGTACTATTGAAGGGATAAAAAAAAGGGATCAAACGATCCCTTTTTTTATAGTGGTTTGATTTCAAGCATCAAATGTTTCTTGGGAATTCTCTGTCCCGGTTTTACAAACACTTTAACGATTTGGCCATCAAAAGGCATTTGTACGTTGTTGTGCATTTTCATGGCTTCCAAAATCAGCAGGCTGTCGCCTTCCTTGAGTTTTTCACCCACTTTTACATGAACATCAATGATTGTTCCGGGGATGAACGAATAAATATGATTCATATTGGGTTCTTCCCAAATCGGACGATTGCGGTACTTGCGGGTATATTCAGTATAGTACTTTGCGCTGTGTACGATAATCGTTTCGTATTTCTTTTCAGTCATACTTCAAGTTTTTTGTTTAAAATGGAGGAATTCCGTGTTTTTTGCTTGGACCCATGACCGATTTGTTTGCAGATACCTGTAAGGCATGGAGCAACATTTTGCGGGTATCTTCAGGCTCAATCACCTCATCAATATATCCTCTTGCTGCCGCAACATAGGGGTTGGCAAATTTTGTTTTGTACTCCTCGATTTTAATTTGACGCATCGCTTCCGGATCTTCCGCTTCAGCAATTTCCTTGCGGAACACGATGTTGGCAGCTCCTTCAGGCCCCATCACTGCAATCTCGGCTGTTGGCCATGCAAAAACAAAGTCGGCACGCAGGTGGCGTGAGTTCATGGCAATGTAACCTCCTCCGTAAGCTTTACGGATAATAACGGTGATTTTTGGAACAGTGGCCTCACTGTAGGCGTAAAGAATTTTTGCTCCGTGGCGGATAACCCCGGCATGTTCCTGGTCAACTCCCGGCAAATATCCGGGCAGATCTTCGAGGGTAACGATCGGAATGTCGAAAGCGTTGCAATAGCGAATAAAGCGGGCAGCCTTATCGGAACTGTCGCAGTCAAGTACCCCGGCCAGAACTTTTGGTTGGTTGGCAACAAAACCTATAGTTTCGCCATGCAAACGACCAAATCCAATGACAATGTTTGGTGCAAACATTTCCATTATTTCAAAAAATTCGGAATGGTCGGTAATGGCTTGAATAATATCCCGAATGTCGTAAGGCATTTTCGGGTCACCCGGAACGATATTCTCAATTTTCTTTTTCTTCTTCGGAAGTCTCGGCTCAATTTTGTCTGCCTTTTGCTTGTTGTTCCAAGGAATGTAAGTCATCAGTTTTTTGATTTGCTCAAAACATTCCAGCTCGCTTTCAGCATAGAAATGAGCATTTCCGGTAATTTCTGCATGCACTTTGGCACCTCCCAGTTCTTCCATCGAAATTTCCTCACCCAGCACGGTTTTAATAACACTTGGGCCGGTGATAAACATTTTGGAGATGTTATTGACAACAAAAACGAAGTCTGTCAGCGCAGGTGAATAAACTGCTCCTCCGGCACAAGGGCCCAGAATAACTGAAATCTGAGGAATAACTCCTGAAGCCAGCGTGTTACGGAAGAAAATTTCACCATAACCGGCCAGCGAGTCAACGCCTTCCTGAATACGGGCACCACCTGAATCATTGATACCAATTAGTGGGACACGCATTTTGAGGGCGTGGTCCATAATTTTTGTGATTTTTCGGGCGTGCATTAAACCCAGCGAGCCACCGGCAACGGTGAAGTCCTGAGCAAAAATACATACCGGAGAACCATGAACTGTTCCTGTCCCGATGATCACACCATCGCCATGCAATTTTTTATTTTCCATGTCAAAATCGCGGGCAGCGTGCTCAACAAACAGGTCATACTCGTGAAATGAACCCTGGTCAAGGATGTATAAAATACGCTCGCGGGCAGTGAGTTTCCCCATTGCAACTTGTTTCTCAATGGCTTTTTCACCACCACCTTTGAGAACTTCACTTTTCCTTTTTCGAAGGTCAAGGATATTCCGTTTCAACGACATATTAAATAGTTTTAATTAAAAAAAAACGTCCGGTTAGCCGGAGCCTGTTAAAAGTTTATGTTAGCTCTTTATGTTTTTTAACGGGTCAAAATTAGAATTTTTTCAAACACAAAGCTATTTTTTTTAAACATTTGATGTTTGGGCTTACGAGAGAGCTAATATTTGGTTTTGAACAATTTGCCGTATGGTTTGAAGGTTCGCTTAGCGGCTTCCCTGTTTATAGAGGTAGGCAGCCAATGCTCCAAAAATCAGGTTTGGAATCCAAGCTGCTACAATGGGAGCCACAGCTCCGGAGAGCGCAAATACAGTCGATATTTGCATAAACATAATATAGGTAAAGCTGAACATGATGCCTAGCCCAAGATGAAGGCCAAGTCCGCCTTTTACCTTACGCGAGGCCAGCGAAACTCCCATCAGAGTTAAGATGAAGGCAGAAAAAGGCCCGGAAAGCCGTTGGTGTTTTTCAATCTCAAATTCGGTGGTGTTCACTCCCCGTCGTTTCATCTCTTTGATTTCTTCATTCAGATCGGGTAATTTCATGGTTTCCACAATGTTTTTCATTACCCGATAATCGTCCGGGGTCATGTTCAGGGTGGTGTCGATTTTGACGCCGGTGGTAATGGTTTCGTCATAGCCGTCAATATCGCGGATGAAGTAATTGTTGATGACCCATTTTTTATCCTCCCGGTCCCATTTGATGTAGTCGGCTTCCAACTTCGATTTGAGCTCGCCCTCCTCAAATTCTTCAATCGTGAATTTATACCCCACATCATTGGAGGTATTGTAGCTTTGCATATAAATAAATACTCCGGGCGAGAGTTGGCGGTGGATATTTCGCTCCAGGTAATTTCGCGGAGAATCAATATAGGTCGTTCTAAACTCAATTCGTTTTTTATTGGACGGGGGAATGATGTAATTCCCCAGGGTGTAGGAAAATAAGGCAATAATGAATGCTGAAATCATATACGGCCTCATGAGCCTTGCGTAGGAAACGCCGCTGCTTAAAATGGCAATGATTTCTGAGCTGTAAGCCATTTTTGAGGTGAAGTAAATAACTGCGATGAAGGTGAACAGGGCACTAAACAAGTTGGCATAAAACGGGATGAAGTTCAGGTAGTAGTCGAAAATGATGGCATTCATCGGCGCATCTTTCGAAATAAACTCATCCAGGTTTTCCGAGAAATCAAAAACCATAGCAATGCTGATAATCAAAGCGATGGAGTAAAAGAATGTTCCTAGGAATTTCTTAATGATATAGATGTCAATTATTTTCAGCTTGGGTATTTTCATTTCCAATTCTATAGGCGTTTTCCTAATTGTTGCACCATCGCTTCTTTCCATGCTTTAAAGTTATCGGCCAAAATTTGCCTGCGGGCTTCTTTTGTAAGCCACAAGTAAAAAGCCAGGTTATGCTGGCTGGCAATTTGGGCCCCCAACATTTCGTTCGAAATGATCAGGTGACGTAAAAAAGCTCTGGAATAGTGGTGGTCGACAAATGATGTGCCATCCTGATCGACGGGTGAAAAATCAGTTGCCCACTTTTTATTTCTGATATTGATAATCCCATTTTTAGTGAAAAGCATGCCATTGCGTCCGTTTCGGGTAGGCATCACACAGTCGAATAGATCGACTCCCCGGTCGATGGCTTCCAGAATGTTGATGGGAGTCCCAACACCCATCAGGTAGCGGGGTTTGTCTTTCGGAAGAATCGGATTGACCACTTCAATCATCGCGTACATATCGGCTTCGGATTCGCCCACCGACAGTCCGCCAATGGCATAACCATCGCTCGGAATTGAGGTGACGTGTTTGGCTGCCGCTTCCCGCAAGTCAGGGTACACCGCACCTTGCACAATGGGGAACAGCGACTGGCCGTGCCCATACAAAGGCTTTGTTTTCTCCATTTGATTGACGCAACGTTCGAGCCAGCGCTGCGTAAGAGCCAGCGACTTTTTGGCGTAGTCATAGTCGGCATCTCCTGGTGTGCACTCATCAAAAGCCATGATGATGTCGGCCCCGATTTTTCGCTGTACATCAATCACACTTTCCGGGGTAAACAGGTGGCGCGATCCGTCAATATGCGACTGAAATTTGGCTCCCTCCTCGCTCAGTTTCCTGATGTCGCCGAGCGAAAAAACCTGGTAACCACCGCTATCGGTAAGTATTGGCCCGTTCCAGCCGTTAAACTTATGCAGTCCGCCAGCTTCTTCAATGATGTCGGTTCCCGGGCGCAAATATAAATGGTAGGTATTGCCAAGAATGATTTGTGCCTGAATGTCATCTTTCAGCTCTTTGACATGAATGCCTTTTACTGAACCGGCAGTTCCTACCGGCATAAAAATTGGCGTTTCAATGGTCCCGTGTCCGGTTTCCAGTATTCCGGCCCGGGCTTGGCTGTTAACTGCCTGATGTTGAAGCGTAAAATCCATCTGCTGATTTTTGAGTGCTCAAAGATAGCTATAAAAGTTAAACCATCAGAAATAAGCATTTGACGCCCCTCGTAATTTTAATTTAAAAATGTGCGATAAGTCTGCCGGATTGCTAATTTTGCGTGGAAAATCAAATCATGGATTTCAACTTTTTTGAACGAACGATGATGGAGTGGATTGCGCCGGCCATTTTTTTTGGTGCTGTTGTTCTTGAACTATTTTTTTTGTTGTATTTCTTCCTTCGCTTGTTGTTTCTGAAAAAAAAGTCAGGCGGCGGGACGGGGGAGCCCATCAGCATTTGCCTTTCGGTGCGCAATGAGGAGGAACGTATCGAATCCATATTGACCGATTTGCTGGGGCTGGATTATCCAAACTATGAAGTGGTGCTTGTCGATGATTTTTCAGAAGATCACACCCTTCTGAAAGTGGCGCAAATGGCCAGAAACTATCCGCAATTAAAATACACCTCCATCAGCCAGGAAAGCAACTTCTCCGAGAAAATAGCCATTAACCTGGCCTTGAAAGCGGCTTCACATGATCGGATTGTTTTTTTAAGTCCCGACAGCCAGTCGGTTGATTCCGAATTTTTGAAGGCCTTGGATAACAATGCCGGCGATTCAAACTTGCTGATAGGCTATATGAACTTTGCCCCTCAAAAAAGTTGGCGCAATAAGCTTTGCCGCATCGAGCGTCTGGCTACATTCGTTGACTCGGCAGCCTTTTCCTTTGGCGGTCTGCCGGTGATTTACGAGGATGGCAATGTGCTTTTTCGAAAGTCAATCTACTTTGAGCAATCGGGCTTTCGCGGAAAAATGAACCACCATTTTGCCAATCTCGAACTGATTTTCAACGACCGGTTCAAGAAGAAAATCCATGTTTCGATTGACCCGGAAACCTTTATTCACGAACAAGTCAGGCATCAGCGCGGCGATTTTTTTGACCTTCTGAAAAAGAGAATTCGGCTAAACCAGCAATTGGGATTTTGGAAACGACTGGTTTATTTTTTGGGCGATTTGTCAAAATATCTGTTTTTGGGTGCCCTGACGTGGATGCTGGTTGCTGAACCTAAAAATTGGCCGTTTGTTGTAGTACCTGCCATGCTTGTGTTTGTTTTGCAATTTTTTATCCTTAAAAGTGTGGTTACTCATTTGAAGGAAGATAAAATCTTTTTATCTTCGTTTGTGTACGTTTACGTCAGACCGTTGCTCAATTTGTCGCAGGCCACAAAAAACTACATCCACGATAAAAGAAATAAATGGAATTAAATCCTAATTTGTCCGATAAGGCCCAACAAGACTTCGCCTTGGTTGAATCCGCCTTAAAAGGGGATGAAAAAGCATTTGCTAAGCTGTTAAGTAAATATAAGGATGCCATTTATTTCATGCTCCTGAAAATGGTAAACAACAAGAACGACGCGGAAGATCTGACCATTGAAGCGTTTGGAAAAGCGTTTAAGAACCTGCATCAGTATTCGCCAAGCTACGCGTTTAGCACCTGGCTGTTTAAAATCGCCTCAAACAATTGCATTGATTTTTTGCGAAAGAAAAAAGGGGTGCATATTTCGATTGAAAGTAGCTCCGACAGCAATGATAACGAGCAGACCATCCGGCTCAAATCGAAAGATCCCAACCCCGAAGAAAAGCTGATCCGCATCCAAAAAGCCATTTTGCTGCGCCGCATCGTGCACAAGCTCAAACCCCGCTACCGAACCTTGGTTGAGCTCCGCTATTTTCGTGAATATTCGTATGAGGAAATTGCAAAAGAGCTAAATTTGCCGCTCGGAACGGTTAAAGCTCAATTGTTTCGGGCGCGCGAAATGCTGTTTAAAATGATTGAGTCGACCGAAATTGATGACAAGGATTCGTAACTAAGCGGGAAGAGTGAGGGTGAGACGATGAGATGGAGAGCGCTTTGAACTTGCAAGCTGCAACAGGAGATTTGAGAAGTGGCTGGAAGCAGGGAAAGTAACAAAACAGTACTGCATGCCACTGTCTCGGTGGCGAACTTGAAATTTGATCTTTGGACTTTTTCAACTATGGAAATCATCAAGAAATATTTTCCGGATTTAACGGCCCGGCAGCAGGAACAGCTGGCGCAACTTGGCCCCTTGTATCGCGAATGGAACGAAAAAATCAATGTCATTTCCCGAAAGGATATTGACCAGCTTTACGAACGTCACGTGCTTCATTCGCTGGCCATTGCCAAATACATCCGGTTTGCTCCGGGCACCTCGGTTATGGATGTTGGTACAGGAGGCGGTTTTCCCGGTATTCCACTGGCTATTTTGTTTCCAGAGACCAGCTTTTTGCTCGTTGATTCCATTGCCAAAAAAATAAAAGTGGTTGAAGGTGTCAGCCAAAGTTTAGGGTTAACCAATGTGAGCGCTCAGCAAAATCGCGCCGAAAAAGTGGATGGTCAGTTTGATTTTGTGGTGAGCAGGGCGGTCACCGCATTCCCGAAGTTTGTTGCCCTGATCCGGGAAAAGATCAGCAGCAGGCAGCAGAACACATTGGCAAACGGTGTTTTATATCTGAAAGGCGGCGATTTTTCAGACGAGCTGAAACCCTTTAAAAAACAGGTGAAGGTGTATCCATTGAGTGATCAGTTTGAGGAGGAATTTTTCGAGACCAAGAAGCTCATTCATTTACCACTAAAAAAGGCTCGAAAATAAGTGACAATATTTTGGAAGGAATTAAAAAAGGATTATTTTTGCAGTCCGAATTAAGCGAGAGTACATTACAAATAAAAATATTGACAAATGAAAAGGACATTCCAACCATCAAACAGGAAGCGCAGAAATAAACATGGATTCCGTGCAAAAATGGCTTCTGTGGGCGGTCGCAAAGTTTTGAAGTTGCGTCGTGCAAAAGGAAGAAAGAAATTGACTGTTTCTGACGAGCCACGTCACAAGCGTTAGAAAAGCAAGTTAAATCTTAAATACATTGAGAGGTGAAGAATAACGATTCTTTGCCTTTTTGTGTTTTTATACCCCGGCGCAGGCGCTGCTGGCCACGAAAGTCGAACCAGTAGTTGTTGACAGCAGTTTCATCAACGATCCAAGCCGGGGGTTGACCGACAAGCATTTTATATTTTTTCGCCCTTCCACATACTAATTTTTAAGCTATTTTTGTTACCTAAGAAGAACAAACACTTATCCCTATGAGTTTGAAGGCATATCTGACAAGTAAAAATTTCTGGATTAGTATATTGCTGGCCATTGCCATCACCATCATGCTGTTGTTGATTACCATGTTTGGGTTACGGGTCTACACCAATCATGGCGAAGCCTATGCGGTCCCTGATTTTTCGGGGATGGTGCTCGATGAGGCGAAAGAAAGAGTGGCAGAAGCTGAATTGGAATTCCAAATTATGGACTCGGTTTACCTGGAGAGTGCCGAGCCTGGCTCGGTGATCGATCAGGTGCCTGCCGCCGGATCGCTGGTGAAGCATGGGCGAACCATTTTTTTTACCATTTGTGCTACCAAACCCGAACAGGTAGCCATGCCTAAGCTAACCGATATTTCTTTCCGCCAGGCCCTGAACCTGATGATGAGTTTTGGGCTGAATGTTGGCAATGTGGATTATATCCCATCCGAATTTCCGAACTTGGTGCTGGAGCAAAAACTCTATGGAAAACCGGTGGAAGAAGGAATTTTGATTAACAAAGGAGCGAACATCGATTTAACGGTTGGACAAAACCGCTTTGGCAAGCAAACTGAAATACCCAATTTAATCGGTGTCCGTCTGGATCAGGCCTATGAATTAATTGCTGTTTCGTACCTGAGCGCGGGAGCCGTGATCTACGACGATTCGTTCGAATCGGCTGTGGATAGCGCTGCAGCCCGTGTGTGGCAGCAACGTCCTGAATCCATTCCCGGGGATGTTATTGAACAGGGAAAATCAATCGATTTGTGGCTGACTGTCGATGAGGAGAAACTAGAACAGGCCGATGAAAAGGATTTGAATTAATGGTTGAAGATAAAAATAGTGACTTAGGCGACGATTCTGAAGAGCTGGATGACCAGGTGATGTACGAACATCACAAGTTGGAAGTTGATCCGGGACAGAAAATGCTGCGGGTGGATAAATACCTGGTTAACCGGATTGATAATGCTTCCCGCAGCCGGATTCAGGCAGCAGCCGATGCGGGCAACATTCTGGTGAACGGGCAGTCAGTGAAGTCGAACTACAAAGTAAAGCCCGGCGATGAAGTGGCGGTCGTGATGGATTTCCCGCGGCGCGAGCTGAAAATTATTCCCGAAGACATTCCCCTGAATATTGTTTATGAAGATGACCAGTTAATCGTGCTGAATAAGCAGCCTGGCTTGGTTGTTCATCCCGGGCACGGAAACTATTCCGGCACCTTGGTGAATGCTCTGGCTTATTACTTCAAGGATTTGCCGCTTTTCAACAGTGCCGACCCGCGCCCCGGACTGGTACACCGCATTGATAAAAACACCTCGGGCCTGATGGTGGTGGCCAAAACCGAGTTGGCAAAAAATAAACTGTCGCTTCAGTTTTTTGAGAAAACTACCAAACGGCAGTATGTGGCTTTGGTTTGGGGCAACCTGAAAGAACCCAACGGAACCGTTGAGGGGAACATCGGGCGCAGCCAGAAAGACCGGCAGGTTTTTACCGTTTATCCCGAAGGCGAACATGGCAAGCCGGCAGTCACTCATTACAAGGTGCTGGAAGAGTTGGGTTACGTTAACCTGGTGCAGTGCCAGCTGGAGACCGGACGGACACACCAGATCAGGGTGCACATGAAATACCTTGGACATCCTATTTTTAACGACGATACTTACGGCGGGAACCAGGTATTGCGTGGGACAACTTTCTCCAAATACAAACAATTTGTACACAATTGCTTTAAAGTTCTGCCGCGCCAGGCGCTGCATGCCAAGACCCTTGGCTTTGTGCATCCAACAACCGGAGAGGCCATGCTTTTCGACTCGGAACTACCCGAAGATATGAGCGAGGCGATTGAAAAATGGCGTGCGTATATTTCAAACCGAAACATTGAGTAAC
>JAGXIR010000089.1 GCA_024635605.1 Sunxiuqinia sp.
AAAGTTGCTGATGGCGATTATAGTAGTCAAATTGCTCCAAGGTCAGACCAAGATGAGTTAAGCCTCGCCTTGAATAAGATGGTAGATAAACTTAAAGAATCGCACGAAAGAACAGAAAAAGATTCTTGGTTCACGGCAGGCATTAATTCAATCAATGAGAAACTACGGGGGAATCTGAGCCCGACTGAAATTTCGTCACAAGCGCTTTCTTTTATGATGAAATTCTTGCATTCCCAGTTGGGAAGTATTCATCTGTATGACTCGGATTATAAGTTTCTGAAGTTGTTGAGCTTTTCGGGCTTCGATCCAAAAAAACTGAAAAACCGGATAAAGCATGGTGAAGGAATTATCGGGCAGGTGGCCGCTTCCAAACAAATGGTAATATTAAACGATATTCCGGAAGAATCGTACTTTACGTATTCGTCGTCGGGAGAATTTAAACCCAAGCAAATAGTAGTTACGCCATTGCTTTTTAATGAAAACTTAATCGGAGTTCTTGAATTATCCTCGCTTACGGAGTTTACCGCGTTCGAATTGGAATTTTTGGATCAAGCATCTAACATTTTTGCCATTTACCTCAATTTGTCCGAAAATGTGCTTAAAACCAATGAGTTGTTGCAGAAGACTCAAGATCAGGCCAGTGAGCTACAGGTTCAGCAGGAGGAATTGCGGGTGGCTAACGAAGAGTTGCTTGAGCATACCGAGGTGTTGACCGAGAATGAGAAAAAATTACAAGTTCAACAGGAAGAGTTGCGGGTTGCCAATGAGGAACTTGAAGAGCGGACTCGCCAATTGGAGATTCAAAAAGAAAGTATCAGTACTAAAAACGACGAATTGACTGATGCGCATGATCGATTGGAAACAAAAGCAAAAGAGTTGCAACAGGCAAGCCAGTATAAGTCAGAGTTTTTGGCCAATATGTCGCACGAATTACGAACACCGTTGAACAGCTTGTTGATCTTGTCCAGCCTTTTGTCAGCCAACAAAAAGGGTAACCTGACCGAGGATCAAATACAATCAGCAAAAATCATTCATAAGAGTGGGGCCGATTTATTGCATCTGATCAATGAAGTGCTTGATTTATCGAAAATCGAGGCTGGAAAGATGACCATTGATATGGAATTTGTTCAGACGATCGATCTCAAGGACGAGGTTTTGATGAGCTTCAATGCAACAGCCGAAGATAAGAAATTGGCTTTTGAGGTGGGTATTGAAAATGGCTTTCCCCAACAAATACGAACTGACAGGCATCGGCTGATGCAGGTTTTGAAAAATCTGCTGTCCAACGCTTTTAAGTTTACCGGCCAAGGGACTGTGGCGGTCGACTTTCTGTTAACGCCCCAACAAACAGTTTTCCGGTCTCCCGAACTTCGACATGAAAATACCTGTTGCATCAAGGTTTCTGATACCGGGGTGGGAATTCCAGTCGAGAAATTGGAAGCCATCTTTGAAGCCTTTCAGCAGGCCGATGGCAGCATTTCCCGAAAATTTGGTGGAACGGGCTTGGGCTTATCGATCTCCCGCGAATTAATAAACATGCTCGAAGGCGAAATTCAACTTGAAAGTCAGGTTGGAAAAGGGTCGGCTTTCTTCGTTTATTTACCGAAGAACTCCGAAGCCGAAGTAATTTCGGCGCAGGAAATCACCGTTCAACCCCAAGAGCTAAATGGTAACACTGTTCAGGAAAAACAAGGTCAGGTTGCAAGCGAGAAACACGATCCGATTCTTGTGCCTTTTATTGATGATGATAGAAATAGTGCCTTGAACGGAGAAATGGTGCTGGTCATTCATCCATTGAAACAGCAAGCTGAGAAGTTCTTGCAACAAATCCGAACAAAGGGTTTCCAAGTCATTGCGGCGGATAACATTCCGGATGGAATTATTCTGGCCGAGAAATTTCATCCTAAAGCCATTATGTTGGCCCTCGAATTTGCCAAGAGCATGGATCCCAACTATCAAAAGTTGAAAGAGCACCGCATGATTGGGAAACTGCCTGTTCATGTGATTACACCCATTGATTACGATGAATCGGAAGAGCAAGGAGAACTGAAAACCCTTGAAACGATTGAGTTTGCAGATGCATTAAAAACACTGGATAGTCATTTTCCAACGCCAGTAAAAAAGATGTTGATTGTTGAGGATAACAGTGTGACGCGTAGTGTTATAAAAACGATGTTGTTTGATCTGAATCTTGAAATCAGTGAGGCCGAGATGGCAAATGAAGCTTTTGAAATTCTGAGCCATGAGAAATTTGATTGTGTCATTTTGGATTTGGGATTGCCTGACTATTCAGGAAAAGAGCTGCTTGAAAAGCTTAAGGTCAGCAAGATTGACATCCCCAAAGTGATTGTGTATACCGGAAAGGATATGTCACAACATGAAATTCGGGAATTGAAAGATTACACGGATACCATTATTCTGAAAGGCATTAAATCCGACGAACGATTGATGGATGAAGTAACCTTGTTTTTACACCAGGTTTCGAAACGGATCCTTGGCAAAAAAGTAAATACGGGCCTGATCAATGAAGAAACGCTTTTCAAAGGGAAAAAAATAATGGTGGTCGATGACGATATCCGAAATGTATTTGCTTTGGGGCAAATTCTTGAAGAGCGGGAGATTGAAGTAGTCGATGCAGAGAACGGACAAGTAGCTCTCGACTTATTGAAGGAAACTCCACAGGTTGACCTTATTTTAATGGATGTCATGATGCCTGTTATGGATGGTTATGAAGCCATGCGCATAATCCGAAATACACCAGAAATAAAAGATATCCCAATCATTTGCCTAACCGCCAAAGCCATGAAAGAAGATCATGAAAATGCATTGAGAAACGGGGCGAATGATTATTTATCCAAGCCATTGGACGAGAATAAATTATTTTCGATGCTCAAAATTTGGC
The DNA here is from genome assembly GCA_024635605.1 of Sunxiuqinia sp. Classification (GTDB taxonomy): domain Bacteria; phylum Bacteroidota; class Bacteroidia; order Bacteroidales; family Prolixibacteraceae; genus Sunxiuqinia. Next base: position 2,903 of record JAGXIR010000089.1, read on the forward strand.
TGTACAAAAATTGAACTGGAGATCAGATACGCAGCTGATCAATATCGGTTTGCAATTGTGAGTAATGAGTAAGTAGTGAATAGAAGAAAAATTGTAAAAGCACGATTAAATGAAACCAAAAATTCTGATTGTTGACGATCTGATCGAAAACTTAATTAGCCTGGAGGCAGTTCTTGAGGATTTTGATATTGACCTATTTCGGGCTTATTCGGGCGAAGAGGCATTGAAATTAAGTATGAAGGAAGAATTTGCCCTTGTGATACTCGATGTGCAGATGCCGGGAATGAACGGCTATGAAACATTGGAAATGATGCGACAGCGCAAGAAAACCAAGTACCTTCCGGTCATTTTTGTTTCGGCAATCCATCAAAGCGACTTGCACATTATCAAAGGGATTGAAACGGGTGCGGTAGACTTTATTCCCAAACCGATCATCCCTGATATTTTAAAAGGTAAAGTCCAGGTTTTTCTTGATTTATACCTTCAGCGTGCTAAACTGGATTATCTGCTTGCCGAAATGGAGGAGGCCAATTTAAATCTGAAAATTGCTAAAGATAAAGCAGAAGAGGCAACGCGCACCAAGTCGATGTTTTTAGCCAACATGTCGCATGAAATACGCACGCCACTTAATGGGGTGATAGGGATTTCAAAATTGCTGCAAAAATCAAAACTAAACGACGATCAGCAAGAGCTGCTTAATATTGTCTCCAATTCGGGTGAAAACCTATTGATGATCATCAACGATATTCTCGATTTCTCAAAAATTGAATCTGGTCAGATTCAGTTTGAAACGATTGATTTCAAATTACAGGAGTTGGTTGAAAATGTCTTTCAGCTGATGAAGTTCAAAGCTATTGAAAAAGGAATTCAGTTCAACTATTCAATTGCCGATGATGTTCCGGAGTTTCTTTGTGGCGATCCGTTGCGCATCAACCAAATTCTGATGAATCTGGTCAACAACGCCATCAAGTTTACGCACCAGGGGAAAGTCGAAATCCATATCGAACTGGTGGATCATCATGAGCACGTATCCCGTGTTTTATTTCGGGTAATTGATACCGGTATTGGAATTTCGGAAGAAGGCAAGTTGATGTTGTTTAAAGAGTTTTCCCAATCCGAAAAATCCATTACGCGTAAATACGGCGGAACAGGGCTGGGTCTGGCTATTTCTCAGAATCTGGTGTGTTTGATGAACGGCGAAATTAATGTGAAAAGTGAAATTGGCGAGGGATCTGAGTTTTGGTTTCGCCTGCCATTAAAAGAGGCCTCCCAACAGGTGGAAAAGAAGGAAGAGACCCCAATTCAGTGCCAGCAAAATTTTCGGATACTACTGGCAGAGGATAATGCTATAAACCAGCGGGTTTGCATCTTTACACTGAAGCAATTGGGCTATACATGCGATCTGGCAAACAACGGTGAGGAAGCGGTCGCGATGTATCAGGATTCAGCTTATGATTTAATTCTTATGGATATGCAAATGCCTGTTCTTGACGGTGTCCAGGCAACTAAAATGATTCGGAAAATGGAAAAGGATAAACTGGTTAAACATCCGGTTTACATTGTGGCAGTAACGGCTAATTCTTCTGTTGAGGAACAGAAGAATTGTATGTTGGCTGGGATGAATAACTTTTTGAGTAAGCCTTTTTCTGAAAAAGATCTTTTAATGGTATTGAAGGAAGTTGTTCAACGCAGAAATAAAAAGAATCAACAGGCGCATGAGTGTATACAATGATTCAAATGCTGATTTGTTGACTATTGAGTTGAATCTGTTGCTTGAGGGTATTTTCCTGAAGTATGGATATGATTTTAGAAATTACAGCAAAGCCCATATTCGCCGAAGAGTTTTAAGCAGACTGGGTTTAAGTGGCCTGGAAACGGTGTCTGAATTGCAGAGCAAAGTTTTGAGGGACCCCGATTTTTTCAAAGATTTCCTGGAAGATCTGTCTATCAACGTAACCGAAATGTTTCGCGATCCGGAATTTTACCGCTCGTTCCGCGAAAACATTGTTCCGAAGCTTAGAACGTACACCTATTTCAAAGTGTGGCATGCCGGATGTGCAACCGGCGAGGAGGTTTATTCATTGGCTATTTTGTTGCAGGAGGAAGGGTTGTTGGGTCGGTGCCAGTTCTATGCAACCGACTTTAATCGCAAAGTGCTGGAAATAGCCAAAGAAGGGGTTTATCAGAAAGTGGATATGGAACTGTACGAGCGCAATTACCAGCTTTCCGGCGGAAAAGGGAAATTGTCAGATTATTACAATTCGATGTATGGTTCAGTCATGCTCAATAAAGACCTTTCCAGTCGGGTTGTGTTTGCCGATCATAATTTGGTGACTGATGGCGTATTTGCCGAAGTGAACTTAGTGATGTGTCGGAATGTTTTGATATACTTTGATAAGACGCTTCAGGATAAAGTGTTGAGTCTTTTGTCTGAAAGTCTGGTGCCTACGGGTTATTTATGTTTGGGAACCAAAGAGAGTCTGAAATTTTCGAAAGTCGAAAATCAGTTTAATATCCTTGATGACAAACAAAAGATTTTTAAAAAGAAGTTGAATGTATAAAGCAATCGTTATTGGCACTTCGCACGGAGGGCTCGAAGCGCTGAAGCTTATCTTGCCTCGCTTGGAGAAGGATTTTCCTTTACCTGTAATTATTGTCTTGCATATTGGCGACCACAATAACGATGTGTTTATCCGACTTTTGAACGGGCTTTGCTCGCTCCACGTAAAAGAAGCTGAAAGTAATGAGCCCATTTTGCCGGGGCACATCTATTTTGCACCGCCCAATTATCACTTACTGATTGAAGATGATTTGACTTTTTCGTTGTCGACTGACGAAAAACTGAATTATTCGCGACCCTCCATCGATATTCTTTTCGAATCGGCTGCCTGGGCCTACAAGCGCGAACTGATCGCAGTGATTCTTTCCGGTGCCAATTCAGATGGAGCTAATGGAATGAAGACCATTAAAAGTTTCGGAGGTAAAACCGTAATTCAAAACCCCTGTCATGCCATTTCACCTACAATGCCACGCTTTGCGTTGAAAATTGCCAAGCCAGAAATCAGGCTTAACCTTGAAGATATTGCCGATAAGCTGATTGAATTGGCCTATTCAAAAGGTGTCGACAATTAACTTTTAGTATTTAGTAGCTGTCCGTTCTTCGAGTTTGTTGAGCAATTGAATAAGTAAGAGGTTGTTGTTCTTCATGGTGTGCTGGTCTGCCAGAATTTCTTGCTTGGTTTGAACGTAAGTATTTTTGATCAGTTCATCTCCTCCGGCATCCAGCATACCGAGCAATGAATCGGGTGTAATTTCCAAATGAAATTGGAGTCCCAGAACCTGATCCGAAAAGCTGAACGCCTGGCTCGTGCATGCGGTTGAAAAAGCCAGATGTGTTGCGCCTTCGGGCAGCTTGTAGGTGTCACCATGCCAGTGGAAGACTTTAAACGTTTCCGGTGCTCCATCAAAAAGAAAATGGTGCTTTCCTTCCGGGGTAAGCTCCACATCAAACCAGCCAATTTCCTTGTGCTTGTTGCTGAATATTTTGCATCCCAAAACGTTGGCAATAAGTTGTGAACCCAAACAAATTCCAAGCACGACTTTGTTCGCAGAAATTGCTTCTTTCAGAAAGTCCTTTTCTACTTTTAACCACGGGTACAGGTCATCGTCATATACTCCCATGGGGCCGCCCATCACGATTAACCAATCAATCTGGCTGAGGTCAGGCAATTGAAATCGATCTTCATAAAAGCGGGTGTAGGTCAAATGATGCTGTTTTTCCTTGATCCAGGTCTCGATGTAACCCAGTCCTTCAAACGGAACATGCTGAAGACAGTGAATCCTTTGCTTTGTCATTTGGTGCTGATTGTAAAAAAAAATCCTGCGCGATGCAGGATTTAAAGCTTATCTTTTTTCGAGGTATTCAACAAAATCTTCCATGTCGTCAAAATCCTTTTCTTTTTCGCAGGCCGATGTAATCCAAGTCGATAGGTAGTTGGTCGGTTTCGAAATCAATACGTATTCGGCGTCGGTTTTTTGCGTTTGCGAGAAGTCATTTGGATCATATAGGATGGCCGCCCCAATGTTGAGCTGGAAAGCAGCGACATCTTCAGGATGCAAACCCCAGGTGGCAAGATAACCATCGCCTTCTTTGGTGGCTGTTCCCTGGTGGTAGTTGATGCCGGTGGTAAATTGAACGGGTTCGGAGCTAAAAGCAAAAGCTTCAACCTTGGCTTCGCGCATCCCTGAATATACCGTTACCCGAACCAGTAAGTCAATGCTGTCGCCTTTGTAGGGTACATTCTCCGAAAGCATTTCCATATACGATTGATTGGCTTCTTTTTTTACCCGGGCGGTTCGCATGCTTACCGGGTCCAGAAAAACTACTTGCTGGCCGTCCCACAACCGAACGCCTCCCAGTCCAACCGTTTGGCCGGCTTTATACTGATCGGCTCCCCAGCCTTCTTCCTGCTGCTCAGGTGTTGGATACCATTTCGCCACTTCCAGTTCGAGTTGCGGCTTGGTTTTATTATACACGTCAATAGCTACTTTGTGGTCAAAATAAAGTCGTAACCCCAGCCATTCATTTTCTACTGCAGGACCGTGATGTCCAACTTTTTGGTATAAATCACCAGTGGTTGATTCAATTGAACTTACTTGTT
>JAGXIR010000010.1 GCA_024635605.1 Sunxiuqinia sp.
ATTTACTACGGCGACGAAATTGGAATGGGAGATAATTATTACCTGGGTGACCGTGATGGCGTTCGTACACCCATGCAGTGGACCTCCGATAAAAATGCTGGTTTTTCAAGTGCAGAACCACAACGCATGTTTCTACCCGTAATTTTTAATCACGACTATCATTACGAATCCATCAATGTCGAAAACCATCAGAAAAATCCGTCTTCCCTCCTTTGGTGGATGCGCCGCGTAATTGCCAAACGGAAAGAATACAAGGCTTTTAGCCGTGGAAATATTGAGTTTATCGATACGAATAATCATAAAATATTAGCCTTTACCCGAAGTTTCGAAGAAGAAAAAATACTGGTGATTATCAACCTGTCCCGATATTCGCAGCAAGCACAACTCGATCTTTCTGAGTTTGCAGGATATATGCCCGTAGAGGTGTTTAGTAGAAATGAATTTGCTCAGATTAGTGAAGATCCATACATGTTTCCCTTGCAGTTCAAAAACTATTTTTGGTTTGAACTAACGAAACCCCACGAAGATAAACAGCTTGATGGTCTTTCTCCCGAATTCAGCCTGTCATTATCATCGGCTGACTGGAACAAGATGGAGAAGAAAACGAAAGCCTCACTTTCAAAGTTACTTAAAGAGTATATGACTAAAAGCCGTTGGTTTCGAGGAAAATCAAAGCAAATTAAAAAGATTGAGATTAGTCAAACCATCCCGTTTACCAATAATGAACTGAAATCATATATTCTGCTTGTTGAAACCCAATACATTGAAGGTAAGGATGAACACTATGTCATTCCGCTTTCTATTGCAACCGGAGAGCAGGTTTTCGATGTCAAGCATAAAACCCCCGAAGCGGTGGTTGTTGATGTAGAGGTCGATGGGCACGAAGGTGTCATGTTTGACGGTTCGTATGACAAGGAAGTACGAGACAGTATTTTTAGAATCATATACCAACGCGGAAAGATTAGCAATCAAAGTGGTTCAATCGTTGGACTTCCCGGTAAAAAGTTAAATGCAAAAGTACAGAAAGATAAGCTTCCGTTGCCTTCGAAAGTTTTGGCAGCCGAGCAGTCCAATACTTCATTCTTGTACCAACATGACTTCTTTTTCAAAATGTACAGAAGCCCCGAAGAAGGGAATAATCCGGAGTTGGATATTATCAAGACGCTGACCGAAAATACATCATTCAAAAATTTTCCAACTTATGCTGGCACCTTGGAGTATCGTGCTAAGGGAATGGAAAACTTGCCGTTGGGAATTATGGTAGATTTTGTTCCGAATGAAGGAAATGCCTGGGAGTTTACCGAATCAGCTATTGAACGCTTTTTCGACCGTGTTTGGTCTGGTAAAGAGGAATTGATGAGTGGCTATTCCGAGAAAGATGATCTGATTGAACATGTAGGCGAGGAGAAAATGAAGGAATTGCTCGGTCCTTTCTTCATCGAGATGGTTGAATTATTGGCGAAGCGAACAGCCGAAATGCACCTGGCATTGGCGTCGGTGAAAAACAAGAAGGATTTTGTACAAGAACCCTTCTCGCTGTTATATCAAAAATCGCTTTATCAGTCATTCCGAACGTTGATTAAGCAAACAATGAACGACATCAAATCATCAAAAAAGAAGCTGGATGAAGACCAGCGGGCATTGATTGACGACATTATTGCCAATGAAAGTTTGTTGTTGTCCACTATCAAGAAAACGCTGGACCAGAAAAAAATTCATACGTCTAAAATCAGGGTGCATGGCGATTATCATCTCGGACAAGTATTGTTTACCGGAAAGGATTTCATGATCATTGATTTTGAAGGAGAACCCACCCGGTCATTAACAGCCCGAAGCTTGAAATATTGCCCGTTTAAAGATGTTGCCGGAATGTTGCGGTCGTTCCACTATGCCATCTATATGTCGCAGTTGGAAAGCAAAACAAAAATTGCCGGCAATACCGATTTTATTCAACCTTGGTTGGAGGCGTGGTACAAAATCGTGTATGATGTATTCATCAACAGCTATTTAGCAACTGCAGGCGATGCCTCATTCATTCCAAACGAGGACAGGCAGGTACACAATTTACTTTCGGTGTACACCATTGAAAAAGCTATTTATGAAGCGGATTATGAATTTAATAACCGGCCCGACTGGTTGCATATTCCGCTAAATGGATTGAAAAAGATCCTGAACGATCTCGTGGAATCGAATCAATAATTTGAAATTGAAAATCAGAAAATAAAATAGAAATATGAGTGCAAAGCAAAATAAAACTTCAAAGGCAAAAAATAAAGAACCAGTGACAAAAGCGTCCGATAAATCGACATTGACTCAAGCTGGAAAGGTTGGCAAACCTACGGTTTGGGAGGTGCCTGACTATATTACTGAATATGATATTTATCTGTTCAGGGAAGGGAAGCACTTTTCGCTACACCAAAAGTTAGGAGCTCACATTTTAGAGCACGATAACAAACTGGGAACTTTCTTTGCGGTTTGGGCGCCCAATGCCCAAACGGTTTCAGTTATCGGTGATTTTAACGGGTGGAACAAAAGTTCGCACCTGTTGAAACTTCGCGAAGATGAATCCGGAATATGGCAGGGCTTCATTCCAGGGGTTGGTCAGGGTGAGGCCTATAAATATTTCATTACCTCGAAATACGAGAATTATCAGGTTGAAAAAACGGATCCCTTTGGAACGTATAGTGAAGAGCCACCAAAAACAGCCTCCGTGGTTTGGGAGTATGCCCACCAATGGAATGATGGGGAATGGATGAAGAAAAGAAAAAAGAATAATGCATTGGACAGTCCGTTTTCCGTTTATGAGGTGCAACTGGAGTCGTGGCGCCGCAAGCCCGAAGAAGATATGCGCCCCTTGAATTATCACGAGTTGGCGGTCCAATTAAGTGCTTACGTGAAAGAACTCGGCTACACCCATGTTGAGCTTATGCCAGTAACCGAATATCCATTTTCCGGTTCATGGGGGTACCAGGTGGTTGGATTTTTTGCTCCAACCAGCCGTTTTGGTACACCTGATGATTTTATGCATTTTGTTGATGTAATGCACCAAAACGATATTGGTGTTATCATCGACTGGGTGCCTTCACACTTTCCGGGCGATCAGCATGGATTACATTTTTTTGACGGTACTTACTTGTTTGAGCACGAGGATCCCCGCAAAGGTTATCACCCGGACTGGAGCAGTTACATTTTCAACTATGGAAGAAACGAAATTCGAAATTTCCTGATCAGTAGCGCACACAGTTGGCTGGATCGTTTTCATGTTGACGGTATTCGTGTGGATGCAGTGGCATCGATGCTGTACCTTGATTATTCACGAAAAGAAGGGGAGTGGATCCCCAACGAACATGGAGGGCGCGAAAACCTGGATGCCATTCGCTTTTTACGTGATCTGAACGAATCGATTTATACAAAGTTTCCCGATGTGCAAACCATCGCCGAGGAATCCACAGCTTGGCCAATGGTCACACGCCCGGTGTATACCGGCGGACTTGGTTTTGGGATGAAGTGGAACATGGGCTGGATGCACGATACCCTTGGTTATTTCGAGCACGAACCTGTTTACCGCAGTTATCATCACAACCAGATGACATTTAGCATCATGTATGCATTCAATGAAAATTTTATGCTTTCGTTATCGCATGATGAAGTGGTGCACGGAAAGGGTAGTTTGATTGACAAAATGCCTGGCGATGTATGGCAAAAGTTTGCCAACCTTCGCACACTATTTGGCTTCATGTTTGCCCATCCGGGTAAAAAACTGCATTTCATGGGAATGGAATTCGGACAATGGAAAGAATGGAATTACAAAAGCAGTCTCGACTGGCATTTGCTTGAGCACGATACCCATTCTGGCTTACAGTTTTTTATGAAAGACCTGAACAGCGTTTACAAACGTTTTCCTGCCTTGTATCAACAGGATTTTTCACCGGATGGTTTTAAATGGATTGATGCCAATGATTCAGAAAACTCCATTCTCAGTTTTGTAAGATATGACAAGGACAAACGGCAGCATGTGTTGGTGATTGTAAACTTTACTCCGGTTCCTCGGTACAATTACCGGGTTGGAGTGCCTGATGATACCCGCTGGGTTGAAATTTTGAATAGTGATGCCACTCAATATGGAGGAAGCGGTATTGGAAACTTCGGAGGTGTTGAAGCCAATCCGGTTCCGTATCACGGAGAGGAGCAGTCAATCAATATTTTAATTCCTCCTTTGGGAATCATTTATTTTTCTCAGGAGTAGTAACTACCGAAAGCTATGACACGATATAATCCGGGCTCTACTTATCGCCTGCAATTTAATAAGGATTTTACGCTGCCCGATGCGGAAAAAATAATTCAGTACCTGGATAAGACAGGGATCAAAACAATTTACGCATCTCCTGTTTTTCAGGCAGTGCGTGGAAGCATGCATGGCTATGATGTAACCAATCCGTTGCGGCTGAATGAAGAATTGGGGGAAGATGATGACCTTGAGCGACTGGTTGAAAAGCTGCATGCGCGCAGCATGGGCTGGGTGCAGGATATCGTTCCAAACCACATGGCTTATTCACCTGAAAATCCATGGATTGCAGATTTGCTGGAAAAAGGAGATGAGTCCGATTATTTGGAGTTTTTTGATATTCAGCTGAATCATCCTGACGACAAATTGCAGGGCAAGCTAATGTTGCCCTTTTTCGGGAAGCCTCTGGAACAATTAATTGATGACCACGAGTTGTCGATTCATTTTGATGAAAACGGCTTTCATTTGCAGTATTTTGAAAATGAATATCCACTTTCTAAGAATGCCTATCCAATTTTATTGATTCCGACTGATGATTTAAAAATTCCAGACGAGATTCATGATTTTTTGTTTGATATGGAGAAATTGCCATGGGATAGCAACAAGCAAAAACTGTATGCTCTTTCTGTGGAAAACCCCGATGTCATTCATCACATCAATTACTGTTTGTCTATTGTTAATACCAATCCCGAGCAGATGAAGGTCGTGTTGGATAACTTATTTTACCGGCCAACATATTGGAAAGAAACGGAGCGATTGATTAACTACCGCCGGTTTTTTACCATAAACGGGTTGATTTGCCTGAATATTCAAAATAAGAATGTCTTTAAAATGACCCACGAGCTAATTCAAAAGTGGATCAAAAAAAAGCAGGTCGATGGTATCCGGGTCGATCACATTGATGGCTTGTTTAATCCATCCGAATACCTGCAGCGGTTGCGGGAATTAAGTGGAGAAACAATTCATATCACTGTTGAAAAAATTCTTGAAAAAGACGAGAGAATACCTGAAAACTGGCCGGTGGAGGGAACAACCGGTTATGATTTTTTAGGGCTGGTGAATAATTTACTGACCAATCCGGAAAAGGGACTGGATTTTTACTCTTATTACAGCGATTGGATTCAGAAAACAGACCATTACCAGGATGTTTTTTATAAGAAAAATCGGTTTGTCCTTTATAATCGGTTTAAAGGTGAGTTGGATAATTTGACTCAGGAATGTTTGTCGATCAAATCAGTGGCAGAGACCGGACTGAATGAGCAAAATGTAAGAGATGGATTGGCCGAATTTCTGGTGTTTTGTCCGGTTTATAAAATTTACCAAGCCCCATCCAGCTTCTCGAAAAGCGAAAAACAACAGGTCAATGCCATCATCGATTCATCGATTCAGGCAAATAAAGGCTTTGAAAATTCGCTGGAGGTTTTGCGAAACCTATTCTTGTTGTCTGAGATCAAAAGTGAGAAGGAAATTGAACGGATTGATACTTTTTTCAGGCATTGTATGCAATTTACCGGGCCGTTAATGGCTAAAGGAATTGAAGATACGGCTTTCTATTCCTACAATCCGTTTATCGGCCATAACGAGGTGGGAGATTCGCCCGGCTACTTCGGCATTCGCACCGAAACTTTTCATCAGTTAATGAAAGAACGGCAGGAAAAAAATCCACTGACTTTGAATGCCACTTCAACGCACGACACCAAGCGGGGGGAGGATGCCCGCGCCCGCTTGAATGTGCTCAGCGACATTCCTGAAAAGTGGAAAGATGCTACCAGAAGCTGGCGCAGGATGAATAAGATGCATAAAATGTTTGACGGAGGAAAAGAAATACCAACGGCTAACGACGAGTATTTTATTTACCAGGTGCTTTGTGCTCATTCGCCGATGGATGGAAAGATTGATCAATTATTTATAACGCGTTTGCAGGATTATCTAGTCAAAGCTTTGCGCGAGGCAAAAGTACATTCTTCATGGAGTGATCCGGATGAAAATTATGAGAAGGGAACGCTGCAATTTATTCAGAAAATTGTATCACCCAACAGCGAATTTCCGCAACATTTTCGTGCTTTTATGAAAGAGATCATACCTCACGGCATCATCAATTCGCTCACCCAGCTTATTTTGAAAAACACGTGCCCCGGAATTCCTGATACTTATCAAGGCTGCGAGCGGTGGAACCTTAGTTTTGTTGACCCGGACAACCGCAACCCGGTGGACTATGAGGAATTAGACGATGATTTGGATGAACTGATTCGTGGCAGTCAATCAGATGTTTTAGGTTTTACAGAAAAATTATTGCAGCGGGCTGGCAATGGGCACATCAAACAATGGCTAACTTATCTGACTTTGAAAGAACGTAAAAAGCACGAAAATCTTTTTTTGAAAGGCAGTTATGTGCCGGTCGAAGTTGAAGGCAAATACAGAAAGCACTTGATTGCGTTTTGCCGTCATTTTAAGGATGATCATTTGTTGATAGTTTTACCACTTAACACGGCCGCCCTGCCAGCCGATTGCAACTGGGAAGATACCTGGCTTTTGCTGCCCGAATTGAAGCTGCTCGAATGGGAAAACGTTCTCACCAAAGATTTTTTCAAGAATACCAATAAGCTGGAAACTAGTGCTCTTTTTGCGCGGATTCATTTTGGCTTTTTAAGAAGTGGTGGCAAGGTTGACGCTTAGATCAAAAAAATACCGAAGATATGAAGGGGCAGGCAATACTGGACAAGCACATGCGATATGGGCATTAGTTAGGTTTTTTATGTCAAGAATGAAACTTTTGCTAATAATATTGATGGCTGGAGACCTTGCAAATACGTGATCGTTATAAATATCAGCCATCCAGTTTGAATCTGCAATCAATGGACTGCAAACCCTTGATCGATCAGTTATTAAATTGTTAAGGCGGTTCAATATTTTTAGGCTTTTTGAAAATACATTTTATCTTTGTCAACGTTTAAAATTTTATATAAAACCAAAAAACAAAATTATGAAAGTAACAGTTGTTGGTGCAGGTGCTGTAGGTGCTAGTTGTGCTGAATATATCGCAGTTAAAGATTTCGCGGACGAGATTGTCTTGGTTGACATCAAAGAAGGATTTGCCGAGGGCAAAGCCATGGACTTGATGCAAACAGCATCGTTGAATGGTTTCGATTCAACCATTACCGGAACAACAAACGATTATTCGAAAACAGCCGGTAGCGATGTTGCCGTGATTACCAGCGGTATTCCCCGTAAACCCGGAATGACGCGGGAAGAACTGATCGGAATCAATGCAGGCATTGTGAAAACAGTAGCGACAAGCATCATCGAGCATTCTCCAAATGTGATCATCATTGTGGTGAGTAACCCGATGGACACGATGGCTTATCTGGCCCATAAAGCAACCGGCCTTCCTAAAAACCGGATCATTGGTATGGGTGGAGCATTGGATAGCGCCCGTTTTAAGTATCGTTTAGCCGAAGCATTGAAATGCCCGCAGTCTGATGTAGAAGGTCTTGTGATCGGTGGTCACTCGGATACCGGCATGGTGCCATTGATTGAGAAAGCCGTACGCAACAGCGTTCCTGTTTCTGAATTTCTGAGCGAAGAAGAAATGAACGGAGTGGTTGAAGCCACGAAGGTTGGTGGTGCTACGCTGACCAAATTGTTGGGAACCAGTGCATGGTATGCTCCAGGTGCTGCTGTTTCTGAATTGGTGAAGGCCATCGCGTTGGATTCTAAAAAAATGTTCGCTTGTTCCGCTTTGTTGGAAGGTGAATACGGTTTGAACGACATCTGTTTAGGTGTTCCTTGTGTGTTGGGTAAAAACGGAATTGAAAGAATAGTAGAAATTTCGCTTTCTGATGCCGAAAAAGAAAAACTGGTTGCCAGTGCCGAAGGTGTGAAAACGGTGAATGACCTCCTTGAAGTATAACAATTAGAAGTTAAATACTATATTTAATGCCTCTGCGTGTGCAGGGGCATTTTTTTATTTTATGGCAAAAATACCGGTCGAATTAATTGAGTTGGAGCATCATAATTACCACTTGTTGGTGCAGGGGAAGTTTGAAGATGGCGAAAAAGGCTACTGGATTATTGATACCGGGGCATCGAAAACTGTATTTGATAAACGCCTGGAACAGTATTTTACACTTATTGAATCAGCGAACGATGAGGAATACCAAAGTGCCGGAATCAGTGAGGGAATGGTTGAGACAGGTGTCGGTGAACTTCGGACGATGGCATTTGGAAAACTAAAAATCAAGGACCAGAAAGTGGCGCTGATCAACCTGGATCATGTGAATGAAATTTACCGGAAATACCGGGACGTTCGTATTTGTGGATTGCTGGGAAGTGACCTGCTGAAAAAGTATCAGTGCGTGATTGATTATAAATACCAAACGATTTCATTTTCAAGACCCCGGAAATGACAGAAACTGTTTTAAAATACCCACTTGTTTTCCATCAATATTTCACAAAAATGAATATATTTGCGACCTGTTGAATAGAAATCGGTGAAATTAAAAAGACACATATCGAAACAAATTGCGCTACGCCTGCTGGTGTTTGTAACACTTGTAGCCGGAGCAGTGATTTTCGACTTGTGCCACGATCAACTTCCCGAACAATTGGTGAAGCACCAACAAGATGCTTCGGAACCGCAGGTTGATATGACTCAGGTTTTCTGCTGTAACCCGGTTAGCAGTTTTAAAATTCGTACTGGTTACGATCGGTTATTTTCAAAAATCTTATTTACCATTGGACAGAATAAATTCTTGTCTGCCTTTCATCATCAGGAAGCTTACCATTTGCTGAAGGCAGAATCATTAAAAGAACGTTCCCCACAAAACCTCACGGTTCATTTCCGTAAATTCATCATTTGTCATCACTCCAATTCCGATGACAACGCACCACTTTCATAAAATTTATTCGAATTGTTCAATTCGCATAACATTCTTGTTGTGAGTCCAGTCTGGCTCGAATAGCGACTTCATTTTAAAAATAAATAAACACATAAAATCTAAATTTTTACACAAATGCAAAACAAAGGATTAATCAGAGCTTTTGCCATTTTACTGGCATTGATCTGTGTTTACCAGCTTACCTTTACCTTTAAGGCCAAGCAGGTTGAACGCCATGCCCGCGAATATGCTCAGGGCGATGCAGCAAAAGAGCGGAATTACCTGGATTCAATCGCGGGTGAGGAAGTTTACAACCTTTTAGGAATACGCAGTTACACCTACAAAGAGGTGAAGGCGCAGGAAATGAACCTAGGCCTTGACTTGAAAGGTGGAATGAACGTCACCCTGGAGGTATCGGTCGTTGACTTGATCAAATCATTGTCGAATTACAGTGCCGACGAAACGTTCAACGCGGCTATTCAGCGGGCACAGGAAATGCAGCGCGACAGTCAGGATGATTTTGTAACCCTGTTTGGACGTGCGTTCGAGGAAATTGATCCGAACGCCCGTTTGGCTGCTATTTTCAATACCCTGGAGCTGAAAAACAAAGTGAACTACAACTCATCGAACGCCGATGTTATGCGGGTCATTCGCCAGGAAACAGATGCAGCTATTGAAAACTCATTCAACATCATCCGCACCCGTATCGACCGTTTTGGTGTGGCTCAACCCAATGTTCAGCCCCTGCAAACGCATGGCCGCATTTTGGTTGAACTTCCCGGCGTTGACAATCCGGAAAGGGTTCGCCAACTGTTGCAGGGAACTGCCAATCTGGAGTTCTGGGAAACATGGGACAACAGTGAAGTGTACCCTTACCTGATGCAAGTCAATCAGCAACTGAAGGAGATTCAGGACCTGGAAGCTACAGCTTCCAAAGTGGACTCAACTGAAACTGATGAGGCGGTAGCTGCTGATGAGGACACCACTACGAGTGAGGAAGGTTCGTTGCTTGATGAGTTGCAAACAGAAACCGACAGTGTTGGCGAGTTGGACAACATGGCTGACATCAGAAAGAATTTTCCACTGTTTGCAGTACTACGGCCAAGTACAACAGCCGATGGCCAGTATTTCCCCGGACCAGTCGTTGGAACAGCTCACTCTAAAGATACTTCTACGGTTAATACGTACCTGAATATGCCTCAGGTCAAGTCGATCATTCCACGGAGCATGGATTTCAAATGGACTTCAAAAGCCGTGGACGAAGGAGGTAACTACTTCCGTCTGATTGCCATTAAAGTAACCAGCCGTGATGGCCGTGCACCACTTGAAGGTGACGTGATTGTTGATGCCCGCCAGGACTACGAACAGTTTGGCAGCCGTCCGGAAGTGAGCATGACCATGAATGCGGAAGGTGCCAAAACATGGGCTCGTCTGACCAAAGAAAATATTGGCAAATCAATTGCCATTGTATTGGATGATTACGTCCGCTCATTTCCCAATGTGAATGGCGAGATTACCGGTGGACGCTCAAGCATTACCGGTTTGGAAACGGTTGAAGAAGCGAAAGACTTGGCAAACATCCTGAAATCGGGTAAAATGCCGGCTCCGGCACGCATCCTTCAGGAAGAAATTGTAGGACCTTCGTTGGGGCAAGAAGCGATCAACAGCGGGATGTGGTCATTTACAATCGCCTTTGTTTTAGTATTGGCTTACATGTTCTTCTTCTATAGCAAAATGGCTGGTTTGACTGCTAACATGGCGCTGCTGGCCAACCTGTTCTTTGTGATTGGAGTACTGGCTTCCATTGGAGCCGTATTGACCCTTCCGGGTATTGCTGGTATTGTCTTAACAATCGGTATGTCGGTAGATGCCAACGTGCTAATTTACGAACGGATTCAGGAAGAACGTAAAGCTGGCAAAGGGCTAAAACTTGCCATCGCCGATGGTTATAAAAACGCTTATTCGGCCATTATCGACGGACAGGTAACCACCTTGCTGACCGGTATTGTATTGTACTTGTTTGGATCGGGCCCGATTAAAGGTTTTGCCACTACGTTGATTGTTGGTATTTTCACCTCTTTATTTTGTGCTATTTTCCTGACGCGGTTGGTGTTTGAACGCCAGTTGGGTAAAGATGCCAAGATTACCTTCACTTCAAAAATGACCGACAACTGGCTACGGAATTCGGATATTAAATTTTTGGAGAAACGTAAGATTGCTTACATCATTTCCGGCGCGTTGATTGTGATTTCAATTTTCTCATTCGTGGTTCGTGGGTTTAACTACGGCATCGACTTTAAAGGTGGACGTACCTATGTGGTTCGTTTCGATGAAGAAGTGAAAGTGGCCGATGTGGGTAAAGCGCTAACGGCTGTTTACGGAGAAGCTCCTGAAGTAAAAACCTTTGGTGGAAGCAACCAGGTGAAAATCACGACCGAATATAAAATTGATGAGTTGACCGATGATGTGGATAGTGAAGTGGAACAACTGATGGTGCAAGGATTGCAACAGGGCGGTTTTATTGATGAAATGGATATGGATAGCTTCATCAGCGAGCACCGGATGAGTTCCCAGAAAGTTGGGCCAACCATTTCCGATGATATTAAGAAAGATGCCTTAATCGCGATTTCATTCGCACTGGTCATCATCTTCCTTTATATCCTGATCCGGTTTCGAAACTGGCAGTATGGTTTGGGTGCTATTGCTGCCCTGGCACACGACTCGATCATCGTGTTGGGTATTTTCTCCCTTTTCTACGGGCTTTTACCTTTCTCTCTCGAAATCGACCAGGCATTTATCGCGGCTATTCTGACGGTGTTGGGTTACTCGATCAACGACACGGTGGTTGTATTCGACCGGATTCGCGAGTACATTGGCCTGCATCCCAAGCGCAACCGCGAGGAGAATGTAGATGATGCTATGAACTCGACCCTGCGCCGTACGTTCAGTACCTCGTTAAGTACTTTTGTGGTATTGCTGGCCATCTTCCTGTTTGGAGGAACATCCATTCAGGGCTTTACCTTTGCCTTGCTGGTAGGGGTTGTGGTTGGTACTTACTCATCCTTGTTTATCGCAACACCAATTTCGTACGATACACAACGTCGAGCCTTAAAACTGGCTGCTAAAAGAAAATAATCTGAACAGATAATTTATCAGAAGCCCTGGCTATTTTCGCCGGGGCTTCTTTTTTTAAACCGAAAAAGGAGTTCGGTTACCGATGTACTAAACTTGTTTGTATATTTGTTGAAAATTTTGAAAAAATGACCCTTCATATGCTGTTTATTAGTGGTGGTGAAATTGTGTTGGTGATGATGTTGGCTCTTTTGTTTTTCGGATCGAAAGCCATTCCTGATATCGCTAAAACCTTGGGCAAGGGGATGCGCGAATTTAAAAAGGCAACCAACGAAATTAAGCGTGAGTTTGAAGATAATACCGGCGATTTTAAGCGTGAAATCAACGATATCCGTTCAACGGTAAAAACGGAGACCAAAAAAATCAGCCAGGATATCGACCAGGTTTCTTCGAAAATGAAGAATGAAGCAAACAAACTGACCAAAGAAGTTGAGCAGATTTCGACTGAAGCGGAACGAACTACCACCAAACTTGAAAAGGAAGTGGACGATGCTTCGGCCAAAGTTGAAAAGAAAACCACAAAGCTCGAAAAAGAAATTGATGAGGTGTCTTCCGACTTAGAAGACAAAACCACCAGGATTTCGCAGGATGTTGATGAGAAAATAAAAGATCAGTAACGTGATATGTCACTAATACTTCCAGGGTTGGCCATGCTGCTTTGTTTTTTCTTGCTGGCACGCATTGTCGACAAATTCTTTGTTGTTTCACTCGACCGGATTTCCCACGATTTGAAATTATCTTCGGATGCTGCCGGAGCCACGCTTATGGCCGTTGGATCCAGCGCTCCCGAACTTTTTGTGGCGCTCTTTTCGGTGTTGAAACCAGGAAACCACGAAGCAATCGGCATTGGTAGTATTGTTGGAAGTGCGCTTTTCAACCTGTTGGGCATCGTTGGTGTGGTGGCGCTGGTGAAAAAGTCATTGCTTACCTGGCAGCCCGTTGTTCGCGATATTCTGTTTTATTTTGTTGCCGTGGGCTTATTGCTTTGGGGTATTTTCGATGGCAGTTTTAGCCTGTGGAATGCCATCGCCTTTTTGGGTATTTACATCATTTATGTGGTGGCCGTCGTAAACTGGCGAAAGCTGTTCCCATACAAGGATATGGAATACACCCAAGAGGAGTCAAGCGACGATTGCATCGAAAACGGGAAAGCCAATTGGCTCGATAAAGGCCTCTGTTTTGTTTTTCCGAACACCGAAAGATATTACCTGGTATTTATTGTTTCCATTGTTTCCATTGCTGCGCTTAGTTGGGTTTTGGTCGAAGCAGCTATCGTGTTTTCGCATGTGCTGAACATCCCCGAAGCAATTATAGGTTTGACTGTTTTGGCTATCGGAACCTCGGTTCCCGATCTTATTTCATCGCTGATTGTTGCCCGTCAGGGGCGGGGCGATATGGCCATCAGCAATGCCATTGGTTCCAATATTTTTGATATTTTGGTGGGCTTGGGCTTACCGTTTATGATTGCTATGCTCATTTACGGTGGCGAAATTAGAGCCAGCGGGCAAAATTTGTTCGAATCGTCCATGATTCTGTTCGCTTCTGTTGCGGTATTTGCGGTGTTACTGCTCATTAAACGATGGAAAATCAACTGGGTGACCGGCGTCGTGTTACTGGGTTTATACCTGTTTTACCTTGTTCGCGAAATCATCTTACTTTAGCTATCTTTAGCAATCATTAAAATACAATCCGTTTGATTCAGGTTCAAAATATAACAAAATCGTTTGGCAAATTGCAGGTGTTGAAGGGCATTGACCTGCACATTCCACAAGGAAAGCTGTACAGCATTGTTGGTCCGAGTGGGGCCGGGAAAACCACTTTGCTGCAAATTATGGGCACGCTGAGCAAGCCTGATTCAGGCCATCTGCAAATTCGTAAGCAGGCGGTTTTTTCCTTGGGTGAAAAGAAATTGGCGGCTTTCCGCAACCGCGAAATTGGTTTTGTTTTTCAATTCCACTACTTGTTGCCTGAGTTTACAGCACTCGAAAATGTTTGTATTCCAGCTTTTATCGGTAAAAAATCGAAAAAGGAAGCGGAAGGAAAAGCCAAAGATTTGCTTCAGTTTTTGGGTTTGGGAAACCGGATGACGCATAAGCCAGCTGAACTCTCCGGTGGGGAACGTCAGCGAGTTGCCGTGGCACG
>JAGXIR010000011.1 GCA_024635605.1 Sunxiuqinia sp.
AAAAAAGTGATCAGGGAAATCCGCAAAGACTTAGGTTCGGGCAAACAAATGAACCGGCTTTTACAAGGTGATGTGGGAAGTGGCAAAACCTTGGTGGCACTCATGATCGCACTCTTGGCATTCGATAATGGTTTTCAGGCTGGTCTGATGGCGCCAACCGAAATTCTGGCGATCCAGCACTACCATACGATCAATAAAATGCTTCAAGGTCTGGGCGTCAAAATGGCCTTACTCACCGGATCAACCAAGAAAAGCCAGCGTAAAATCATTCATGAACAACTCAAATCAGGCGAGTTGCAGCTATTAATTGGCACTCACGCCCTGATTGAAGATGTGGTGAGTTTCGACAAACTGGGCTTGGTGATCATTGATGAACAACAC
This sequence comes from Sunxiuqinia sp., assembly GCA_024635605.1. Taxonomy (GTDB): domain Bacteria; phylum Bacteroidota; class Bacteroidia; order Bacteroidales; family Prolixibacteraceae; genus Sunxiuqinia. The sequence goes on from JAGXIR010000011.1 coordinate 382, forward strand.
CGGTTTGGCGTAGCCCAGCGGGCTAAACTGTGGAAAAAGAACAGCGGCATTCCTCCCCATATTTTAGTGATGACCGCCACGCCAATTCCGCGAACCCTGGCCATGACCTTGTATGGCGATTTGGAAGTGTCGGTGATTGATGAACTTCCGCCAGGAAGAAAACCTATCTCAACCCGACACTATTACGAAAACCGAAGAAAAGAGGTTTACCAATTCATCCGGTCACAAATTGAAGCCGGGCGACAAGCCTACATTGTTTATCCGTTGATCAGCGAGTCGGAGAAAATGGATTATAAAAACCTCGAAGATGGCTATGAACTGATGAAGCAGGTTTTTCCACGTTTTAAAATCAGCATGGTACATGGACGTATGAAACCTACTGAAAAAGATACCGAAATGCAGCGCTTTAAGGAAGGAAAAACACAAATCATGGTGGCAACCACCGTGATCGAAGTAGGTGTCGATGTGGCCAACGCGTCGATCATGGTAATTGAAAGCGCCGAGCGTTTTGGGCTTTCGCAGCTGCACCAACTACGCGGACGGGTTGGCCGGGGAGCCGAACAATCCTATTGCCTGCTCATGTCTTCTTATAAGATCAGCAACGAAAGCCGCAAACGCCTCGAAACGATGGTGCGAACCAATGACGGCTTTGAAATTGCAGAAGTGGACTTGCAACTGCGAGGGCCCGGCGATATTGAAGGAACACAGCAAAGTGGGCTGGGCCTGAACCTGAACATCGCCAACCTGGGAAAAGATGGTGAAATCCTGCGCATTGCCCGAAACGTGGCCAGCGACATTCTGGATGACGACCCCCGACTGGAAAAAGAAGAGAATAAATTACTGCGCTATCATTACCTGAAAATGAAAAATACGGAGTTCAATTGGAGTGTCATTAGCTAAGGACAGGTGACAACTTTTCCTGTATTTTGCTTATTGAATTGACTAAAATGAACCCAATATTGCAAAACAGAGATTAATTTATCTCCAAAATACTGCAATCTCCGGATAGCAAAATCAACACAAAATCAATGATTTTTATCATGCTCGCCCGCAATACCCTAGACGACAGTGCGTTACAATGGGCGTTAAAAAATCGATTATTTAAAACAAATATAAATAACTGAAGATGTTTTAAAAATGGCCTAAAGTAGGATTCCAGTTATCTAAACATCTTTAGTTTTGCAGTCATAAATTTGCAAGGAAGTGGAAATTATGTCGGGAGAGATTTCACACAAAGGAATTATTAAATCGCTTACGGATCAGCAGATCGTCGTCAGCATTGTCAACGAGTCAGCCTGCTCGTCTTGTCATGCCAAAGGAGTTTGTTCTGCTGCCGACATGCAAGACAAGGAAGTTGACATCCGAAATTTCTCTGGTGACTTCAGGGTTGGACAATCGGTGCAGGTCATTGGCAAAACCTCCCAGGGATTTAAGGCCTTGTTTTACGGCTATGTTCTTCCATTTCTATTAATCATGCTGGTTTTAATCACCCTGACCAGTTTGCAGTTTAGTGAAGGAATCAGTGGCCTGATTTCCTTATCCATACTGATTCCCTACTATTTAATATTATATCTCACCAGAAATAAGATACGCAAAAGCTTTGAATTTGAAATTAAGCCTTTACTATGAGTGAAACGATTATTTATACGATGATTGCTTTGAGCGCCATTGGCATTTTGGCTGCTGTCATTTTGTACTTTGTTGCTCAAAAGTTTAAAGTATACGAAGATCCACGGATCGATGAAGTAGAAACGGCGCTTCCGGGCGCCAATTGTGGTGGTTGTGGCTTTGCTGGTTGCCGGGCATTTGCCGAAGCCTGTGTTAAGGAAAACAATCTGGCTGATCTTTTTTGCCCTGTGGGTGGAAACGATTGCATGACCGATGTTGCGTCTGTGCTGGGACTCGAAGCCGTAAAACAAGATCCGCGCGTTGCCGTTGTGCGCTGTAACGGATCATGCGAACACCGGCCGAAAACCAACCAATACGACGGAGCGCTTTCCTGTGCGGCAGCTGCTGCACTTTACAGCGGCGATACAGGGTGCCAGTATGGTTGCTTGGGACATGGCGATTGTGCGGTATCCTGCGACTTTGACGCGCTCCACATGAACCATGAAACTGGCTTACCTGAAGTAGTGGACGACAAATGTGTGGCTTGTGGCGCTTGTGTTGAAGCGTGTCCAAAAACATTGTTTGAGTTGCGGAAGCGGGGACCTAAAGACCGAAAAATTTTCGTTTCGTGTCGAAATGAAGATAAAGGTGGCGTGGCCAAAAAATCATGCGAAGTAGCCTGCATTGGCTGTTCTAAATGTTTCAAGGTTTGTCCGTTCGATGCCATCATCATGAACAACAACCTGGCATTTATCGATTCAGACAAATGTAAGTTGTGTCGTAAGTGTGTGATTGAATGTCCGACCAACGCCATCATTGAAGTTGGATTTCCACCACGAAAAATAAAAACAGACCTGCCGCCCAAACCGGCAGTAAAAAAGGAAGCTCCTGCCACGCCAGAAGTAAAAGCTTCCGAAGAGACCAAAACCGATAATTCAGATCAAAAATAGGAGGCCATCGTGTTAAAAACATTCAAACTCGGAGGGGTACACCCGGCTGAAAACAAACTTTCGGCCAGCAAAGCCATAGAAAAACTTGCTTTGCCCAAAAGTGTTTTTATCCCTGTAGCCCAGCATATTGGAGCACCAGCACAAGCCCTGGTAAAAAAAGGCGATCAGGTAAAAGTCGGACAACTCCTTGCCAAATCAGGCGGTTTTGTGTCGGCCAATATTCATTCATCCGTTTCAGGAACAGTAAAAAAAGTCGATTTGGCGATGGACAGTTCGGGCTATCCCAAGCAAGGTATTTTGATTGATGTTGCAGGTGATGAGTGGGAAGAAGGAATTGACACCTCTTCAACCCTCATTGAAAAATTTGAAGCCGACAGCAAAAAGATCATCGATAAAATTAATGCAGCTGGCATTGTAGGCTTGGGCGGAGCAACCTTCCCCACCCACGTCAAGCTGATGCCGCCGCAAGGCATGAAAGCTGAAATGCTGCTGATCAACGGGGTGGAATGCGAACCTTACCTGACTTCGGATCACCGCGTGATGCTCGAAAAAGCGCCGGAACTGCTGGTGGGTATTCGCATCCTAATGTGTGCCCTGGAAGTTAAGAAAGCCTACATCGGTATTGAAAATAATAAGCAGGATGCAATCGCTCATCTGAAAGAGCTGACTAAAGCGGATCAATCCATCCAGATTGTGCCACTGAAAGTGAAATATCCACAGGGAGGTGAGAAACAGCTCATTAAAGCAGTTACCGGTCGCGAGGTTCCTTCGGGTGCGCTGCCCATTGCCGTTGGCGCGGTAGTCAACAATGTAGGTACAGCGTTGGCTGTTTATGAAGCGGTTCAGAAAAATAAGCCCCTGATTGAGCGCGTCGTGACCATCACCGGAAAGTCTGTGGCCAACCCTTCCAACTTCCTGGTGCGGGTGGGAACACCGGTTCAGCAGTTGATTGATGCCGCTGGCGGACTGCCCGACGATGCCGGAAAAATTATCAGTGGCGGACCCATGATGGGGAAAGCGATTGCCAATACCGACATTCCGGTTACCAAAGGAACATCCGGAATTCTGATTATGCAGGACAAGGAAGCCAAACGCGAAAAGGTGAAAACCTGCATTCGCTGTACCCGCTGTGTTACGGTTTGCCCCATGGGATTGGAACCATACTATCTGATGACCGTTTCAGAAAAGCAAATCTGGGAAAATGCAGAAGATCATCACATCATGGATTGCATTGAGTGTGGCTCATGCAGTTACACCTGCCCGGCCGACCGTCCATTGCTCGACTACATCCGTTTAGGAAAAGGTAAGGTTGGAAACATCATCCGGTCACGAAAACAATAAAGATATCAAGCATCAAAAATCAAGTATCAAGCATCAAGTATAATCCTATGAGCAAACTGCTAACCATATCCCCCTCACCGCATGTGCACACCAGCGACTCGGTGAATAAAATTATGTACCGGGTAATTCTGGCATTAGTGCCGGCACTGGCCTGGTCCGTTTTCATGTTTGGGTTCGAAGCGATTCGCGTTACCCTGCTGGCCGTTGCCGCATGCATGGTTTTCGAGTTCCTGATTCAAAAATACATCATGAAGGAAGTGCCGCAAATTACCGACGGTTCTGCTGCACTAACAGGTATCCTGCTGGCCTTTAACGTGCCAGCCAGCCTGCCAACCTGGATGATTGTTGTGGGCGCGTTGGTTGCCATTGGTGTTGGAAAACTCTCATTTGGAGGGTTGGGAAACAACCCCTTCAACCCCGCATTGGTTGGGCGCGTGTTCTTGCTGATCTCCTTTCCGGTGCACATGACCAGCTGGCCTGTCACCCAGCATGCGACGGTTGACGCACTGACTACCGCTACCCCGCTGGCCCTCTTAAAAGAAGGCGTCAATGCCGGCAAACCGGTAAGCGAAATATTACTGGACCTTCCATCAAACCTGGAGATGCTCTACGGCAATATGTCCGGCTCGCTCGGCGAAGTTTCAGCCTTGCTGCTTTTACTGGGATTTGCTTACATGCTGTGGAAGAACGTTATTACCTGGCACATTCCTACTTTTGTGTTGGGAACCATCTTCGTTTTCCAAGGCGCCCTTTGGATGCTAAACCCGGAGAATTTCGTTGAACCCATTTTCCACTTGCTTTCCGGTGGAGCCATGCTTGGAGCCATTTACATGGCCACCGACATGGTTACTTCGCCCATGACCGTGAGAGGGCAACTTATTTTTGGCGTAGGAATTGGCGTGCTTACGGTGCTGATCCGGAACTTCGGCGCTTATCCCGAAGGAATTTCATTCGCCATATTGATTATGAATGGCTTTGTTCCACTCATCAACGCATACATTAAACCGAAACGATTTGGAGGGCAGAAGTAATGGCACAAAAAGAATCGACATTTTTAAGTATGACACTGACCTTGTTTCTGGTAACCTTTGTTGCTGCAACAATACTGGGTTTTATCTATGACCTGACCAAGGCTGATATTGCCCTGGCCAAACAACAAGCGCAGAAAGAAGCGATCGAAAGCGTATTGCCTGCATTCGACACCCTGGGTGACTCGTACAAAATGCAAGCTGAGGACAGCGCGGACAGCCTAGAGTTTTTTCCGGCATACGATGCCAACCAGCAATTGATTGGCGTAGCAGTAAAAACGTTTACCAAAAATGGTTTCAGCGGCTTGATCAGCATTATGGCAGGTTTCTCGCCCGATGGAACGATCACCGGATTTGAAGTTCTGGAGCACAAGGAAACCCCGGGGCTTGGTGCTAAAATGAACGCCTGGTTTAAGGATGAAACCAAACCCGGACAAAATATTATCGGCAAAAGTCCGGGGACATCAAATTTTGAAGTATCGAAAGATGGCGGCGACGTAGATGCCATTACGGCTTCGACCATAACCAGCCGGGCCTTTTTGGAGGCGGTTGTACGTGCCTACAAAACCTACCAAAATGCGAAAGAGCAACCCGTAGCCATTAGCAAACAAACAAACGAAGGAGGACAATCATGAATCAATTGCAAAACTTCACCAAAGGATTTATCAAAGAAAACCCGGTTTTTGTTCTGCTTCTGGGAATGTGTCCCACTTTGGGGGTGACCTCATCGGCCATCAACGGTTTGGGCATGGGCTTGGCCACCACATTCGTATTACTCATGTCGAACGTTGTAATTTCGACCATTAAAAATGTAATACCCAGTAAAGTTAAAATACCCAGTTTCATCGTGGTAATCGCTTCGTTGGTTACGGTTGTTGAACTGGTCATGCAAGCCTATCTTCCCGAGCTATACAAAAGTTTAGGATTATTCATTCCTCTGATTGTTGTCAACTGCATTGTGTTGGGACGTGCTGAAGCTTTCGCTTCAAAAAATACCATTTTTTCTTCGGCAGTTGATGGTTTGGGAATGGGGCTGGGATTTGCATTTGCCTTAACACTGCTGGGCGCTGCCCGCGAATTGTTGGGGAGTGGAAAGATTTTCGACCTAACCATCTTCCCTGAAGACTACGGCATGTTGCTGTTTGTCTTAGCTCCGGGAGCATTTATTGTTCTGGGCTACTTGATTGCATTAATCACCCGATTGAATAAAGCTTAAGAGATTATATCATGGAATATATTATTATCATTATAGCCGCCATTTTTGTCAACAACATTGTACTGAATCAGTTTCTGGGAGTTTGCCCATTTCTGGGTGTATCGAAAAAAATCAGTACGGCTGTTGGGATGACCGGTGCAGTAACTTTCGTGATGGTTATTGCCACCATGGTAACCTACCTCATTCAGGTGTACATCCTGAATCCGTTGGGTCTGCAGTTTTTGCAAACTATTTTCTTCATTTTGGTCATTGCCTCGCTGGTGCAGTTGGTTGAAATCATCCTTAAAAAAGTCAGCCCGTCGCTTTACCAGGCACTCGGAGTTTTCTTGCCGCTGATAACGACCAACTGTGCGATTTTAGGTGTGGCTATTCTGACCTATCAAAAAGAATTCAACCTGATGCAGGGCGTTGTATTTGCGATTGCCAATGCCATAGGTTTTGGTTTGGCCCTGGTTCTTTTTGCCGGCTTACGCGAACACCTGGATCTGATGAATATCCCGAAAGGCTTGAAAGGAACGCCAATAGCACTGATCGTTGCCGGAATTCTGGCTATGGCTTTCATGGGATTCAGTGGCTTGGTTTAGTGTCCGTCAATCAGGAAAAAACTTAAAAGTTATTTTTCAGACTTATCAACAATTAAAATCCAACAATTAGATTGAGAATAGGTCAAAAGCAACATCATTTTGGTGTTGCTTTTTTTTATTGCATTTGACACACCAGCAAACAGTTCGGAAAAAAAATTCACCTCTAAGTAAGCTGCAAAAAAATGTTCCTCATGAAATTTAAAAATTGGCTGTGCAGAATAATAAAAGTTACTCCCTAAAACAAAAAAACGCAAGTAGAATGAAATTATTTATTTGCTTTATATTTCTGAAATTGAACTTATTGCCTAACTGTTGATAATTTTTATTGTATGTCAGGAAATCATAGTTCTATAAACTTTTTGTAATGTTCATAACGTTCAAATATTTGTCGCACGTAAGTATAAGGTTCTAGTCCGCGCACATAACCAAATTTCACTTCCGGTCGGGTATATGTTTCAGGATAGCTTAAGTCAAGTATCATTTCTTCCACATTATTATCCCAAATGTTTGGATCCATATCTTCCACAATTGCCAGCTTTCGGGCATCTTCTACATGGAAAAAACCACAGTTGTAGGCAGCCATTGTAAATTTTATACGCTGTATTGAATCTTCAATTTCGGCATAATCATCCCATATTTCTGATAGATATTTTGTTCCACCCTCCAGATTTTCGGTTGGATCCATTCTGTCGTCCACACCTAGTTCTTCTGCCGTGGCGGGCATTAACTGCATTAACCCTTTTGCACCAGCCCATGAACCTGCATCAGGCTCAAAGCGTGACTCCTGGTAAATCAGTGAAGACAATAAACGCCAGTCCCAGTTAATTTTCACTGCTGATTCTTTAATTATAGCATCGTACTTGCTTATTTTATTGTTGTTTAAACTGTAAAATTCACTGCGCACTCTTTTTCTGAAACTTCTTGGACTTTTAAAGTACTTATTATAAATAACGTAATAATCGGCCTCTTTTTTCATCTCCCTTAGCCAGTCGTTGATAGCCTTTTTTAATTGGGGCGAGCTGCTGCGTAATGCCCATCCAATTCGCTGTGAAAAACTAATGGGAACATCGATGTATAACGCAGGATAGTAGGAAGCATTAATGCTGGCAATGTTATTATCTGCCACCGTGTATTTGATTTCATTATCCACCACCATTTTAATGATTTTATCAGTCGATAAATTTCCCTGCAATGTGTCAATGTTTATTTCACCGCCTATTTCAGTGGATAAATTACTAAGTCGCTGCAGGTAAGAAGAGTTTGACCGCACAGAAACAGTATCGCCAATTAACTCAATTGCATCATGAATTAATGCACTTTCCACTGCACTCCATCTCATCGAACGCCAGTCGTCCGGCTTTTTTTGTACCAGCACCTGGTGGGTGAGGTAAAGATAATCTGTAAAATCTGCCTCTTGTTTTCGTTCCGAAGTTATGGTCAGTCCGTGAGCTACCAAGTCAATATCGTCGTTGTTTAGTTGATAAAGTAAGCTGTCAATATTGTCAGAAACATGCATTTCGAGCGAAACTCCCAAGTGTTCTGCAAACCTTTCCAGCAGCTCGTATTCAAATCCCATTGGTTCTCCACGGTACAAAAAATAACTGGTTCCGCTGTAGGTGGTTAATACTTTAAGAATTCCGTCATTCTTAATCTCTTCCAAGTCTCTCTGCGATTTTTTCCTGCTGGAAGCTTTCGTTGATTCTTCACTTCCGGTCTGGCAAGATAAAAGAGAAATCAAGATTACGAATATCATTTGGAAATAAATGTTTGTCATATTCTTTTTCATATCGACTCCGTTTTAGTTTTGATTACTTCTTACTTTATTTACAAACCTCTATAACCTTTCAAAAGTTTAAGCTCCTAAAAAGCTTGCTCAAGACGCCAGAAATGCAAAGCAGCGATACATTTCATTTTTTAAAGATAGAAACTTAACCGAATTTGATAAGTTTTCCTCCCGGAATTTGCCGCACGAAGAATTCAAAATGCAAAATTTATCGTTATTTTTTTACAGTCCGGAAGTTTTTTGACCTTACGAGTTTTCTTTTTTCTTCAATCTTTCTTTTGCAGTTCTCAACTGGATCAATCAGATTTTTCCACATCGATTTATGAACGACCAGACTTTCAACCAGCCAGCCAATCGGCCTGAAATTCGGTATTAATGCGCATTCCGTTCTGTGAACTCACTTGGAACAATCGCTACGGTTTAATACCGCATGAATTGACACACCAGAACTAGTTCAAAAAAAATCATCCCGAATAAATCCGAAAAACGATCGAAATTGTTTTTGCGAAAATGCCATGTAAAAGGACCTAAAATGATGATTGTGTGTTCAGTTAAGTTTCAGTCTTATTCTGTTACAAATTGTTATCATGGATTGTTTCAAGATAACCTACCACCTAATAATCATGGAATGACATGAGGAAAACTGGAAGATATTCATCTTCTTAAATTCCGGGTTCAACCATTCATGCAAAAACTTGTTTACCTAGTTGTACTCAAAAAAGGAACTATGTTTAAACGTTTGAAGGAAAAGTGGGAGGTTGAGTCGAACCTGCAACTGATCCTTATTTTTCTCGTTTTCTCTCTGGCAGGCAGCGGAGCATTGGTCATTCGGAAACTCGTTTTTCATTGGATTAATTATTCACCCGACTGGCCATTTTGGTTAACAGCGCTAACCTATGTCTTAACAATTGTGCCGGCCTATCAAATCATGCTGATCTTCTTTGGCGCCCTCATGGGGCAATTTTCTTTTTTCTGGAAATTTGAGAAGAAGCTGCTACGTCGGTTTGGAATTAAATTGAATGATTAACCGCCAGTGCAACGACTTTGAAAATACTGATAGTCAATCTACTTTTATTCAGTGCAATCAGGAATTAAAATACAAACAAGATGGAACTAGCAACATTTGGCGGCGGTTGTTTTTGGTGCACCGAAGCCGTTTTTAAAGAACTGAAAGGTGTCGAATCCGTCACGTCCGGCTACTCGGGCGGACATGTGATCAATCCGGCTTACCGCGAAGTAACTTCAGGCAGGACAGGCCATGCCGAAGTCATTGAAATTGAATTTGATCCGGCAGTAGTCAGTTTTCAGGAACTGCTCGAAGTATTTTGGGCAACACACGACCCCACAACACTGAACCGGCAAGGAGCCGATGTTGGTTCGCAATACCGCTCGGTGATTTTCTGCCACAATGAACAGCAAAAGGAAATTGCATCGAAAATCAAGCGAAAGCTCAATGATGAAAAGGTATTCGACAAACCGGTAGTCACCGAAATTAGCCCTTGGGAGAACTTTTACCGGGCCGAGAATTACCACCAGGATTACTACGAAAATAATCATGAACAAGGGTATTGCCAATTCGTCATAGTTCCAAAGCTGGATAAATTTCGGAAAATCTTTAAGGACAAACTCAAATAAAGGTAGTCAATTAGACACGACGTTTAATATGAATCGGTTGTCAGCGCAGTCAGCGCATTTTCGGTGCGAGTCAAATAGTTATCGATCTGTTCAGTCGTTTCGAAACCAACAATCATCATATCAACTGAGCCCAAACCAAGAACAAATTTCAGGGCATGATCAATTTTCTGGCTGTCGTCGCGATATTCGCCATTGCCAACCAGTTTCATCCCGATCACGCCTTTGCCGGATTCATGGAGCTGGTTGATCACTTCAATCACTTCTTCGGGCTCCGGCTTATCCATGGCAATACCGTAAGGGTTGATGCGCACATGGATAATGTCAACCCACGGACTTGCGACTGCCTTTTTCATGGCATCGAGCGAATGAACCGACACACCATGAGCCCGGACAATTCCTTTGGCTTTCAAGTTGTCGAGGATTTCCATCTGTCGTTTCTGTGAATCGGTCCAATCGGTATCAACCATACAGTGAATTTGGACCATATCCAGGTAATCCGTATTCAACTCTTTCCGGAAACGATCGATAACAATATTGGCGTCAGGTCTTTCTGGCTCAGGAATTCCACCAGGTCTCACCCAAATTTTCGAACAAAGCGTAATTTGATCACGATCCATTTTCTGAAGTGCTTCTGCCATCAGCGGATGGGTGCCATAGGTATCGGCACAATCGAAAAACCTGACTCCCCGATCGTAGGCATGCCGTATTACACCAATACTTTGATTTTTATCCTGTTTGGTAAGAAATGAAGTTCTGTTTCCGGCATGAACGCCTGTCCCCATGCCAATCAGGCTTGATTCAACGCCCGATTTTCCAAGCTTAATTACTTGCAGAGGATCGTTCGAACGCACGGGCTTACCAGAAGCCAGCAACGGATTATCGAAGAGAAGATGCGCTGTTCCCAAAGACAAGGCAGCAATAAATTTTCGGCGGTTCAATCCAGGTATATTCATGGTACAAGTTTTTTAATTGGTTGATGATATCAACAAATGTAAAAGAAATTGGTTGATTACAAGCAAGGTCTCAAAAACAGCTTCCAAGTCGGGTGTGTTATACATCACTATTTACAACCGCAGACACGATAGCGATCCGCTTTTCGATTCCATTCACTCAAGGAATTCAAATTTCAGGGTGATGTGCTGAATTTCAAATTCTTCTCTTAGAATCTCGGCCAGCTGTTGGTTGATCTGCTTTGTTTCAGAAAGCTGCAAATCGTTGTTCAGCACAACATGCGCCTCAAAGTGAACGGTGTGGTCAGTAAGCCGCCAGATATGGATATGATACACGCGGGCTACCATATCGAGCTCAGTCAGCCGGCGTGCAACTTCAGGCACCGAAATATTCGAAGGCGCAAACTGCATCAAAATATCAGTCGATTCTTTCAGCAACTTATAGGTATGAAACAGCAGGTAAAAGCTAATCAGCAAAGTGACTGTTGGGTCAATCCAGTACCAATCCCACTGCCAGATACACAAAGCTCCGACAACCACAGCCACAGAAGTCAGGGCATCTCCAATCAGATGAAGATACGCGGCCTTAATATTCAGATTTCGATGCTGGTCGGCGTGCAATAAAAAAACAGAAAAACCATTGGCTGCAATTCCCAAAACACCTAACCAAAGCATCCAGCGGAAATCGATGACCTGGGGATCGAAGTAGCGTTTTATGGCTTCCACCATCAGGTAAAACGAAATAGCGACCAACACCAAGGCATTGATGAAAGCAGCTAAAATTTCCGCTCTCTCAAACCCAAATGTACTTTTTGATGTTTTCTCCCGCTTGCCCAACCGGTCAGCCATGTATGCCAACCCAACAGCCAGGCTGTCGCTGAGGTTATGCAAAGCATCAGAAATCAGGGCCAGGCTTCCCGAGATGATTCCCCCGATGATTTGCGCTATGGTAATAACGACATTAAGAATAATGGTGATCCCCAATCGATTTTGTGCATGTTCATGTGCCATAGTTTTACTAACAAGCAAATTAAAGCGAATGTTTCGCATGCGCCTACCAGCATCGAGCACCAGTCGCTATTTCTACCTATATTTGAAACAAAAAATATGAATCTGATTTTTATTCTGGTCGAGCCTTTAACACTTTTGAAGCAGCCGTTGCTGACTGTTATTTTCGAATTTCCACGAAACATCGAACGGCTCAACCATCTCTCACATGTTGCTATTCAGCAACTTCAATCCGTCTGTGACAAATATATTGGAAAGAATCGCAAGGAATGATGCAACAATTTGATTTTTCACACCGTCTTTCAATCAGAAACAAGAACGCAGTTGGAAGCACTTTATAAAAATATCCATCAAGATGTAATTGACCGCTGTAAAACAGGCGAACGCGAAGCCCAGTTTCAGTTGTATAAAATGTATTACAAATCGATGTTCAACACCAGCCTTCGGATTGTTGGCAATGATACGGAAGCAGAGGATGTCATGCAGGAAGCGTTTTTAAGTGCCTTCAAAAAAATCGACACCTACTCGGGTCAGGTAAGTTTTGGAGCCTGGCTCAAGAAAATTGTGGTCAACCGTTCGTTGGATTACTTAAAAAAACGAAAAGTGCATTTTGAAGAACTGGACGAACGGATAGCGGATGAAATGGAAACTCCAATGATGGAAACCCGTGAATTGGATCTCCGAAAGTTGAAACAGGCTATTAGGCAACTTCCGGAAGGCTACCGGGTTGTGTTGAGCCTGTACTTGCTCGAAGGATATGATCACGATGAGATTTCGGAAATCCTGCACATCAGCAACTCATCATCACGATCGCAACTGTTGCGGGCTAAAAAGAAGTTGCGAGACTATTTAAATAAAGATGAAGTTTTTTCAATTAACTAATACCGGGTAATATGAAAGATTTATTGGAGCAGATCATTCGGGAAAACAAACATGAGCTGGAAGAAGAGGCCCCGTTGGGACACTTTGAACGGTTTGAAGCCAAACTGAACCGGGAACATAAAAAACAGATCAGGTTCGACAGAAAATTCATTTTGCAACTGGCTGCATCCCTCGTTTTTATTCTGCTTTTGGGCAACCAGTTGCGGATGTATTTTGCACCCGACCAAGGCAAACAGACACAGGAAACCGCCACACTCTCTTCGGTTTCGGACGAATACAGCGAAGTTGAATTCTACTATACATCGGCCATCAACCAGGGCATGAGCGAATGGGACAAGCTGGTCGAAGATGGATTTATCTCGGAAGCCGACCAGCAAATGATGACCAACGAGATCAAAGAATTTGACCGGATGCAGGAACAGCTTCAGCAAGAGCTGCAAGCCAATCCTGATGACGAACGGGTGATTAACGCGATGCTGGATTATTATCAAGCCAGACTGAGTATAACCACCCTGATTGTTGACAAATTAAAAGAAGTTAAACACCAAAAAATGACCCAAAATGAAACTGAAATTTAAATTACTCATCCTTTTTCTGGGATTAAGCTATATCACTGCTCAGGCAGACGATTATACCCGGAATGAACACGCTTCCTACCTTAAATCACAGGTACAGGCATTAGATGTCACCAATAAGTTTGGAACCATCACTATCAATGATTTTGGAGGCGACTCGGTTGTGGTTGATGTGCTGATTTCGTTGGAAAACACGAACGAGAAAAAGGCTGAAGCGCTGCTCGATCAAATTCAGATCAACATGCGACGAGTAGGCAATGTTCTGAACCTGGAAACCGTGATCAACGATGATTTCAAAACCAAAGGCAATTTTTCCATCGACTATACCATCAATATTCCGGCCGACCGCGACCTGACCGTAACCAATAAGTTTGGCAATGTCGTACTCAATAACCTCAATGCCAAAGGAGCGTTCAACATTAGCTACGGGAATATGAATGCCGGAAATTTAGAAGCTCCGGGAGGCAACAAAATCAATCTCGATATTGCCTATGGTAAAGCCGACATTGAATCGGTTAACTACCTGCTGGCTGATGTAAAGTACTCCAAACTATTTATCGGCGAAGCTCAAACCATACAGGCCGAATCAAAGTATTCAGGTTTAAATATCGAAGAAATTGGAGAGCTCGTCCTTGAGTCAAAATACGATGGTGTAAACATTGATGAAATTGCAAATCTCAAAGCCAATTCGAAATACACCAACTACAGCATTGAAAAGCTGAAGCAAAGCTTGATTCTGGATACACAGTACGGATCAGTTCGGATTAATGAAGTTGCGGAAAGCTTTGAAAATATAGAAATGACAAACAGTTACGGAGGAATTGAACTGGGATTGAACAATGCCGACTACTTCATCGACGCTGTTTGCGATTATTGTGACATCAAATATCCGGAAACTGAATTTGAAGGAAACCGCGAAAAACGGGATCATAGCTTCTCTTTGCAGGGAACGATCGGCTCACAATCCAACAGAAAAGTATCGATCAAAAGCCGCTATGGAGGAATTAAACTCATGAAATAGTCCTTGGCTGGCTAAAAAAAGAAACCGTAAGTTCAATACTTGCGGTTTTTTTTTACTTTTATTCCCTGCATGGGTAAAAAATTGCACATAGTTAGTTTCAACATTCCCGATCCACCCGATTATGGCGGTATTATTGATGTGTACTACAAACTGAAATACCTGGCAAAAGCCGATGTCGACCTTATTCTGCACTGTTTTCATTATGGGAGAGAGCAATCAAAGGAGCTTGAAAAAATTTGCCATCGGGTTCATTATTACAAGCGTAAAAAAGGTCCCCTGTATCTGCTTTCACTCCTACCCTACATTGTTAAAACCAGGAGTTCCAAGGCCTTGCTTGAAAACTTACAGAAGGAAATCGTGCCAATTCTATTCGAAGGGCTTCATTCCTGCTATTATCTCAACCATCCGTTGCTCGGCGCTTACCAGAAAATTGTTCGCACACATAACATCGAGCATCACTACTATCAGTATTTAGGTTTGTCGGAGCTAAACGTTTTCAAGCGTGCCTATTTCAAGCAAGAAGCTATTAAGCTGCGTTACTTTGAGAAAGAGCTAAAGCACGCCTCTTCCATTTTGAGCATTTCGCCTGAGGACACCAGCTATTTCAAAAAGAACTATCGAATGGGAGAATATATTCCGGCTTTTCATCCGTTTGACCAAATCAAGATTAGTCGGGGGCTGGGAGATTATATACTTTTTCATGGCAACCTGAGTGTTGGCGAAAACCAAAAAGCAATCAGTTACCTGCTGGATCATATTTTTACAGAAATAACCTTACCGCTGATTGTTGCCGGAAAGAATCCGCCAGAATGGTTAATCAAAAAAGCGGCTGACACTCCACATGTTAATTTAGTCGGTAATCCGGATGTTGAAGTGATGGACCATTTAATTCAGTATGCACAAATCAACCTGATTCCAACCTTTCAGTCCACCGGACTAAAGCTGAAACTTTTAGCATCCTTATTTCTTGGGCGCCATTGCATCACCAACTCTTCCATGGTTTCGAATACCGGATTAAGCCATCTTTGCTATATTGCAGACAATGTTAAAGACATGATTCAAATCATTCAGCAAAAATTTGAAGAAGAAATCACAACGGAGGAAATCGACCAGCGAAAAGAACTCCTGGAAACCCAATTTTCGAATGAAAACAATGCCAAAAAAATTTACGATATTATTTAGTCTGCTTATCTTGAGCTGTTTGGCTCAGACGATGCATGCCCAAAATCATTCCCTTCACCTCAATTTTCCCGGTCATAAAAATGACACGGTTGTTTTGGCGCATTACTACAATGGGAAACTATTCGTCAACGACACCCTAATTTTTGACGACCAAGGAAATGCCACGCTTGATGATGAATTGCAGCCCCAAGGGATTTATACGCTTTATTTTGATGAGAAAAAGCAGATTGATTTTTTGCTTGGTGCCGATCAAACCTTCTCGGTCAGGCAACCAAATGAGGCACTGGAAATAAGAGGAGCAAAGGAAAGCGAGTGGTTTCAGGCCTATGTGGATTACCTGACAGAAAAGAAGACAGAAGCTGCAAAACTTCGTCAAAAGTTGAATGAATCAAACAGTCAACCGGATTTAGCAGCGGAGCTGAAACAAAAGCTGGCTGAACTGGATGTTGAAATTCAGGAAAAATGGAAACAGGAGGCCAAAAAAGGCGCTGGTACGTTTTATGGGAAATTTATGGCTTCCAATATCCGTCCAACGATGAACAAAGAGGAACTTCCGGCACCTGTTCAAACCAACGACAGTTTGTTG
Source organism: Sunxiuqinia sp. (assembly GCA_024635605.1). GTDB lineage: Bacteria > Bacteroidota > Bacteroidia > Bacteroidales > Prolixibacteraceae > Sunxiuqinia. The sequence goes on from JAGXIR010000011.1 coordinate 16,731, forward strand.
TGGGTGTACAATTACAACTTCAATAAAAACCACTACTGGGATCATTTTGATTTGCTGGATGCCCGCATGTGGCGAACCCCGACAATCAACACCAAACTGAATGACTATTTCAACCAGGTTTTAATTCAACATCCCGATTCAGTTTTACCGGTGGCCGTCAAACTGATAGAAGCCAGCAAAATCAATCCCGAAATCTTTCAAAACCTGACTTCATTTGTATTAAACAACAGTATTCAATCGGAATACATGGGCATTGAAAATGTCTTTGTGGCTGCGGCCGAAAAATATTACCTGAGCGGTGAAGCATTTTGGACCACTGAAAAAACACTTGAAAACATTAGCCGCGAGGTTTATTTCCGGAAAAACAACCTCATTGGAGCAACAACCAAAGAATTATTTTTGCCCGATGAAGAAGGAAACTACCACAGTTTGCATCAACAAAGCACGCCTTTTACTCTCGTTGTTTTTTGGGAACCGGAGTGCGGACACTGTAAAAAACAGGTGCCTCAGCTTTTCGAGGAAGTATTTCTGAAAACAGATCCTTCAAAACTAGCTGTGATGGCTGTTTATACGCAAACCGACAAAGAGGAATGGCTTAAATTTCTGGAAGAACACGAACTGAATGGTTGGCTAAACGTCTGGGATCCGGATCAGGTGAGCAATTTTCAGGTGAATTACAACATTCGTACAACCCCCATGATTTATTTGCTGGACAAAGACAAGAAAATTATTGCTAAAAAACTGACGGTTGATCAGGTAAAACAGCTCCTGGATCAACTGATTGAAACTGATCAATAATCGCCGAGATAAATCACCTTTGTCTGATAGCGCCGCTTTCGGTCGGCATCCGCTATATTTAAAAGATAATTGCCTGGAATCAAGCCTGAAAAATCAAAACTGAGCCACTGATCGCCCGGCTGTTCATAACGGACAGCTACCTGGCGCCCCATCAAATCGTAAACCTCTACTCGGTAAGGATTAACCGGCTCTTTAAATTTGATTAGCAGTTGCTGTCCACTGTGAAAAGGATTTGGGAACACTTCAAAATCAAGTTTGGCATTTTTCAGACTATCGTCCGGCACCAGCGTGTCAACATTGCAAAGAATCACTTCCATCAACATTGCAGAACCTTCCTGACGATTTGTTTTTTCCTGGTAGGTATACCATTCATTTCCATCCTTAATAATAAACGAATTCAATGGATCCACTTCTCTTTTTGCCAAAAAAACAGAGAACACATCCTCTTCTTCCAGCAATTCAATGGAGTAGGCGACAAAGAAAATTTCGCTGGTTTGAACCCGCTGGTTAAACTCCAGGTAATTCATCACCCCTTCATCCAATGATTTCAGACTGAAGTCCTGGGCATACAAAAGGGTTTCGGGAAAAAGATCACCCGAATAAACCATCACCCTAATTTTTCCTTCAGAATTGCTCCTTCCCAAGGTAAGCTCACCCACCCCAATTGAAAGACCAATGATCTCAGAACTCACTGATTTTTCAATCCGCTCGGCAAACACAGCGAATCCATAATCGTTGGTGCCACTCCAGTATCCTTTTGAAATACCTTGCTCCATAATTTTCAGGTTAGCATGGGTATCTTCATCCCGGAAGTTGGTATAAGCGCCACACAAGTTTTCAGCAGTATAAGGCGTAAATCCACTAATCGACTGCACATTCGAGTTGGTTGGATCGAGCCATGATTTAAGCTGTTTGCTCAACTGAGGATAATAGTTCCAGGCAAGGCTTAGGCGCGCAAAATAATCGCGGTATGGGCTTTCGCAAGTAGCCGCGCCACCGGTAAGCGAACCCACCAGACGTTTTTTGTGATTGATTAATGCCGCACCGGACGAACCACCCTCGGTTGTACCTTCTTCCCATCCTCCGATGTACAAAAATCCATTATTCTTATAATCTTGGCTATACGATTTGATAAGCGCTTGATGCCGGTCAATGGCTATTTTTTTTACATCGCCTGCAGGATGGTGGAGACAAGCGCTGGAGTCAGGTGCTTCGGCACTTCGATCCCACCCCAAATAATAAGGCCGATAATCAGGAGGAGGAGCCGTACTTAATTCCACCAAGGCAAAATCCAAACTATCCGATGCAGCCCGCAATGCACTTCCACTGAGCGAATGACTGGCATCGCCGTCAATATCGCCACAGTAGGGCGATTCGTAATTAAACAGAAAGACTGATTCATTGGCATCTTTATTGGTGGAAATGCAATGACCTGCAGTATAAACATAGGGAGTACCATCGTTTCGTGTATTATTGACTAAAGCACCGGAGCATAAATCAATCCCGCTCACAATAATCCGGCAAACCGCATTTTTTTCATCCCTGTATACTTCCACCCAATCACAATTTACATTGATGTTGCATTCGCCCGCTGCATGTCCTAAGGGACGCCGTTCGGATTTTAACGATTGAATGCCGATAAAATCATGGTTCACCTGGCGAATCGAAAGTTCAGCTTCGAAGCTGGCATTTAAAGGTTCTTCATATTGAATAACCAACTGATCACCGACAACAGGCGAAGTGGCAAATACACCATTGTGTTGGTTATTTTTCGAAGTGAACGCCCCAATTAAATCTGATCGGTCGGCCGAAAATAAAAACAGGCGGGCGCCATCTGGCAATTTGTATCGGTCAAAAATCAGGTTCAATGACTTAGCTCCATCGGATCGTAAAACCAGTTGCCAAACACGGTATTGATCAACGTCAACCCAACGTCCGGAATTTTCGGTATTGAGCGAAACTACGATCGGCTGAGCAAAACGCAAAGGCTTTAGCTGATTCTCATTCGACTTAGCCTGGCTCGCTTTTAGCAACCGTTCGTTATCCACCAACGGTAAGGAAACTAAGGCCTTGCTTTTCAACGACACAGGTGAGGGAACATCCAAAGGAACTCCGCCATCTGACAGTTGCCCCATTACGGGAACTGCAACCCAAATCAGCAGCAATAAAAGTATAAATCGGAAACTTGACATCCAGTTCATTTCACTCAAAAATAGAAAAATATAACAACACTTGTTATTATTGAAGTGTTTTCGTTGAAAGATGATAATTTTGAACGTTGGCAGACAGCTTGCCAACAATAACGGTTAAAAAAATAATTTGAATGAAAGTTTTGGTTATGTATGTGAATGAATTCAGTTATACTCCGGCTGAGAAAAATCTGGAAGAAGCAGAGACCGTTGTCAACGGAGAAACGATTGCCAAAGCAATTCTGGCATTCGTCCAGGTTGAAGAAGAGGATGAGCAGAAAGATTTGAAAAGCCGCGAAAAGAAATTGGTGAACCATTTGAAATGGACAGCTCGGAAGAACAGTTGCAAGCGGGTGATCTTGCATTCATTCGCTCATCTGTCCGAGTCGAAAGCAAGCGTCGGTTTTACGAAGTCGCTTTTTGACGAAGCCGAAAAACGGCTACAGAATGCGGACTTTGAAACTTTTCAAACACCGTTTGGATATTTTCTCGATTTGAAAATTGATGCGCCCGGCTATTCGCTAGCCCGCATTTGGGCAACCCTTTGATATGCAGTTCGTCAACATTCATACACACCATCAAGCCGGAGAAGGAAGCATCCAGCTGATCAATCATCCTGTTCAGGAGAACTTTCCAGGGAAGCCGGATTCGATCTATTCGGTTGGATTGCATCCGTGGGATCTTGAAGAACTCGATCTGGAGCAAATGCTGGTTAAGCTGAGCAATCTCGCTGAAAAGAAAAACGTGCTGGCCATTGGTGAATGTGGCCTGGACCGGGCAATTGATACCGCTCTCAAACTTCAGGAGCGAGTATTTCGGCGACAGATCGAACTGGCAGAAAAGAAAGGAAAGCCACTCATCCTGCATGTGGTCAAATCCTATCCTGACTTGATTCGCATCAAAAAAGACAGTTCGGCTCCTACCCCATGGATTTTGCATGGCTACAACGGAAACTGGCAAACAAGCCAGCAACTTTTAAACCATGACTGTTACTTTTCATTTGGGCCGCAATTACTGAAAGGTCAACAGAAACTGGTGGAATCCATTCAACATATCCCAATCGAAAGGCTCTTTTTTGAAACCGACGACAGCTCGAAAAAGATTGAAACAATTTATACGTTTGCAGCCCCCATCCTCGGGTTGACAGTCGAAAAACTCCGGGAGATGGTATTCAATAATTATCAAAGAATTTTCGGAAATGGCTAAATGGCAAGAGCGAACAGCATTGATGCTGGGTGATGAAGATTTGAAAAAGCTACA
>JAGXIR010000012.1 GCA_024635605.1 Sunxiuqinia sp.
GATGGCTTTCTCAACTAACGTAGGTTCATTTCTTTTTTTTCATCATGATTCATATTTATTGATTAAACATGAACCCAATTTACCAATAATCAATAACTTTGGTTCCAGGCTATCCGCCAGCGGCGGATTTAGTTCAACAAAGTAGTCTTAGCAACTTGCTTTCGAACTTGTTTTTCCTATTTTTGGTAGACGAAAAAACCGATTAATAAAACTTATAACTATGCTGAAAAAGTCGAGTATACTAGTATTCTTTTTGCTGGGAATTATTACTGTTTTTGCCCAAAACAAAGAACCGTGGGAAGATCCCACTGTTTTTAATATCAACCGCATGGCTCCTCATGCGTGGTTCATTCCTTTTGAAAACACTGATTTGGCTTGGGACAACAATGCAAGTCAATCTGCTTTTTATCAATCGTTAAACGGTGTTTGGAAATTCAACATCGCATCTAATCCGGCATCGCGGCCCGCCAATTTTTACGAAAACAACTTTGATGTAAGTACCTGGGCCGATATCAAAGTGCCGGCCAACTGGGAGCGCGAAGGATTTGATACCGCAATCTATGTCAATACAAGTTATCCGTTTTGGGGCATTGAAAGAAAGCGTCCGAACCCGCCACATATTCCGCATGCCTATAATCCGGTGGGAAGTTACAAGCGGAACTTTACCATTCCCGAAAGCTGGGAAGGACGACAGATTATCATTCATCTGGGCGCCGTCAAATCCGCTTTTTATATTTGGGTGAATGGCGAAAAGGTAGGCTATAGCGAAGGCTCGAAAACACCTGCCGAGTTCGACTTAAGTCCCTATGTAAAGGTGGGTGAAAACACACTGGCACTGGAAGTGTACCGATGGAGTACCGGAAGCTATCTGGAAGCACAGGACTTTTGGCGCATCAGTGGGATTGAGCGGGACGTATTCCTGCTTGCCAAACCAAAGGTCCATATTCGCGACTACTTCGTGTTGGCAGGTTTGGATGAAAACTACACTGATGGAGAATTCGCGTTAAACGTAGCGGTTGAAAACCTGAACGGAACAACAATTGGAGACTATCAAGTAGAGGCTACTGTGTTCAGCATGGATCAAAGTGAAAAGCTGATTGACCTGTCGCAGAGCTCAGCTCTTGACGAAAACCCGAAGACCTTCGTATTCAATGCAAAAGTAGAAAATCCGCTAAAGTGGTCGGCCGAACAGCCCAACCTGTACAAACTGCTGCTGGTACTAAAAAACGAACAAGGCGAAGTGCTTGAAGCCCTGACACAAAACATTGGCTTCCGGACTGCAGAGATCAAGAATGGCCAGTTTCTTGTAAACGGCCAGGCAGTCTACATCAAAGGAGTCAACCGCCACGAGCACGACCCGGACAACGGTCATGTGGTCAGCCGCGAATTAATGTTGAAGGACATTCAGCTAATGAAGGAGTTCAATATCAACACTGTGCGCACCAGCCATTACCCCAACGATCCTGAGTTCTATGCCTTATGCGATCTGTACGGTTTGTATGTCATTGATGAAGCCAATATTGAATCGCATGGCATGGGCTATGGGCCGGAAAGCCTGGCCAAGCATGAAGAATGGGGACCGATGCACCTTGATCGCACCAAGCGCATGGTAGAACGCGACAAGAACCATCCTTGCATCGTCACCTGGTCGTTGGGTAACGAAGCGGGCGATGGTGTTAATTTCATCGCCAATGCCAAATGGATTAAACAGCGTGACCAGTCGCGTCCGGTACAGTATGAACGAGCGGGGCTAGCGCCTCATACCGATATTTTTTGCCCCATGTACATGGGAGTAGACGGTATCGTTCAGTATGCTCAGAGAAACCCGGACCGTCCGCTAATTCTGTGTGAATATGCTCACGCCATGGGGAACAGCTGTGGTGGTTTACAGGATTACTGGAATGCCATTGAAGCCTACCCGGCCTTACAGGGCGGCTGTATTTGGGATTGGGTGGACCAGGGATTGCGCGAAGTGGATGAAAATGGCCGCATGTATTATACCTATGGTGGCGACTACGGCACCAACATGCCCAGCGACAATAGCTTCTGTTTGAATGGCTTGGTGAATCCCGATCGTATTCCTAATCCTCAACTGTGGGAAACAAAGAAAGTGTATCAGAATGTCAGCATTGAAGCCGGTGAGCTCCCGTCCGGAAAATTTACCGTTCGAAACAAATATTTCTTTACCAATCTGAATGAATTCAATTGGACCTGGACCATTAAAGACGCTGAGGGCGTGGTAGCCCATGGCTCGATAGACGAGATGGATGTTGAACCACTTCAGGAAAAATCAGTTTCAATTCGGCTGCCGGAACTGCAGCAATCCAAATCCGGACAGGTTTATGTGATTCGTTTTTCGGCAACAACCAAACAGCGCAAAGGCCTGGTGAAAACCGGCCACGAACAAGCCTGGGAAGAGTTTGTGTTACCTGTCGAGTCCTCTCCGGTTCGTCTGCTTACCAATTCGGGGGACGTTTTAGTTCAACCGTTAAATGGTGCACAACTAATTTCCGGAAAGAATTTCAAGCTCGTGATCGATTCTGAAACAGGAATCATTTCATCCTACCTGCTCAATGGAAAGGAACTTATCAAACAAGGTCCAAAGCTGAATTTCTTCCGTCCACCAACTGAAAACGACATTCGCGACCGCAATGGAATGCGCGTCTGGACTTCAGCTGGATTGGATAAGCTGGAGCAAGTGGCTGGCACCCCGGAGGTAAAAACCCAAACAGATGGATCACTGCTGTTGATCTACCCGCTAAGCATGAAAACGCCATCGATTGAATTTGGCGCCGTGGCGCAGTATCATGTTTTTGCCGATGGAACTTACACCATTTCGACTGAAGTTAATCTTCCCAAATCGGTTGCTGCGGTGGCAAAAGTGGGACTACAAATGCAAATGCCACGGGCATTTAATGAACTAGGCTGGTATGGTTTAGGAGGTGTATCCACTTATCCGGATCGAAAAAGCGGAGGGAAGTTCGATTATTATACATCAACCGCTGAAAACTTATACAACCACAACCTGGCCATTCCACAAGACAATTGTAACCAGTCGGACGTGCATTGGGCCGCAGTATCCAATATGGAGGGACTGGGCTTTCTGATTCGCGGAGGAAAGCCGATGAATTTCAGCGCCTATCCTTATGCTGATGCCGACATAACCAAAGCCCGCCACATGAATGAACTGGATGAAGCGGATTTTGTAACGGTCAATTATGATGCGGTGGTCACTGGTTTGGGAACAGCCACGTGCGGCCCCGGCATTCTGCCCCAATATGTGCCCAACAGTGGAATTTATCGATTTGAAATCACCTATCGCCCGGTGCGGTTTCAGCAGCAATCTATTTTCGATTATGTGGGCGAAAGCTATCCGACCAGCGAATTGTTAGTTGCTCAAGCACCAGAGATTAGCCGGTCAGCGGAGGGGAAAGTTTCAATTGATGGAGCACCGGAAGCCACTATTTTCTATGCAATCGGCGAGGGCAAATTCAAAAAATACAAACAGCCCTTTGACATGTCGACAGGTGGAAAAATCGTAGCTTATGCTGAAGCCGACGAGAAGATGAGAAGCACGCCGGTATCCGTATTATTTGAAATAAACAAATCGAAATGGACGGCCAAAACCGATTGCAGCTATCAACATCAAACAGCCGGTCAGGCCATTGACAACAACATCGAAACCATTTGGCATTCGGATTGGACCAATGAACAATTCCAACAGCCGCACTTTATTGAGGTGGACATGAATGAAGTTCTTACCGTGAAAGGTCTGGAATACCTGCCTCGTCAGGAACAAAGCAACGGAAGAATTGCAGAATATAAACTGGAAGTGAGCCTGGATGGCAAAAGCTGGGAGACCGTAATCGAAAGAGGCCGCTTTAGGAACACCAGACAGCGCCAGCAGGAAATGTTTGAACAAGCCCGGAAGATACGCTATTTCAGGCTGACCACCTTAAGAGAAGTAAGCAATAGCTTTTACAGCTCCATTGCCGAAATTGGCGTTGTTCTGTAGGCTGAAATCGACGACCGTTTTATCAATCCAGGCGGCAGGTTCAATTGATGTGAGCCACAAAAAATGAGCATTCCCGGATCGAAAGCCATTCACAAAGACCTGAAAGACCGATTTGCCAAGAGGAGTTCCCTAAAGGATGAGGCAGCGGTTTAAACCATTCAACGCAATCGGAAATCTCCCAGAAGGTTTCCGATTTTTGTTTTCACCAAAATGATTCAAGCTTGAATAAAAAAGGAGCTCGGTTGAATGAAGAATAAACACCATTGAATCTTCGAGCTGCTCGCTTGCACCCTTTACGTTCAAGCAAGGAGTTCCCGGGTGAATGATCGCATGTTTGAGGCGAAACCACCCACTTCCGAAGTCCCCCCTTGCCGTGTTAAACAGCCCTTGTTTAGAATGAAGATAAATTAAATTAACCGGCACCTCCATTTTGTCAGGTTTTGTAAATTGTGGGACGAAAAAAATGAACCAATGGATAAACCCACGGGGATCTATACGCATGTGAGCACCAAAGAAATTGGAAAGATTGTTAATCCTTTAGAGGACTTATGGAATACATCACAACATAATAACCTTCACAATTTCTGCCGATTTGGTATCTTCTGTGCAGGTTTTAATTAGATATAGAAAAAATAACAACACATTTGAGCGCTTGCTCAATCGTTGTGCCGCACAACCATAACTCCCAGACATGTCCATATTCTCACCTATATCCTGTAAATCAAGGTATAAGACTGCAGTACTGTTGTTGAATATTTGCTTAAAATTATACGATACTCCATTGAACTGAACGATTTCCTTCATCTAAATTTTTTGGTTTAAAATAAATCAATACATTTGTAGTCCATGGAACTAACTTCCATGGACTACAAATAATAAAATTAAAACACACGTATTATGCAGTCGAAAAAATCGAAGCTTCCGGCAAAATGTTTACAACTTAAAGCAGCCTATCATCCCACGACAAAGTGGTGGTGTAGCTTTTGCGGTCCAACGGGTGGAAATATATGTTACCCGGTATGCTTATTAATTGGAAAGAAAAAAGAATGAAGTATTGAAGAGCCACTTTGATCTTGAAATGAAGTCTTTTAAAATGTCTGTCATTAAAAAATACAACCGGTTTTCTTAAGAAATTAAAGGAATGTAATTAATTTTGACCATGAATATAAAAACACTCCATGGCTAACAAAAAACTTATTATCGATTCTGACATTAATTTGGATAGTAAAGCTATATTACTCTTGCTCTGCACGGCTCAGGAACTAAATGTGGATATTACAAAAACCCTGAAGCAATTTAATTTGTCATTTATTCAACTGCAAATATTACATGCATTAGCTGAAAGTGACTCCGGCGAGTTAACAGTAAATCAAATTAAAAGTGTCATGGTTGATGAAAGTCCTAATGTTTCAAGGGCATTAAATAAGTTAATGAAAAGGGAGTTTATTAGGAAAGTCAGAAATATGGTTGACCAGCGTGTTGTTTACGTTAAGATTACTGAAGAAGGTGAAAAAGTGCATCTTACAGCGGACAAAGAGCTTTTAAAAAAGACCTTAAATCTGAAGACGGAAGAAAAAGAACTTCTTTACAATATTTTAGTGAAACTTTCTTAATACGAAACAAAGCGACATTCATTCATTGTTGCTAAAATATGTGCTTAGGGAAATCCAAAATCATTTCGCATAGTTTATGTCCGATCGTAATATTGCGCTCAGAAGCAATGTACTTTAATCTGCCAATAGGCTATTTGCAATGTGTTCCATTATGCAAATAGTATATGCATGATTGCACAATGAAAACGACAGCGAGCTTGGACAAAATCAATTTGAACACTTAAGCGCATAATTATTACAGATAAACCCATTAATTTTTCATAGACACAAAATTCAGATAGATATGACAGAAGAACAAAAACAACAGTTGCTTAAATCGCAACAAGGAGAACTCAATGCCTTGCTAATTTATCAGCGCTTAGCTAAAATTACCAAACATCCGAAAGCGAAAGAGGTGTTTTCAGAAATAGCCGCTGATGAAGGAAAACATGCCGCAACTTTGAAATCATATACCAATATCGTTTTAAAACCAAAAGCAGGAAAAGCAATTTTGGTGGGTTTTCTTTATAAACTACTTGGACATAATTTTGTAATTGGCTTATTAGATAAAGGTGAAATGAAATCAATTGAAAGCTATCGGCCTTTAAAAGATGATTTCCCGAAGATTCAGCAAATAATGGACGATGAACTTAAACATGCTGAAATGGCCAGATCATTGTTGACATAATTTTTCTCAAGGTGCAATATTTTCAATTTGAGGTAAAGTAAGGCGGCACAGTCGAGTAGTCCGCCCCACCAGCAAACGCTAGCAGGGAAAGGCTCTCTCACTATCCGTCAGTTCGCCAAGTATATCAGATTTCAGTTTCCCGATGGAATAATCGGGATTACTCCTGCGCATAAAGGACTTTCACTCTCTGAAATAATTTCATGCATCACACGACCATTTAACACCGAAAATTTGTATTTTCAACATTTTTCCAGAGCTTTCAGTAGTGTGTGCACATGCTCATGCTGGGCACACACAATATGCATATTTCAAAGTGGGTTCAGTGCGGCAATCAACGGCGGATTCTCGCATCGTCGTTCAGTCCTACCGGACGTGAACGCTCACCGAAATCCACTTCGCAACATGCACAAACCGTTGTGGTGCATATTGAGAAAAAATTTAAATACCAAATAGAATAACTTAATCTCTTGAAAGTTAAAACATTAAATAACAGTAATAGATAATCAATAATTAAAATGTCAGGTTTATGGCGTAAAAATGTCCTATTAAAATCATCTCTGATTTTTGGATTGGGTATTTGTTTTTCATAAACTTGTTCAATCTACGATGAATTATGAAACAACCCTATTTAGGTAAAAAAGTTCTAGAACTTCGAAAAGCAAAGGGACTAACCCAGTCAGAATTAGTGGAGAAATGTAATATTACAATAAGAACTCTCCAACGCATTGAATCAGGCGAGGTTACTCCAAGAGCATATACAATTAAAGCGATATTTGAAGTTTTGGATTTTGACTTTTATGATTCTTCAAAAACAAAAACTAATAAATCTGTTAGAGAAAATAACTATATGTTATATAGACTCGAACAAGTTTATAAATACATTATTGATCTATTTAACTTAAACATTAACACAATGAAAAAATTAAAGATTTTATCTATTCCTGTTATTTTGGTTTGCATCGTATTACTTACAGTAAGTTATAATGCAAATGCCCAGCGTAGAATTCAGAAAAAATTAATAGGCACTTGGCAAGTTTGCAATCCTGATAGTACATTAGCAACCAAACTTTATGACTCGGAAGATATGTCTAGATTCAAGGTAATTACAAATGAAACATTTATGGTGATGGATTTTACAAATGCTAGAAAACAAATACATGGCACATTTTGGGGAACATATACCGTGGAGAAGGGTGTTTATACTGAATTTATTCAATATACAAATCCAAATTTTAGTAACGTATTTGGTATAATGAATTCATTTAAAGTAGAAATAAAAAACGATTTTATGTTCATTAAAGGGACTAACAATGACCTTGATGAAATATGGAAAAAGGTAAAAGATTAA
>JAGXIR010000090.1 GCA_024635605.1 Sunxiuqinia sp.
AGTACAGGTTGAAAAGTCGAATATGTCTTTCATTTGTAGTGATTTGAGTCACTTGTCAGATTATACCAAGCCCATTTCAAATACGGTTTTTAAGTTGCTAAAGCGAAACTTACCTGGTCCGTTCACTTTCATTTTGGAGGCTAACTCGAATGTTCCCAAATACTTCAAGGGCAAAAAGAAAACCGTTGGAATTCGTGTCCCAGACAACAACATTATCCGCGAAATTGTGCGGCAGCTTGGCAATCCCATACTTTCCACTTCGGTTCATGATGAAGATACGGTGATTGAATATACTACTGATCCGGAGCTGATTCACGAAAAGTTTGAAGAGTTTGCCGATCTGGTTATTGATGGAGGTTACGGAGATAACGTGGCATCAACAGTGATTGATTGCACGGTAGATCTGCCGGTGATTATTCGCCAGGGGAAAGGTATTGTTCAAGAGTAATTTTTGATAGGTGCAGCCCAATTTTGATAAGCCCTTCTGGTTTATTTTTTCCAGAATGCCGGCGAGAACAACACCAATACGGTAAACAATTCCAAACGTCCGAGCAACATCAAAAACGACAAAAACCATTTTCCGGCCGGGTGGATGTGATGGAAGTTTGCAGCCGGTCCAACATTTCCCAAGCCAGGCCCAATATTCCCCAGCGAAGTAGCAACCGCTCCCATGGCCGACTCCAAATCGGGCTCAATTAAGGTGTACAGGATGGTGCTCAAGAAAAATATGATGAAATAAAACATGAAAAAAGCCAGCACGTTGGTGATAATTTGTTCGGATACTGCCCGTTTGTTGAACCGAACAGGAATTATGGCATTGGGATGCAGCAAGCGTCGCAGTTCGTAATAACTGTTTTTCAGCAACAAAACAACCCGCATGATTTTTATTCCGCCCCCCGTTGATCCGGCACTTCCTCCAAAAAAGAAAAGAGCGAAAATGATGATGGTAAGAAAAGGAGTCCAGGTGAGGTAATCGGTTGTTGCGTAGCCGGTGGTAGTGATAATGGAAACCACCTGAAACAAGGCATCGCGAAAGGCCAATTCAAACCCCAATTGCGTTGAAATGAGTAGTCCGCTGAAAATTATCGCCGTAAATCCAATAATGAACAAGATGTAGTATTTGAATTCCTCATTTTTGAAGACTTTATCAAACTTTCCGTGGATTGCCAGGTAGGAAAGGGTGAAGTTGGTGCCGGCCAAAAACATGAAAAAGATGATGACATACTGGATGTAGGGAGAGGACCAGTAGGCAATTGATGCCTGTTTGGTGGAATAACCACCAGTAGCCATGGTGGTGAATGCATGGTTAACGGCATCGAAGAGGGTCATGCCACCGGCCCACAGCAAAAGCGTTTCAGCTACTGTAAAACCCAGGTAGATAATCCACAGGCTTTTTGCTGTCTGCCTGATTCTAGGGCTGATTTTGTCGGGTGTTGGCCCCGGAACTTCGGCGGCAAACAACTGCATACCGCCAATACCAAAGATCGGCAAAATGGCCAGCGACAAAACGATGATCCCCATGCCTCCTAACCACTGGGTCATGCTGCGCCAAAACAGGATCCCGTTCGGAAGCGACTCAATGTCGTTTAATATAGACGAACCAGTGGTTGTAAACCCAGACATGGTTTCGAAAAAAGCGTTGGTCAATGAGGGAATGGAATGACTGAACAGGTAGGGTAAACTTCCGAAGAAGGAAAAAACCACCCACACCAGGCTTACTATAACAAACCCTTCGTGCTTTCCAATTTTTTTATCTGCCCCGCTCGTCGCCAGCAAGGTTAATGATCCAACTCCAATACTAATGAGTGCTGAGTTGAGTAGTGCCATGAGACCAGCATCCTGATAAATAGCCGATACGCCCATAGCAATCAGCATGGACACTCCTTCAACAACTAACAAAAAACCCAGAACACGAAAGATTATCTTGACGTTGAGCATATCCGTGCTGAATTACTTAAAATATTTATCTAGTTTTTGAATCGCAGAAGGTAGTGCAAAAACAACCACTTTGTCATTCGCCTGAATGTGTGTATCTCCCTTGGCCACGAACCCCTTTGACCCACGAATTAAACCGCCGATTTTGGCATCGTCCGGAAATTCCAAATCCTTAATGGGGTACTCAGTAATTCGGGAGCCTTCTTTCGCGATGAATTCAAAAACCTCTGCATCCGAAGCCGTTAAACATTTGGCTTGAGCTACTTTGGCTCCCAGCGTGTATTTATAGATGTAGCTTGCGGCAATCAGTTTTTTATTGATCAGGCTGCCAATATCCATACTTTCGGCAATTCCCATAAAGTCGATATTTTCCACTTCGGCCACTGTTCGTTTTACGCCCAGGCTTTTAGCCAGGTGACACGACAGAATATTGGTTTCCGAATTTCCGGTGACAGCGATAAACGCGTCCATGCGTTCAATCCGCTCTTCTTTTAGCAGTTCCAGGTTTCGGCCATCACCCTGAATCACCAGAATGTTTTCAAAGCGGTCGGCAACTTCCTGGCTGCGGATTTTATCACTCTCAATCACTTTAATGTTGTAGCTATCTCCAAGCCGTTCAACCGTTTTTTGGGCTATGCGGCTTCCTCCCAAAATCATGACATTGCGAACCGCGAAAATTTCCTTTCCGGCCAGTTCAAAAACCCGGTTCTGATTGGCACGCGTGGTAATAAAAAAGACAATGTCGCCATTATGTATGCAGTCTTGCCCGTTTGGAATGATGGTCTCGCTTTCCCGGTTAATGGCTACGGCCCGGATATCGGAGTTGATGTACGATAATTCTTCGAGCGATTTGTTTAGAATGGGTGCATTCTCGCGGATCTTAACACCCATCAGGGTCAGTTTTCCTTGTGAGAATTCAATCATCTGCCTGGTTCCCACTTGTTTAATCGATGATGCGATTTCTTTGGCAGCAAGGCTTTCAGGATAAATCAGTTCATCAACACCCAAATTGCGAAGTTTTTCCTTGTATTTATCGGTTAAATATTCACTGTTGTTGATTCGGGCCACTGTCCGCTGAACGCCCATATCTTTGGCTTGTACGCAGGCAAAGATATTCCGTTCTTCATAAGGGGTTACCGCGATAAACAAATCTGCTTTTGACAACCCGGTTTCTTTCAAATCGCGAAAAGAATTGGCCATCCCCGTAACTGTAAGCAAATCAACCTGACTGGAAATATGATACAGTTTATCCGCATCTTCGTCCATCAGAACAATGTCGTGGTTCTCCTTGCTCAGCATCTTGGCAAGGTGTGTTCCAACTTCGCCGGCACCTACAATAACAACCTTCATATTTCGTCACTCCTTTTTCAAAAATTCAGCCCGGTAAAGTAAAGTATAAAAACAACAACTTCCATGTATTTGTATTTGTTTTTCGGCTGTGTAGCCCGGTCGTCGTTGTTGCTCGGGTAGTTATTTTTCTATAAATCAGCAACAATCGTTTGTCGAGTTTGCAAATCTGACAAGTTGAAAAACATTCCCTTTTTCATGACCGAATCCATCTTTGTCGCTGAAAAAGGGTCGAAGTCGCTAGTTATGTGAGAACTACTCCGTTTAACTTTACCTCCTTGGTTTTGTTGGTTTTCATTGCGTTTGTTGTATTGAAAAGTTTGATCCAAAAACAGAATTATCTGGTTGTCGATGATTAGATCCGGTCCGATAAATTGCTCGCAGGAATCCAGATAGATCATCGTTGGTGGTTCCAGTTTTAGTTCACGCACAACATGTTGAGCCGAAGCTGAGAATTTTGGTTCGTTTGCGGTGCAAATCAAATAATTTTTTCGACCGTTAATGAGATGGATGTTTTGCTCTCTTGCATAAATGATGTATTTTTTTTGATTGAGCGAATGCAGTTTTTGGGTAAGTCCGGATACCAAAAAAGCGATTAGGAGTATGTTAGCAGCGAAAAAGAAATCTTTTTGTTTGAATTTGATAAAGAAAATGACGGCGCATCCCATAGCTGCGAGCAGGCTTAATTGCAAGGTGGAAATAGTGATGTTTTCGACCAGCGAAAACGGTAGTTGATCGATCTGTCGGAGCAGGAACGTAATTGCAAAAGTTACCGCCGAAAGCAATTTTGACACCCAGGCAGCCAGCCAGCTGATGGGCGAAAAAACCAAGACAAGAAAGGTGCTTCCCAGAATCAGGTAGGCAGCCGGGAGGACGATGAAATTGCTAAGCCAAAAGTAGCTTGGAAATTGATGAAAATAATAGATGGACAAACCAAAGGTTCCAATTTGTGCGGCAAGCGACACGCAGAACAGTTGCCACATTTTATGAAGAATTTTGTTTTTAGGCTGAACCCATTTTTCAAGCCGTGGATAGAAAAATACAATGCTGATGACCGCGGAGTAGGAGAGCTGAAACCCAACTTCAAACAGTAGCTTGGGATTGACCAGCAACAGTAAAAAGGCCGAGGCTGCAATTGAATTGTAAATGGATGCCGGGCGTTGCATGCTGTTCCCAATCAGGATAAAGCTGAACATGACGGTAGCTCGTTGCACCGAAGGTGAAAAACCGGTTAGCAGCGCATAAAACCAAAGCAAGCTTCCAATAGTAAGAACAAAGCAAATTCGTCCGATCGGCGATCGTTTCAGAAAGCCAAACAGAGTGGTCAGGAAAAGGTAAATCATGCCCACATGCAAACCCGAAACCGCAAGAACATGCATGGCGCCGGTTGATGCGAAGTAGGAGCGTGTTTCCGGCGAAAGCTCTTTTCTGTAGCCCAAGGTCAGCGCTGAGATCACCTGAAGCGACTCCTCATTTTTAATGTGCGCTCGCAGCGAAGCAATCAGCCTTGCCCGGAATCGTTCGGCTCGGAACCGAAGCGATCGGTCGTGGCTGTTTGTCACGAGCTTGTAGTTTCGGCCGGCCAGGTAGGTGCTGTAATAGACATCCCGGTTAGCCATGAATTTTTGATAATTAAAGGAAAATGGATCACTTGCATTGCGAATACGTTGTAGGCGGCTGGTGCCGGCAAATCGATCACCGGGCTGTAGGGTGAAGGCTGAATCTGACTTTTCAAAATAGGCCAGTATTTTTTGATCATTGAAAGATGCAGAGTCGGCCCAATTGATCTGAATAAGTGCTTGATAGGAGTTGGGCTTTTCAGTAGGATATTCCAGAATGGTGGCAACATAGCGTTGTTGCTGATCTTCTCCGGAGAATTTTGATTGGGGAATGGTATAAAAAGCAGCTACAACAAAACCAAGGCTAAGAAAAATAGAGAGGTAGCGATCGAATGGGTAGCTTTTGGTTTTGAGTTTGATCGTGACAAGTAAGCCCGAGAGTGCGAACAGGATCAAAAATGTCATTCCAGCCCAAGGCAAAAAGTTCCCAGCGAATATTCCAATCAACCAGAAACTTAAAATTTTTGTAAAGGGGTTATTCGAAAAAAATGTCACGATCAGTATTTTTTACTGACAGTTTACGATAAGTCTGTTCTTGGGTTTATAATTTTTGCATTTATTTCATGAATGATGCAAAAACAGGGTAAAAACCCCTTGAAACTCAGACGAGCTTACTTTTTGCCCGGTAGAACAATGCGGTAAGCAGTTTCTACTTTGCCTTTTGAAATGGCTGTCAACTTACTTTTTAAGATGCGTCTTCGCAAGGGGCTGAGGTAATCAATCAGCAGTACACCATCCAAGTGATCATATTCGTGCTGAATGACACGGGCTGCAAAGCCGCTATATTTTTCAATGTGTTCATTCAGGTTTTCGTCAAGGTATTTTATCTTCACATGCTCCGGGCGACTGATATCTTCGCGGATTTCGGGCAAGCTCAGGCAGCCTTCGTTCATCACCCAGTTGTCGCCCGTGCGTTCCAAAATTTCAGGGTTGATAAACGCCTTTTTAAAACCTTCAAGTTCGGGTTCATCCTCATCGGCGGCCGAACTGGCATCAACAACAAAGATCCGCATCGATTTACCAACCTGCGGTGCGGCCAATCCAACGCCTTCTGAATGATACATGGTCTCAAACATGTTGTCAATCAGCTCTTTTAATCCTTCAAAATTGTTTTCAACTGGCTGTGCCACTTTCCGCAAAAGCGGATCGCCGTATACTGTTATGGGGTAAATCATGATCTATACTTTTGTTGTTCCATATACGATTGCAGGATAATTGTCGCACTTACAGCGTCAACAGTTCCTTTATCTTGTCTGTCTTTTTTCTTAAGGCCTGCATCAATCATGGTTTGAAAAGCCATTTTTGAGGTAAACCTTTCATCAACTTGCTCAATGGGCATGTCCGGATAGAGCTTCTGAAAACGTCTCAAAAACGGATTGATATACAGAACGGCTTCAGAGGCTTCATTGTTCATCTGGAGTGGATAACCAATGATCACTTTTTCAACCGCTTCTTTTTGAAAATAAGCTTTCAAAAAATCAAAGATGTCATGACTGCGCACTGTGGTTAACTTGGTGGCAATTATTTGAAGCGGATCGGTAACTGCCAGTCCAACCCGTTTTTTCCCATAATCAATTGCCAATATTCGCCCCATCGCATTTAAAATTTGTGCAAAATTAATATTCTCCGGTCAGAAAAAAAGAAGATTTTCAAAAAAGATTCCTGAATGAAGGGATTGTAAGATGTTGTAAATTAAATTGATGTGGATTTGGCATGAGCTTTGTAATTGGGCAGACAACTGATTACCGGTAAATACAGGCACCAGCATCATAATTGTTAAACTTTAAAACTGGAAGCCATGAAAACAAGAAAAATGAGACTGATCGCAATGATGATTACACTTGCAGCAGTTATGACAGGAGTAAACGCGGAAGCACAACGCAGGGAAACAAGTACACAACGAAATACCTCAAAAAAAGAAGTTCGCCAAGCCAGAGGAAGCAAAAGCACCAATCTTGGAAAAGCGTACCAAAGCAACGATCGGAACAAGCAGCTAAAAAGTAGTGGCCGCGAGTACCGGGTGGCAGACAGAACTTCAAATACAACCCGTGGTCAACGGCAGTATCATTCTGATCGCGATTTCAAACCCAAGGGAAATGCGCACTGGAACAAGTCGGCTAAATCAGGCAAGTACAGCAAAAAGCAATGGGACAATTATTATAAGCATGACAGGAAGTACGCTTATCGTCATCCACAATACGGAAACGTTTACAGACAATTCCATGTTAATCCAGTGAGAATTCACCATCATGCCCATGGCGATTACTATTTTTACGGAGGTCATTACTACCGCCATCACTATGGAATTGGCTACGTACGTATTGAGATTCCCCGGCACATGGTTTTCAATCACCTGCCATTTCAATGCGAACTCGTCAGGGTAGGGCCTTACGTTTATTACCGTTACGGAGACATGTACTTCGAGCGCTACAGCCACGGATATCGACTAGCTCCGTCCATTGGCATTCAATTTTCGGCTCATTTTTAAGCATTAGATAATCAATCAATTTGAAAGTCCTTCGTCCTCTGGCGGAGGACTTTCTATTGTTGTGCAGTTTTCTTTTCAAAAGGACTCATGCGTTCTTTGCCACTTCTTCAGAATAGACAATTGATGCTCCGGCAGCCTGCATTTCCTGCCAGGCCTTTTCTTCGTCGCCTGGCTGAGCTTTCACCGCTTCCACGGCATCGCGCACAACAAACGTTTTGTAATCGGCCTCTAAAGCATCGAGCACAGTGTTTTTAACGCAGTACTCCGTGGTTAAACCGCAAATGTAAAGTTCGTCCACTTTGTTTTCTTTCAGGTAATTATTGAGTTGAATGTTGGTTGCTTCGAAGGCCGAATAGCCGTCATCGGTGTTTCGTGTCCCTTTCAGCACAACTGTTTTGATCTTGGATTGCTCCAATTCTTCCGGGAAGGCAGCTCCTTCGGAATTAGCCACGCAGTGCACGGGCCATTTTTCAAAATGCACGGAGTCTTCCGGATGCCAGTCTTTGGAGGCGACAACCAGGTCAACCAGGTTAATGAGTTTGTTGACCACCGGAATAATTTTTTTCCCATCGGGAGCCGGTAGCGCACCTCCGAGTAAAAAGTCGTTTTGAAGATCAACAATCAGTAGTGCTTTCATGGTATTGTGTTTTTTAATTTAGTCCAAATCTTTTTTTAGGTATTGCTTCGCCAGATCGTTTCGGGTGTTCCGTAAATTTTCACTGATTCCTACCTTATAAACGTGTGGGTTTAGAAATCGTTTATGTTCTTTGGGGAGCTGCTGAAGTCGCGACCGAGTGTACGCGGCAATTGTTTTTGGCTCTTGCGCTTCAAGGATTGAATTTCCGTCACGCATGATCTGATGAATCAAGCTTTCTTTTTGGCAGCTGGCGATATTTTTGTGTTTTCCTGCTTCGGTTGGATGATAAATTTCGTGGTAGTCATTTTCATGCTCAAATGAAATCCCATCGGCACAAAATATGTTTTCCTGATCGATAAAACGGTGAATCCTTTTGATTCCCGGCAAGGTCATTTTGCTCAGGTTTTCGGACACTTTGATGGATGGTTTTCCATCGAAGAACGAGAGTTTATAAACACCATCCAACGCTGCATCATCTTTACCAGTAGCGATTGAAGTTCCAACACCAAAAACATCAATAGGCGCACCTTCCGATAATAAGCTTTGAATAATGGTTTCGTCCAGCTGGTTTGACGCCACAATTTTCACTTCATTAAAACCAGCTTCGTCAAGCATTTTGCGTGCTTTTTTGCTGAGGTAAGTCAAGTCGCCGCTATCGAGCCGAATCCCAATCAGCTGACGTCCGCTTTTCCTGAGTTCGCGGGCTACTTTGATTGCGTTCGGAACGCCACTTTGCAAGGTGTTGTAGGTGTCGACCAGCAGGGTGCACGAATCGGGAAAATAGTTGGCGTAGGTTCGAAATGCTTCCAGTTCATCGTCGAAACTCTGAATCCACGAATGGGCCATGGTTCCGCTGCTTTCCAATCCAAAATGCCGGGCGCTGAAAACATTCGATGTTTTATCGAACCCGCCGATAATTGCTGCTTTGCTGGCGTTAATTCCGCCTAAGCCCTGGGCTCGCCGCAGTCCGAATTCCAGCAGTAGTTTGTCACCTGCTGCTTGACGGATTCGGCAAGCTTTGGTGGCAATCAGCGATTCGAAATTCAGAATATTCAGCAATAAGGTTTCTACGAGTTGGGTTTCCAATATTGTTCCTTCAACCCGCAAAGCTGGCTCGTTCGGAAAGATTAGTTCGCCCTCCTTTACCGAATGAATGTTTCCCCGGAAGGAAAAGGTTCTCAAATAATCCGTAAACTGGTTGTCAAAACCAATTGATCTCAAATAAGCACAATCACTTTCTGAATAGTTGAAATCTTCGATCATACGAAGGACAGATGATAAGCCGGCAAATACAACAAAACTACCTCCAAACGGAGCTTTTCGAAAGAAATAGTCAAAACACGCGCTTTTTATGTAGCGCCCGCTTAAAAAATAGCCTTGGGCCATGGTCAGTTCGTAATGATCAACGTAGAGTCCGGTGTTGTTTTGAAAAGGGAGCATAAGCAATTGATTTCGTTTCTTCATAAGCAAAGGCAAACACCTTGCAAATTACAGCTAAATTCTTCTAAAGACTAGGTGGTTGCTCATAATTTTGGGTTTTTGAAGAAATCAGTGTGCTGGTATTGTGATCCGAAGTGTAGATTTCCTGCCTCAATAGGTGGAACTTTTCATACATCGTTGAACCGAAACTTTTTCAGCTTGTTGTGTTTTTACAGTTGAGCTTACAGGTTCGTAGTCTGTGGCCTTGGAGTTTCAATAATGCTGAATGGTTTTTAATTTTTTCTGTTTGGCATCATGATTGACCAAAAAAACAAATGTTATTAATCAATAAAATTTTATTACCGATGAAAATAAACAAAGCAAAAGCATTTTGGCAAGGAAATTTGAAAGATGGAAATGGTCGTATGCAGTTCGTTAACAGTGATACGGAATTTCCGTTTAGTTTTAAATCCAGATTTGAAGATGGCGTAGGAGCGAATCCTGAGATGCTGATTGGTTCCGCTCATGCTGGATGTTTCTCAATGGCATTTTCAAACATTTTGGATGGCGAAGGTTACGAGCCTAAAGAAGTCAATACCGTTGCCCACATTAAATTGGATCAGGTTGACGGTGGTTTTAAGATTACTGAAAGTCATTTGGAAGTGGAGGCGGTTGTCCCTGGAATTGATGAAGATTCATTTCAGAAGTTGGCCGTAAAAGCGAAAGAAGGTTGTCCGGTTTCGCAGGCGCTTGGAGCAATCAAAATTACTCTGGATGCCAAATTGAAAAAATAAGCTGAGGAAGCTTGTGAAACGGAAAATCTTTTCCGCGTCCTTTATTTTGAATAATAGGCCTTTTAAAAAAAAAGCCGTTTCAGTTTGTTCTGAAACGGCTTTTATATTTGTTGTCAGTCGATTGACTATTCGTTATGCTTAATATTTGCCAAGGCTGCGGCGATCCGTGCAATTGGCACACGGTAAGGCGAACAGCTTACATAGTCTAAGTTAACACTGTCGCAGAATTCAACCGAGCTTGGTTCTCCACCATGCTCACCGCAAATCCCTACTTTCAGGTTTTCTTTTACTGAGCGTCCTTTTTCAACACCCATTTGCACCAATATGCCAACGCCATTTTGGTCAAGTACCTGGAACGGATCTTGTTTCAGAATACCTTTTTCCAAATAGTCTGGCAGGAATTTCCCGGCATCGTCGCGTGAATATCCCATGGTCATTTGCGTCAGGTCGTTGGTTCCGAATGAGAAGAAGTCGGCTTCTGCCGCAATGTGGTCAGCTGTTAAGGCTGCACGCGGAATTTCGATCATGGTACCCACCAAGTAGTCAATACGATCACCTTTTTCTTCAAATACTTTTTCGGCAGTCGAACGGATGATGTCAGCCTGGTTTTTAAACTCGGCAACCGTTCCAACCAGCGGAACCATAATTTCCGGACGAGCATCAACACCTTTTGCTTTCAGGTTTAAGGCCGCTTCAATAATGGCGCGGGCCTGCATGGCTGTAATTTCGGGATACGTAATTCCCAGACGGCAACCACGGTGTCCGAGCATCGGGTTAAATTCTTCCAAATCCGAAATTTTGGATTTAACGGCATCCAGCGAGATTCCCATTTCTAAGGCCAGTTCTTTTTGAGTGGCTTGCTGGTGAGGCACAAATTCGTGCAATGGTGGATCGAGTAGGCGAACCGTTACGCCATAACCTTCCATCGCTTCAAAAATACCTTCAAAATCTTCACGCTGATAAGGCAGGAGTTTGGCCAACGCCTTTTCGCGTCCTTCGACTGTTGACGAAAGAATCATTTCGCGCATGGCTTTAATCCGTGCTCCTTCAAAGAACATGTGCTCTGTGCGGCAAAGACCGATACCTTGTGCTCCGAATCCACGGGCTACTTTGGCATCGTTTGGTGTGTCGGCGTTGGTGCGAACGGTCATCCGGGCAAATTTGTCCGACAAATCCATCACTTTACCAAAATCACCACCCAACTCAGGATTCATGGTTTTAACTTTTCCTTCAAAAACCTGCCCGGTTGTTCCATTAAGCGAAATCCAGTCACCTTCTTTGTATTCTTTCCCGTCAATGGTCATGATCCGGGTTTTGTAATTCACTTTTACTGCTCCGGCTCCTGAAACACAGCACTTACCCATTCCACGGGCAACAACAGCTGCATGTGATGTCATCCCACCGCGGGCTGTTAAAATTCCACGGGCAACATTCATTCCTTCCAAATCTTCAGGAGAGGTTTCAATACGAACCAGAATGGAATTTTCGTAGTTGAATGCTTCGTCGGCAAAGAATACAATTTGTCCCGTAGCTGCTCCCGGAGATGCCGGAAGACCTTTGGCCAGAACTTTGGCAGTTTCAAGGGCGGTTGTGTCGAACACCGGGTGGAGCAGTTCATCCAGCCTGCTTGGCTCGATGCGCTTCAGGGCTGCTTTTTCATCAATGATACCTTGCTCAAGCATGTCAACAGCAATTTTCACCATCGCAGCGCCCGTGCGTTTTCCGCTCCGGGTTTGCAGCAACCATAGTTTACCATCCTGAATGGTGAACTCAATGTCCTGCATATCTTTGTAGTGGTCTTCCAGTTTTTGCTGAATTTCCATCAATTCTTTGTAAAGCTTCGGCATGGTTTCTTCCAGCGAAGGAAACTCGGCTTTCCTTACTTCTTCGCTAACTTCGGCCAGTTCAGCCCAACGTTTGCTACCTTCAAGCGTAATTTGTTGAGGTGTACGTGTTCCGGCAACCACATCTTCGCCCTGGGCGTTGATCAGGTATTCGCCGTTGAAGATATCTTCGCCGGTGGCGGCATCGCGGGTGAAAGCTACTCCTGTAGCCGATGTTTCGCCCATGTTACCATACACCATGCCCTGAACGTTAACCGCTGTTCCCCATTCGGCTGGGAAGTTATTCATTTTGCGGTAGTAGATGGCACGTTCGTTCATCCAGCTGTCGAATACCGCCGAAACAGCTCCCCAGAGTTGCTCCCATGGATCGTCCGGAAAACTTCTTCCAGTAACTTTCAAAACAGCTTCTTTGAATCGCAGAACCAGTAATTTCAAGTCTTCCGTTGAAAAATGAGTGTCCAGTTCAATGCCTTTTTCCTCTTTCAGGTTTTCCATAATGGCCTCGAATGGATCAATGTCTTCTTTGCTTTCTGGTTTCATTCCTAATACCACGTCGCCGTACATTTGTACAAATCGACGGTAAGAGTCCCAGGCAAACCGATCGTTTTCTGATTTTTTTGCAATTCCCTGGACGGCTAAATCATTTAATCCCAGGTTCAATACGGTGTCCATCATTCCCGGCATCGAAACACGGGCTCCTGAACGAACGGAAACAAGACAGGGATTGTCTTTGTCGCCAAATTTCGTATTGGTTAATTCTTCAATAAGGGCTACAGCGTCTTCAACTTCTTTTTTAATTGCTGAAACTGCCGCATCATGACCCTGTTGCGTATAGATCGTACAAACTTCTGTTGTAATTGTGAATCCGGGAGGAACCGGAACTCCTATAAGGTTCATTTCTGCCAGGTTAGCTCCTTTTCCTCCAATGAGGTTTTTCATGCTGGCTTCACCTTCGGCTTTACCATTACCAAATGTATAAACATACTTTGCCATAAGCGATTTTTGTGGATTAATAAAAGATTTAATATTTAATTAAAATAAATTCATTTTCATCAGCTGCAAAATTGGTTAATTTCAACGTTAACTACCAGCTAAATAGCCTGTTTTACAGCCGTTTTTGATAAATCTATCAGATTTATCGGGTTTAGTTTTTCCAAGGTGGTTGCAAATATATTAAAAACAGGAAGAAAATAGATGCGATCCGTTTCTAAATAAGCGTTTTTTTATGAATTCAATTCTTAACATTTCTTAACGTTGCTTGAAGCTTCTTAACTATATTTCGCCGTACATTTGTATTGTGAGATTTAGCAAAAAGACAAGTAATTTTTTTTCATAGAGATAGGTTTGGTTAAGTTAGAAAAGGGTGGTTTCAACCATCCTTTTTTTTATGGATTAAACTGTCAAAACGATCTTGTATTTTTCAACCTTCTGTAAAATATTCCTGTCCAGTAGTTTTGGTGCGACAAAATGTCTGTTTCCCCTTCGTTTATTTAAATTGGTTAGCTTCTTGTGTGTGGGCTTGGCAGTCACTAAAAGGAGGAGTTATGAATTTTAACAATTTTACAATCAAATCGCAGGAAGCCATTCAGCATGCTTTTGAGGTTGCTCAGGCCAATAATCAACAGGCTGTTGAAACCGCACATGTGTTGAAGGGACTTTTGCACGCGGCCGAGAATGTAACCGGGTTTTTGTTGAAAAAGCTAGGTGTCAATACCGGCGTCTTCTATCAAGCATTGGATAAAATTGTGGAATCTTATCCTAAGGTCACTGGGGGCGAGCCTTACTTAACCGGAAATGCCAATAAAGTTTTGCAAAAATCACTCGACATCTCCCGTAAGATGGGCGATGATTTTGTATCGGTTGAGCATATTCTGATGGCATTGCTTGAAACCGGCGATACGGTTTCCACGCTTCTGAAAGATAATGGGGTGGGGCGCAAAGAGCTTAGTGCGGCTGTAACTGAGTTGCGAAAGGGAGCCAAGGTGGAAAGCCAGACAGCAGAAGACCAATTTAATTCGTTGAATCGGTTTGCCGTCAATCTAAATGAGAAAGCCCGCAGTGGAAAGCTGGATCCGGTAATTGGACGCGATGATGAAATCCGCCGAATTTTGCAGATTTTAACCCGACGCACAAAAAATAACCCGGTGCTGATTGGAGAGCCGGGAACAGGGAAAACAGCTATTGCCGAGGGCCTGGCTCACCGTATTGTTCGTGGCGATGTGCCCGAGAACTTAAAGTCAAAACAGCTGTTCTCGCTGGATATGGGTGCACTGATTGCCGGAGCAAAATATAAGGGTGAGTTTGAGGAACGCCTGAAAGCCGTTGTTAATGAGGTCGTGAAGTCGGATGGGGAGGTGATCCTCTTTATCGATGAGATCCATACCTTGGTTGGGGCGGGTAAAAGTGAAGGTGCCATGGATGCCGCCAATATTCTAAAACCAGCACTGGCACGCGGCGAGCTGCGTGCGATTGGTGCAACGACATTAAGCGAATACCAAAAATATTTTGAGAAAGACAAAGCCTTGGAGCGCCGTTTCCAGATTGTAATGGTGAATGAACCAGATACCCTGAGTGCGATTTCCATCCTTCGGGGATTGAAAGAACGGTACGAAGGGCACCACAAAGTGCGCATCAAAGATAATGCGATTATTGCGGCCGTTGAGCTTTCGCAGCGCTACATTTCCGATCGCTTTTTGCCCGACAAGGCCATTGACCTGATGGACGAAGCCGCTGCCAAGTTACGCCTGGAGATGGACTCGGTTCCGGAAGAGCTGGATGAGATTGAACGCCGGATCAAGCAGTTGGAGATTGAGCGTGAAGCGATCAAGCGCGAGAAAGATGAAAGCAAGCTGGCCTCACTGAAGGAGGAAATAGCCAACCTCAAGGAGGAGCAGTCGCGTTACCGGGCGCAGTGGGAAATGGAGAAGTCGTTAATCGACCAAATTCAGCAGAACAAAACAAACATCGAAAACTTCAAGTTTGAGGCTGAGCAGGCCGAGCGTTCAGGCGACTATGGGAAGGTGGCCGAAATTCGCTATGGAAAGATCAAAGAGGCAGAAGAAGCAATTGCTCACCTTCAGGATGAGTTACAAGAAATGCAGGGCGATTCGTTAATCAAAGAAGAAGTGGATGCCGAAGATATTGCCGATTTGGTGGCTCGCTGGACGGGCATTCCGGTTTCGAAAATGCTGCAAAGCGAGCGCGATAAATTGCTTCACCTGGAAGAAGATTTACACAAACGGGTGGTGGGGCAGCAGGAAGCCATTCATGCGGTGGCCGATGCCGTGCGCCGAAGCCGTGCCGGTTTGCAGGATGAAAAGCGTCCGATTGGTTCGTTCATCTTTTTGGGAACCACCGGAGTTGGTAAAACCGAGCTGGCGAAAGCCCTGGCTGAATACTTGTTCGATAATGAGAACATGATCACACGCATCGACATGTCGGAGTACCAGGAGAAATTCTCGGTAACCCGCCTGATTGGGTCGCCTCCGGGCTATGTTGGTTACGATGAAGGCGGACAGCTGAGCGAGGCCGTTAGGCGCAAACCATATTCGGTGGTTTTGTTCGATGAAATTGAAAAAGCGCATCCCGATGTGTTCAACGTGTTGTTGCAGGTGCTCGATGATGGTCGCCTGACTGATAACAAAGGCAGGGTTGTCAACTTCAAGAATACGATCATCATTATGACTTCCAATCTCGGTTCGCAAATTATTCAGGAAGGCTTTGAACGGATGAATGAGACAAACAAAGGTGAGGTGTACGAAGCAACCCGGCAGGCAATTTTCAATTTGCTGCGTAAAACCATTCGTCCCGAGTTTTTGAACCGGATTGACGAAACCATCATGTTTACACCGTTATCCCGCGAAGATGTCAAAGAGATTGTTAAAATTCAATTTAATCGGATTGTGCAGCGTTTGGGTAATCAGGAGTTGAAAATTGAAATTTCGGACGAAGCAGTAGCCTGGCTGGCGGCTGTTGGCTACGACCCTCAATACGGTGCCCGGCCGGTTAACCGCTTGTTACAAAAGCATGTCTTAAATGAATTGTCGAAAAAAATACTGGCAGGCGAGGTGAGGATTGATCAGACGATTCAAATTGTACTGGAAGGCGAGGAATTGAAGTTCAGAAGCAAATAATCCAAAAGAGGCTGTCCGGAAAGGGCGGCCTCTTTACTTAAATTTTTTCATTTCATCCCGGAGTTCCTTTTCCGCGTGGCCGATCACCAAATCAAACTCACTGACAAAGTCCGGGTAGGAATCAATGTCTTCCAGTTTTTGCGTTTTTAGTTGCAGTTCCTTCAGTTTCCAGCCCAGATCGTCCATGCCAAAAGTCATGACCGACGATTTTGCTTTATGGGCCAATTCTCCTAGCTCTTTGTATCGCTTATTATTTAAATGCTCGTGCAGTCCGTCTTTAAACTCAGGCAACTGCTCAAAAAACATGGTGATGAATTCTTTCAGAATTTCATCTTCGCCTCCTGTAATTTCTTTTAAATAGTCCAGATTGGTGTATTTTTTTTCAGACATTGTTATGTACATTGTTTAATGCATACAATATTAACTAAAATTCGCTGATAATGCCAACGAACACGCTGGGAATAATATTTTAGCTTTGTGATGATATTTTTCATGATTTTATGGATTTTGAACTTTTACTTTTGAACCTTTAATGATGTTTTATATGAAAAGGACAGCTTTTAACCAACTTCACAAAGATGCCGGTGGTAAAATGGTTGAATTTGCCGGATACGAAATGCCGGTTGAGTTTAGCGGAATAAAAGATGAACACCTGACTGTTCGAAATAACGTGGGTGTGTTTGATGTGTCGCACATGGGCGAGTTTTGGGTGAAAGGTTCGAACGCTGCTGCATTGGTGCAAAAGCTGACATCAAACGATATTTCCAAGCTTCGGATGGGGCAAGCGCAATATACTTGCTTTCCGAATGGGAAAGGCGGCATTGTTGATGATTTGCTGGTTTATTATTACGAACCGAATAAATACATGCTGGTAGTCAATGCGTCGAATATTGAGAAGGACTGGAATTGGGTGGTTTCAAATAACACGGTAGGTGCCGAACTGGAAAATGCTTCCGACTCCATTAGCCAGCTCGCCGTTCAGGGACCAAAAGCCATTCGGGTATTGCAAAAGCTGACCAAAGTTGATCTTTCCGATCTTCCGTATTACACCTTTGTAACCGACAAATTTGCCGGTGCTGAAGAGGTGATTATTTCGGCAACCGGTTACACGGGCTCGGGTGGTTTCGAATTGTACTTTGCCAATGAACATGCGGAAAAAATTTACGAGGCTTTGTTTGAAGCCGGCGAAGAATTTGGCATTAAGCCCATTGGCCTGGGTGCCCGCGATACCCTGCGGTTGGAAATGGGATTCTGCTTGTATGGCAATGATATTGATGATACCACTTCGCCTATCGAAGCCGGATTGGGGTGGATTACCAAATTTAACGCTGACAATGCGTTTATCGATAAGGAACTGCTTTCGGTGCAGAAAACCGAAGGCGTTGGCCGCAAACTGAGAGGATTTGAAATGATTGATCGCGGCATTCCCCGCCATGGATATGAGCTGGCCGACAAAGACGGGGTGGTCGTTGGAGTCGTGACTTCAGGAACACAGTCGCCCATGTTGAACAAGGGGATTGGCATGGGTTATGTCGCGAAGGCATATTCGGCTTTCGGAACGGAGATTTATGTGAAAGTGCGCAATAAATTATTAAAAGCAAAGGTCGTAAAAGTACCTTTTGTGAGTCTTCAATAAGGGGGTTGACTTACACGTTTACTAATCTTTAAACCCGCTGGTGCCAGCGGGTTTTTTTGAGCTCTAAAACGACAAGACTGCAAAAAGATTAACAATTTGCCAATTTCGGAGAATTATTCACGGCATTTCCAAATTATTGTGAGCAGAGATTTATCTTTGCTGGCATTTGAATCTAATCAGCAATGATGAATACAGAAAAGCGCCGGCTGGAGGTTTGTCTTTCTCCTGCCATTTACGACAAACACGCCCACGACGATAACCTGGTGGTGGTTATTGATGTGCTGCGGGCCACTTCGTCGATCTGCACGGCTTTTGCTAACGGGGTGGAACGAATTATTCCGGTGGCTACTGTTGAAGAAGCGCGCAGCAAAAAGGAAGCAGGCTACACGGTGGCCTCGGAGCGCGATGGCTACGTACTCGATTTTGCCGACTTTGGCAATTCGCCCTTCAACTTCACCGCCGAAAAGGTAAAAGGGAAGGAGATTGTTTACTCAACCACCAATGGTACCCGTTGTATTCACATGGCCAGCCATTCCAGGGAAGTGTTGATTGGCTCGTTTTTAAACCTTTCGGCATTGGCCGAATACCTGATTGCACAAGATGCCCCGGTCTTGTTGTTTTGCGCATCCTGGAAAGACCGCTTCAGCTTGGAAGATACGGTTTGTGCCGGTGCTTTGGCCGAGCTCCTGTTGAAGTCGGGCAAGTTTGACAGCATTTGCGACGCGGTAACGGCATCCATCGATTTGTGGTCGCTGGCCAAAGACGACCTGAATAGCTATAGCCTGAAAGCCGCACAAAAAGGACGGCTGGCATCCAAAGGACTTGACGATTGCATGGAGTTCTGCCACCAAATCGATTTCACGAATTTGATCCCTTATTACACCGATGGCATTCTGCTGGCCAAAACCATTGGGGGTAGCAAAAATTAATCAACTTTTTCATGATTTCTGTCAAGATCATACCCTGTTGTCAATTAATGTTTTATAACTTGTGATCGTGTTATCTCAACTGATTTTTCTCAGATATCAACAGCATAATTTTCCGTTAATTTGAATGAATCTTTACTTTTACTAAGAAATTAATTTAACCCTTAATAAATATATCAACATGAAGACGCATAATTTTTCAGCTGGACCTTCAATTTTGCCACAATTTACGATTGAAAAAACCGCTGAAGCCATTAAAGATTTTGCCGGCACCGGCCTTTCTGTGATGGAAGTATCGCATCGAGGAAAAGAGTTTATTGCTGTGATGGACGAAGCCCAGGCTTTGTTTCGCGAGTTGCTGAATATTCCTGACGATTATTCGGTTTTGTTCTTGGGTGGAGGTGCTTCGTTGCAGTTTTGCATGGTGCCATACAACCTGATGCTTAAAAAGGCGGCTTACCTGAATACAGGGGCTTGGGCTGCAAAAGCACAGAAAGAAGCCAAGTTTTTTGGCGAAGTTGTTGAAGTTGCTTCTTCAAAAGATACCGTTTACAACTACATCCCCAAAGGCTATGATATTCCGGCTGATGCCGATTATTTCCACTTCACATCCAATAATACCATTTACGGAACGCAAATCCGGCAGGATTTTGATTTGGATATTCCGGTTGTTTGCGACATGTCGTCGGATATTTTTTCACGTCAGATTGATGTTTCAAAGTATGGATTGATTTACGGTGGGGCACAGAAAAACCTGGCTCCGGCCGGTGTGGCTTTTGTCATAGTGAAAAATGACTTGCTAGGCAAAGTGGACCGCCCGATTCCAACCATGTTGAACTATCAAACACACATCGACAATGGTTCGATGTTTAATACGCCACCAGTGGTGCCTGTGTTTGCTGCTTTGCAAACTTTGAAATGGCTGAAAATTAATGGCGGAATTGCTGCGATGGAAAAAATCAATGAAGAAAAAGCAGCTTTGCTTTACGATGAAATCGACCGCAACCCACTGTTTAAAGGAACCGTTTTGAATAAAGAAGACCGCTCGTTGATGAATGTGTGCTTCATTATGAATGATGGTTACGAAGCCCTCGAAAAAGAGTTCATGGATTTTGCCACCTCCAAGGGGATGTCAGGAATCAAGGGACACCGTTCTGTGGGTGGTTTCCGTGCATCAATCTACAATGCCATGCCAAAAGAAAGCATTCAGGCCTTAATCGATTGTATGCTGGAATTCGAAAAAGCGCATGTAAGATAATTCATATAGATAGGAAGGTGAATGGTTTTTCGATTCACCTTCCGTTTTTTTTGGAGTCATTAAAGCATGAGGAACGGCTAAAGCGACCGCTGGGTTGCTTCGATTTGGCTTGCAATGACATTTTATTTTAACCTTAAAATTTGAATAAAATGACGAACGTTTTAATTGCAACCGAAAAACCGTTTGGCCCGGCCGCGGTTGCTCAAATGAGTGAAATCTGCAAAACGGCGGGTTTCCAGGTCCAACGCCTGGAGAAGTACACTGAAAAATCACAATTACTGCAAGCTGTAAGCATTACCCACGCTTTAATTGTACGCAGCGACCAGATTGATCGGGAAGTGCTGGATGCCGCTTCGGAGCTGAAAATTGTGGTTCGTGCCGGCGCCGGCTACGATAATGTGGATACCGCTTACGCCAAAGAAAAGGGCATTTGCGTGATGAACACTCCCGGCCAAAACTCCAATGCGGTGGCCGAATTGGCCATTGGATTGGCTATCTACGGAATCCGTGAATTATTTAGTGGGAAAATGGGTGGCGAACTTCGTGGCCGAACCCTGGGCTTGCATGGCTATGGTTATGTGGCCCGAAATGTGCACCGTATTGCCCGGGCTTTTGGCATGAATGTGATGGTCTATACCCGATATAGCAAGGCACAGGCTGCATCGCAAGGCATTGGGGTGACCAAATCGCTCGAAGAACTTTACGCCGTTTCGGACGTGGTTTCTATCCATGTTCCGGCTCGTGGCGAACACCTCAAATCGGTAAGTATGGATGTGCTAAAACATTTGAAAGAGAATGCCATCATTGTGAATACGGCCCGCAAGGAAGTGGTGAACGAAGAAGAATTATGCCAGTTTATGGCGGAGCGTCCCGATGTAAAATACCTTTCGGATATTGCTCCGGACTGTGCCAACCGGTTTGAGCAGGATTTTGAAGGCCGCTATTACTTCACCCCGAAAAAGCTGGGTGCCCAAACAGCCGAAGCCAATTTAAACGCGGGAGTTGCTGCTGCCGAACAAATTGTTGAGTTTCTCGAAAACGGCGACCGTACGTTTCAGGTGAATAAATAGAAACCATTGCAACAAGGACATGAACAGGATTCCATTCTTATCGGGAGGATGGAATCCTTTTTTGAATCAAAATATTAACAAAACAGACTTTCCGCTTTTTATGCGAGGCGATTCAAAATATCAGTTGTAAATTCGCTTTGAATTCAAATCCTTCAAAATTAATTTTGAAAAAGTTTAAACATGGCTGTAATAAAACCTTTTAAAGGACTTCGTCCACCACAGGAAATTGCGGAAGATTTAGCTTGTCTTCCCTATGATGTTATGAACTCGGAAGAGGCTACCCGTATGGCCGATGGTAAAGAAAATTCGTTGTTGCACATTACCCGTGCCGAGATTGATTGCCCTGACGGAACCGATATTCATTCCGAAGAAGTGTATGAAAAATCGGTCGATAATTTCACCAAGTTTCAGCAAAATGGCTGGTTGCAACAAGATGATGAGGCCAGGTACTATATTTACGCTCAAACCATGAATGGGCGAACTCAGTACGGCATTGTTGGAGCGGCATCGTGCGATGATTACCACAATGGTGTCATTAAAAAGCATGAGCTTACCCGGCCCGACAAGGAAGAAGACCGGATGATTTTGACCCGTTACCTGAATGCGAACATCGAACCGGTTTTCTTTTCGTACAAAGCGGTTCCCGAAATTGATGCCTTGGTTGAAGCGGTGGTGAAAAACCAAGCGGCCGACTACGATTTTGTGGCTGAAGATGGCTTCGGACACCACTTTTGGACGATTCACGAAAGAGGGGTGAATCAGCAAATTGAAGAGCTGTTTGCCACACAAGTTTCGGCAACCTACGTGGCCGACGGGCATCACCGAACCGCAGCTGCTGCCCGCATTGGTCTGGAAAAGAAGGCACAAAATCCCAATCATACAGGTGATGAATCGTACAACTATTTTATGGCGGTTCATTTCCCCGACAATCAACTTCAAATTATCGACTACAACCGTGTGGTAAAAGATTTGGGTGGCTTGAGTGTTTCCGAATTTTTGGGGCAACTGGCTCATGGGTTCAAGCTTGAAAACATGGGAACTGAACTATTCAAATCATCTCACTTGCACGAATTCAGCATGTACTTGGAAGGGGAGTGGTACAAACTGACCGCCAAAGAAGGGACCTACGATGATTCGGATCCAATTGGTGTGCTGGATGTGACCATCTTGTCGAGCCAGGTGCTGGAGCCAATCTTGGATATTCAGGATTTGCGCACTTCAAAACGGATTGATTTTGTAGGTGGAATCCGTGGTTTGGGCGAACTGAAAAAACGTGTTGACAGTGGAGAGATGAAAGTGGCCTTCGCCTTATTCCCCGTGTCCATGGAACAACTGATTGCCATTGCCGACAGTGGCAACATTATGCCACCTAAAACCACTTGGTTCGAGCCCAAGCTTCGTTCGGGACTGGTTATTCACAAGTTAGATTGACCCGATAAATTCATGGATTTCTCCGACGATTGATTTTAGCTTAACAGATTGGAAATAAGCTTATAAGTTATTGAGCAGGATTCCAGGGAGATAAGCTCAATCTTGCTAAAGAGAAAGCTTGCCGGGCTCATCATAAGTGCTGCGAATCATTTAGTGTCGTGTTTCGAGCCTTTAACAATTTGTGATAGAGGCGATACAGAGAATATTAAATAGGTCCGTGACCTTAATTGAAAGTCGACTGGAAAATGAATAGATTGTTTGCGCGATTATACCTGGATGGAATTGTGAAAACAATCTATTCAATGAATAAGCCGGTCAAACGTGAAATAGAGCTGGTAGAAATCTAATAACTAAGAAATAGCAGAAGTTTTGTATTCGATGAAAGCATATCGCTGTTTAATGCTAAGCATTTTACTAATCTTCACTGTTGCTGCCCGGTCGCAAACAGCTTGGTTTGCCGACGGGTATCACGGTGGGGTTTACGGTCATTATCCGATGTGGCAGGTTCGTTTTATGCTGGACGAGCTGAATGAAAATCCAGGCTGGAAAATCAACCTGGAGATAGAACCGGAGACATGGGATACAGTAAATGTAAAAGATCCAGAGAACTTTAAAGCATTTCAGGAGTATTTCAAAACGAAGGGACGATTTGGCCGGATCGAATTTGTGAATCCCACGTGGGCACAGCCCTATTGCTATAATATTTCCGGTGAAAGTATCATCCGCCAGTTCGCTTACGGAATTGACAAAACATTGGAGTATTTTCCAGATGCCACATTTATAACTTATGCGGTTGAAGAACCTTGCTTTACCAGCTCTCTACCTCAGATTCTGAAAGGTTTTGGCTATAAGTATGCCGTGTTGCGTAACCCAAATACTTGCTGGGGCGGATATACCTCCGCTTTCGGAAAGGATCTGGTCAACTGGATTGGTCCGGATGGTACTTCCATTCCTGCTGTTCCGAGGTACGCTTGCGAAGAGCTGTCAATGCACTCAACCTGGCAAACCGAATCTTGGACAAACTCAAACAGCTTTATCGAAAAATGTTTTGAGAATGGGATTCAATATCCCGTTGGTATGACTTTTCAGGATGCCGGCTGGGACGGTGGTCCCTGGGGAAATCAATACAAACCAACGGAATACACGACCTGGACCGAATACTTGGATCTGGTTGTCGGCAAGCTTGAAGCAACCGATTGGAAATTTTCACTTGAAGATATAAAACCGGGTCTTGTATGGGGCGCACAAGTGTTGCAAAAGATTGCGCAGGAGGTTCGGGTGAGTGAAAACAAGATGGTGATGGCTGAAAAAGTAGCTGCTTTCGATTATCTTTTAAACGGAACAGAATGGCCAGCTACAGATTTTGCAGAAGCATGGCGGACACTCATGCTGGCTCAGCATCACGACTGCTGGATTGTACCTTATAACGGACGTCCGGGACATACGTGGGCCGACAATGTGACCCGCTGGACAAATCATTCGAACGAAATTGCTGATTCAAAATTCAATACCTTCTTTGATGAGACTATTCCTGAAAGTTCAAAAAATATTCGCGTGTTCAACACGCTGGGATCAGCCCGCACCGAACTTGTTGCCCTGAATCTGCCGGAAGGTTTCTCTAAAACCGGATATCAGGTTTCAAATGCAGCCGCCAAAACCGTACCATCGCAACTTGTTGTTGATGAAAATGGAACAACGGTACTCTATTTTGAAGCGACAGCTCCGGCAATGGGATATGCCACATACAGCCTTAAGGCAGCTAAAAGCAAAAAGGTTTCTTCGGCTGCCACGCAGTTAGCCGACGGCACTTATCGGATTGAGACAGCATTCTATTCAGCCATTATCGATCCGAAAAAAGGTGGAACAATTACCAGTTTGATTGATAAAAAAAATGCTAAACGGCAATTGGTTGACGATGGTTGTCTGTTAAATAATCTGCACGGGTATTTTTATCAAGAAAAAAAATATCATGAAGGGGCAAGCGGTCCTGCCAGAGTAAGCATTGCAGAAGATGGACAATTATTTGTTCAACTGAAAGTTGAAAGCCAAATTGCCGGCAATCGTTATATTCAATTGATCTCTTTCCGCAAGAACTCGCCTCTGATCGACTTTAATTTAACAATTGATTGGGATGGACAACCTGGAATTGGAGCTTACGATCAGAGTGATGATTATAAAGCAGAAGATCGTGAAAAAGCATTTTACAATGACGAGTATAAACTCCACCTGGAGTTTCCGTTGGCTGAAGTTGGTGACAGACTGTTCAAAAACGCTCCTTTTGATGTGTGTGAAACAAAACTGGATAATACCGTTTACTCAAGCTGGGATAAAATTAAGCATAACGTGATTTTGAATTGGGTGGATGTTGCCAACCAGACCAACGATTACGGCGTTGCTCTTTTTACAGACCACACTACCTCCTATTTGCAAACAGATGATTTAACGCTGGGTTTGACAGTGCAGTATGCCGGATGGGCTTTGTGGGGACGAAATTATCGCGTACATGGCCCTACACAATTGAAATACGCTTTGTTACCTCATGCCTCTAATTGGGAAAAAGCTTCGATTGAATTTGCGAGCAGTGCCTGGAACGAGCCGCTGATTGGCCGTTTTGTCCACGCCGGGAAAGATCCGTCTGAGTTTAATTTACTGGAAGTTGCCGATAAAAACCTTCAGGTTTCGTCTGTTACCGTTGATGGCGAAGATCTGCTGGTCCGCTTCTATAATTCATCACAGAATGCCGATCAGGAAGTCCGCTGGAACTGTCGTGCTGATATTCTGGAATTGGTTGACCTGAATGGAAATACAATTGCTCCGGTTCAAGCAGACAAAGACAAGAATGGCATGATCACAAAATTAAGTCTTCCGCAGTTTGGTTTTCAAACCATTAAACTCCAAAAAGTTAAGTTAAAATAAGATGATCAGCGTATTGAAAGATGCCCCTTAGGCATCGCTCAACTTAATATTCAACTTTTCGTTGCCTACCCTATTTCCCACAAGCTGAGGCAAAGCCAATTTTAACCCAACTTGCAGCCTTAGCCCCATAAATCGAGAAAAATCGGGTAAAAATGCAGGTTTTTTTGGATAAAAATGAAAGCGATAAATGTTTTCATCGTGTAACTGTCTGATATTCAAATGTAGCATTCTCCTGCGTTTCATTTGTAGTACACAGGGGGGTATTGGTTGTCAGTTCGTTACATGGTAACTTACTGCCATGTATTTCAAGGTATCCATGCGCACCAATCCCGCCACGGGAGCCTATTCGGGCTATTACCGGTTAGTGGAGAGTTATCGCGACCATCGCGACCGGGTATGCCACCGGACTATTTTGAATGCGGGTTATCTTGACCAGCTGACCACCGGCCAGCTCAACCTGGTACAGAAGATACTTACCGCCAAAGTTGCCAACCACGACAACCCCCTGTTTGAACTTCCGTACACCGATGATGCACCAGTGGTGCGCTATGTTGATGATTTTTTCAAGCGGATGGTTGCCGAAAAACGCATCGATGTGCTGGTTGAAAAAAAGGATGGAAAGACATCTAAAAACGGTAAAGACCTGCAACTGATCGACCTGAACAGCATCCGGAACAAAGATGTTCGGGAGATTGGGGCCGAATGGTTGTCGTACCAGGCTATGCGCCAGTTGCAGATTGCACCTTTTTTAGAAAGCCTCGGATGGGGCGGGGACCAGGTCAGATTGGCCCAGACGCACATCATCAGCCGGGCAGTTTACCCTGCCTCGGAGCTGGAAACGACGCGGTGGATCAGGGAAAACTCGGCCGTGTGTGAGATCACCGGGTTCGACATCCAGCAGGTTACCAAAGACCGGCTGTATGCCATCTCGAAAAAACTGTATGCCGAAAAGGAAGCGCTGGAGCAACACTTGTCGGTGCGCACCAACGAGTTGTTCGACATCCAGGACAAAATAATACTTTACGACCTGACCAACACTTATTTTGAAGGCCGGAAACAGGGGAGCAAACTGGCCAAATTCGGGCGCAGCAAGGAAAAACGCAGCGATGCCAAATTGGTTGTGTTGGGGCTGGTGATCAATCCTGAAGGTTTTATCAAATACTCCTCGATACTGGAAGGGAACATGGCCGACAGCAAAACACTGGAGGGGATGATAGGCAAATTGCGCATCAAAACCTCCTTCTCGGCCCGTAAAGCCCTGATCGTGATAGATGCGGGCATTGCCACCGAAGAAAACCTGAAGATGATACTGGACAATGGCTACGATTACCTGTGCGTGGGCCGTTCAAATTTAAAAACATACAACATCCAAGCCGGTGCGGCCACCGTTTCGGTAACCGACAACAGGAAACAGAAAATTGAGCTGTGCCGGGTCAATTCTGGCCGCAATACGGATTATTGCCTGAAAGTCGAAAGTCACACCAAAGAGATGAAAGAACGTTCGATGAACGGGCAGTTCCGCTCCCGCTTCGAGGCCGGCCTGCAACAAATAGCCGACAGCCTGACCAAAAAAGGTGGCGTAAAACAAGAGGACAAAGTCCACCAGCGCATTGGGAGGTTAAAGCAAAAATACCCATCTGTCGGGCGATACTTCGACATCGAAACTGAGGTAAGCGAAGAAGCTGCGCCAAAACGGAAAAAGAAGGACACTGGACCGCTAAAAGAGAAAAACCGGGTTGTAACTTCCGTCAAATGGGCTGTCAAAGAAGGGGTTGATATCAATGCCCGGAGCGGGGTTTACTTTCTGCGCACATCGCTCCAGGCCAACAGTGAAGAAAATGTATGGCAATTTTACAATACGATTCGCGAGATCGAGGCATGTTTTCGGGTCCTGAAGACCGACCTTGACCTTCGACCCATTTACCATCAAAAAGATGAAAACACGATGGCACACCTGCATCTGGGTTTATTGGCATACTGGCTTGTAAACACCGTTCGCCATCAACTAAAACAAGAAGGCATTCGTTCCGGATGGCGCGAGATTGTAAGAACCATGAACACGCAAAAGGCTGGGACAACCTTGGCACAAAACAATCACGAAGAAGTGATTATGATACGCCGGTGTTCAGAGCCAAACCAACAGGTGCGAAAACTATATGATGCCCTGAAATACAAATATGCGCCATTCGTAAAACGAAAATCCGTAGTACACAAATCTGAACTCGAAAATTGCCAATTCATTGAAAGGCAAGAATTTCATTCAGATTAACTGCAAGTTGGGTTAAAAGAAACGATTCACCTCCCAAATGCGTGAATTGTGTAACTTTTTTATAAAGTTGTGTAACACTTATCTTGACCTAATTGTAAATCTTTGTGGAGCTTTTCAAAAAAAATAAATTGAAACTCTATATCAAATACATGGTAAGCAACCGCTGCAAGATAGTGGTAAAAGAAGACCTCAAAAGGCTTGGACTACACTTCATTATGATCGATTTAGGCGAGGTTGAAATTATGGAGAACATCTCTGAAGAACAGCGCGAGCAGATAAAAATTGCTTTGCTCAATTCAGGATTTGAACTATTGGATAGTAAAAGAGCTGTTTTGATTGAAAAGATTAAAAATATAATCATCGAAATGGTCCACCATTCAGATGAATTAATCAAAATTAACTTTTCCAACTTCTTAAGTGAAAAATTAAACCACGATTACACCTATCTCGCCAACTTATTTTCAGCAATACAAGGAATGACGATTGAGCAATTCATTATCGCGCATAAAATTGAGCGAATTAAAGAATTGATTATTTACGGCGAGCTGAACATTACAGAGATTGCATGGAAGATGAATTACAGCAGTGTGGCCCATTTATCCAATCAATTTAAGAAAATGACGGGCCTTACTCCTTCGCACTTTAAAAAGATGAAGGATCAAAGACGTAATCCGATTGAAGATATCGGAATTTTAACGGATAACGCTGGCGCTAAAAACTAGATAAAATGGAACGAACGAGGTCGCACCAATCACAATACGCCAGCAGTTTGATAGAAGCCAGTCTGGATCCACTGATTACCATCAGCACAGAAGGTAAAATCATGGATATGAACCATGCAATGGTGGACATTACCGGCATAAAACGTAAAAATCTGATCGGCTCTGATTTCTGCGATTATTTCACCGAACCAAAAAAGGCACAGAAAATATATCAGGAAGTGTTTGCAGATGGATCGGTGAGTAATTTCCCACTTACGTTTTGTCATGAAAACGGGAAATTGACCGATGTATTATTCAACGGATCGGTTTATAAAGATGAAGATGGACAAGTGTTGGGTGCGGTTGTAGTGGCACGCGATAATGCTGAACAAAAATGGGCCAAAGAATTGCAGATCGCCAACAAAGAGCTTGTTTTGCAAAACAAGGAAACTGCAAAACGCACGGCAGAGCTAATCATTGCCAACAAAGAACTTGCCTTTCAAAATAAGGAAAAGAAAAAACGCGCGAAAGAATTAATCAGAGCTGAAATAGAACTTGACTATCAGAGCGAAGAGAAAGAAAACCAATCAGTTGAAAATAAAGCACTTGAAGCATTAAGCTATTCTTTAAAATTAGCTTCAAAGTATTCGCTCAGCTTGATTGAAGCAAGTCGCGACCCCTTGGTTGTGATTAGCCCTAAGGGCAAAATCACCGATATGAACGAGGCATTGGTAAACATTACCGGGGTATCGCGCAATGAACTGAAAGAAACCGACTTCCACGATTATTTTACTGAGCCACAAAAAGCACGTCAGGTTTATCAGGAAGTATTTGCAAAAGAATCGGTTGCCGACTCGCCACTAACGCTTCGCCACGCGAATGGAAAACTGACCGATGTTCTGTTTAACGGTTCGGTTTACACCGACGACCGGGGAAATGTGTTGGGCGCGGTGATTGTTGCCCGCGATGTGACAGAGCAAAAACGGATTGCAAATGAATTAACCGAAGCCATTGTATTTGCCGAACTGGCTGTTGATATTGCTGAAGATGCCAAAATAAAAGCTGAGCGCGCCGCACGGATTGCCGAAAATGCGGTGAAAGCCAAACAGCAGTTTTTGTCGAATATGAGCCATGAAATCCGGACCCCCATGAATGCAATTATCGGATTCACGAAAGTATTGCTAAAGACCGGAATGACTGCCAAACAAAAGGAATACCTGGCAGCCATTAAGCTGAGTGGCGATGCATTAATTGTGTTGATCAACGATATCCTCGATCTGGCAAAAGTGGATGCCGGGAAAATGACTTTCGAACAAACCCCCTTCAAAATGGGGGCTTCTATTTCGGCCATGCTTCATTTGTTTGAAACAAAAATTCACGAAAAAAATCTAAAATTGGTAACGGAATACGGCAAGAATATTCCTGAAGTTTTGGTTGGCGACCCAGTCCGCCTGCACCAGATTATTTTAAACCTGGTGGGCAATGCGGTTAAATTTACAACCAAAGGGAAAATTACTGTTGATGTAAGTTTACTAAGCGAAGATGAGAAAACAGCAACCGTCCAATTTTCAGTTACTGATACTGGAATTGGGATAGCGGAAGAAAAAATAGAAAAAATATTTGAGAACTTTCAGCAGGCAACAAGCGGAACTTCGCGCATCTATGGAGGAACCGGCTTAGGCTTGGCCATTGTTAAACAACTGGTTGAATCACAAGGAGGAACTATTACAGTAAAAAGCGCAGTTGGCCAGGGCTCAACATTTAGCTTTGTACTAAGTTTCCTGAAAACTACTGAAGATGCTGAATTAGATTTAGAGATAATTGAATTGGACAGCGAACTTGAAAATATAACTGTCCTGGTCGTTGAAGACATCGTTCTCAACCAACTACT
This sequence comes from Sunxiuqinia sp., assembly GCA_024635605.1. Lineage (GTDB taxonomy): Bacteria > Bacteroidota > Bacteroidia > Bacteroidales > Prolixibacteraceae > Sunxiuqinia. The sequence continues at coordinate 30,315 of JAGXIR010000090.1, forward strand.
GATGAGAACCTTGCTTGAAGATTTCGGATTTGCACTCGATATTGCCGAGAATGGAAAAATTGCCATTGAAAAGCTACGGGCTAAAACCTACGATGTTATTTTAATGGACTTGCAGATGCCCGAAATGAATGGGTTTGATGCAACTGATTACATCCGCAACACCATGCATTTGCAAATCCCGATCATCGCCCTAACAGCCGATGTGACCACCGTTGATTTGGCAAAATGCAAGGCAGTTGGAATGGATGATTACATCGCCAAGCCAGTTGACGAACGCTTATTGTATAGTAAAATAATTGCATTCCTTAAAAAACCAACTCCAAAAAAACACAGCGAATCGCAAGCGGAAATCTTCGATGAAGTTATCGTAAATAGCTGTATTGATTTAGCGTATTTAAATGCTCGTACCAAATCGCATCCGAAACTAATGATGGAAATGATTTCGGCTTACCTGGAACAAACACCGTCCTTAATTTCAAACATGAAAGAGAGCTTGATCGACAAAGACTGGAACCTACTGTACGCTTCCGTTCATAAAATGATCCCTTCTTTTTCAATCATGGGTATGGGAATCGATTCCGAAAACATGGCAAAAAGAGTTCAGGAATATGCCAGCACACAGAAACAAACAGAAGAAATATCCGAGCTGGCATTGCAACTTGAAACCACTTGCACACAGGCATGTAACGAATTAAAAGTAGAGTTAAACCGGATAAAAACCACCTTATCATGAACAAAAATAAAATAAAACTTTTCCTGGTCGATGACGATGCTGTGTTCCTAAAACTACTGGAAATCGAATTCATGGAACAAGCTGATCTTGATATTGAAACCTTTGCTACCGGTGAGCTTTGTATTGAAAGTTTATCGCACCATCCTGATGTGATCATTTTAGATTATTTTCTGGACGGGGTTGACCGGGACGCGATCAATGGGATCGACACACTGGATAAGATCAAAGCTTTCAACCTGGATATTCCGGTGATCATGTTATCTTCTCAGGACAAAATTGACGTAGCCATCGACTGTATGCACCACAAGGCAACTGATTATGTTGTTAAAAGCGAAACCGCCTTCCTGCGCTTGAAAAAAATCATCTCAACCATTTTAGAAACTCAAAAACTCGAAAAGCAGTTAAACTGGTACATGGATCGAATGTGATCAATCTATGTTTAGCGACCTACTTAAAACCTTTGGAATATAGGGGTTTTCTTATTTGAACCATCGACCTGATAATGTGTGAATGATGTAATTATTTTCCAAAATTGTGTAATGCTTTTGGGTTTGAATTGGCTGACCTTTGAAAGGTGAAAATACATTCACAAATTAAATTTATCCAAATGAGAAAAATAACACTGACCTTAATGGCAGCATTCCTGCTGCTTTTATTTTCGCCAGACCAATTGAGAGCTGACACAGAAACCGCCACGATTCCAAACAAGGTTGAAACCGAAACAAGCACAACCGAGACTGTTAATTCAGCAGAAGCCAATGCCCGGATCGACCGGTTAATGGAAATAAAAGTGATGGATGTGTCAACACTAACTGCTTCTGAAAAGCGGGTGCTTCGCAAAGAAGTTCGCTCAATAAGATCTGAGATGAAAGCCAATGGCGAAACTGCTGTTGCCGATAGCCGAAATAATGGAATTTACCTTTCAGCGGGAGGACTAATCATTGTCATACTACTGCTTGTCCTTTTGCTTTAAGTATTGAAGTGAAGATTGATTTTTGTATAAACCAAAAAAATAAATAGTCATGGGAAATTTACTCTATATCGTTGCCGTTGTATTGATCATTTTGTGGTTGGTCGGATTTGTTGGCTACAATGCTGGAGGGATCATACACATTTTGCTGGTTATTGCCATCATTGCAGTCATCCTGAGAGTGATTCAGGGACGAAGGGTACTTTAAGATGAAGACCTTAGGGATTGTCCTTATCGGACTCGGAATAATTATGATGGTATATACCGGATTCAATTATGTAACCAAAGAAAAGGTGGTTGACTTGGGCCCGATTGAAATAAACTCTGAAAAAAACCATCCGGTTCAGTGGTCGCCAATCGTTGGCTTAGTACTAATTGTTGGAGGCATTGTTGTTGTTGCTGTTGATAAGAAGAAATAACAGAAAACTTCAACCAAAATATTTCCAAATTATTCGATTCATGAATGCCGTATGTGGATTATTTACAATCCATTACACATTCATGAATCATTTAATATCGTTTCACTAACTTTTAAAAATTAGTTCATATGCCTTTATTATCTATTCTGATTGTAATCATTGTTGTGGGTGTTCTTTTGTGGATTATCAATTCATTCATTCCAATGGATCGTAAGATCAAACAAATTTTCAATATTGTCGTTGTGATTGCCCTTGTTATTTGGCTTCTCAAAGCGTTTGGAGTGTTCACATACCTGACGAACATCCAGATTTAAATCAGGCATCCTCCTACGAAAAAATAAAAACAATGAATCTTAAAAGAATCTTTGGCACTGTTCTTACAGTACTTGGAATAGGTGGACTTATTTATGCTGCCGTGTTGTTCGTGAATGGCGCCGGTGAATCAAAAGACCTTAAAGCACTTGTTATTTATGGGATACTCGGTTTTGTGTTCTTTATTGCAGGTATTAGCTTAATACGCACAACAAAAGATGAATCATAGAATTGCTATTCAATGTAAACTAAAAAACTGTTTAAAATTTGAACAGTTTAAAAAAACCTGTTCATGCAAGTAAACGTACTCAGAAAAAATTTGATATTTACGCCCGACCCTTCCAGAATAATTGCCCGGTTTCTATTTTTAAATGATGAACGATCGGCTAATCTCATCCGGAAGGTGCTGGCTATGCCCGAGAAGGAAGTCAACATTGCCATAAGCCAGTTACTTAGGGGGTATTCGAGGCGGCACCGGAATATTTCACGAATATTTGAGAAGCATTTTGCCCGTCTGGCTCCCGTATTTGAAAAGATTGAAATCAATGAAGAAGATCTGAGCCCTGCTCAGAAAATACTGATCGGTTCATATTTCACGATGGAATATTCCATTGAATCAGCAGCATTTTTTAATCCATCCGTCGTCGAAGATCCTGACCAATCGGGAATAATGGACAACGAAAAAAGGGTCATCTTAAGTTTCCGGGCAACTGGCGAAGGCCATATTTCGTCCATTGTTTTCCGCACCGGAATTCTTGACAAAAACAATGACCTGAGTGTTGAACCCGTGGGAAAGATGCTGGCCGAGGCCGCGGTAATTAAACGGAATTTCTACGATAAAAAGACTTTTCAGGAAAAATTAGCTGAAATGAATAAAGCTGATAATAATATTCCTGCTGCTAGTCTTGACGAACATAGCCAAAACCCTGACCAGGAACAGGAGAATGTAGTTCCTCCAGTCATTTTTGACCGTCCCAAGGCCATCCAAAAGTCTGAAAATGTCGTTTCCGCTGATTTCATTCTGGATAAGCTTGGAGAAAATTTCACCTATGGTGAACTAATGAAGAACCTCTCCCTTGCAATAAAAAGCCCTGATATTTCGGAAGATAAAATTAAAGTATTGAACCAGTTAATGAGTTTGGCTTCATCGCATTACGAGGTTAATTTCTCCATTGATTCGGCCATTTCTGAGCGGGTTATTTTCCCCGTTTCGGCAACAGAGCAAAAAGGGATTGAAGATGCCCGCTTTGTCAAATTCACCGATGACAATGGCGAAATAGCCTACTATGCCACCTATACCGCTTATGATGGGGTTGCCATTCTGCCAAAGTTGATCAAAACAACTGATTTTTATAATTTCAAGATTTTGCCGATCAACGGCGAGCTCGCCCGCAACAAAGGAATGGCTTTGTTTCCGCGGAAGATAAGAGGTAAATACGCCATGTTGTGCCGGATGGACGCTGTAAACAACTACATCGCTTATTCTGACAATATCAATATTTGGCGTGAAGCAAAACTCACGCAACAGCCTAAATATCCCTGGGATTTGGTGCAAATGGGCAATGCAGGATCGCCAATCGAAACGGAAGACGGCTGGCTGGTAATTACCCATGCCGTTGGACCCATGCGAGAGTATAAACTGGGGGCATCCTTGTTTGACCTGGAGAATCCGGAAATTGAAATTGGCAGGTTGAAGGACCCGTTGATGGCACCCAATGAATCAGAAAGAGAAGGTTATGTACCAAATGTAATTTACTCCTGTGGTTCAATTATTCATAACAACGAGCTGATTATTCCTTATGCCATGTCCGACCATTCATCAACATACGCAACAGTTAATCTCAGGGAATTGCTCGACGAATTGAAGGCTTCAGGTAAATCTAACCAGAATTAAGGTCACGGACCTATTTGATATTTTCGGTTTCGCTTCTATCACAAATTGTTAAAGACTCGAAACATGACAATAAATTATTCGCAGTACTTAAATACACCAAAATGAAAACGTCAGAATTTAAAGGAAACTTGAGCATAGAGAAAGCCAAACTTAAACAGAAGTTTGCAAGTTTAACCGATGATGATCTGTTGCTTGAAGAAGGCAGGGCAGAAGAAATATCTGGAAAACATCAGTCCATGCTTTTCCAAACGGAAGAAGAATTGGACAAAATTATCTCAACGCTATCAGACGGCGACAGAAATTTATAGTACCTGCTGAAAATAGTCAGTGGATTACAAATTAAGTGATCAGAACAATTAATTATCGCATTTTAAAAGTTCACTCACCCCAAGCCGCCTGAAGGCGATTTCTCCCCTCTCTACATGTAGAGAGGGGAAGAGCAAGCATTGCGAGCGAGGGGTGAGTCAAAGAATTATAAATTACGAATACAACAGTTTATTATTCATACGACTTAGCAAGGGACTTTAGATACTCCTTGTTGCATTTCAGATAAGTTGTTTCCCTCTACGATTTTGAAACCCGAGCTGGCTATTTCAAAACCAACCAAACCCTTAAAGAATCGAATGCAAATAAAAAATTTCTTGCACGCGTAGCACTACTTATAATGTGTGAATAATGCAATACTTAATCAGAATTGTGTAACGCTTTTCGAGGCCAGTTAGCTCACCTTTGTAAGGTGAAAATAGGGTAATTTGAATTTTAAAAAGATGACTGAAACAGGAGCAAACGGTAATTGGGAAAAAAGCAAAGACAAGCTTAAGCAAAAATTTGCAGACTTAACAAACAATGAGCAGACGCTTTTGGAAGGTAAAAAGGAGGAAGTGATTGCCAGGCTTCAGCTAAAACTTGGTAAAACAAAAGAAGAATTGCAAAAAATTATTACAAGACTTTTATGATCATTAACACCTTTTACACCAATACAAATATGCATTTCAACCGAAAGTGACGCACGTGTCCGGCATTCTGGCCAACAGGTTGTTACACCAACGGAAAAAATTGCGAATTAATTGGTATCTGAAAAATTGAGTTACTTATAATCATTGCATTATTAATTATCATTTAAAAATAAAAATTATGAATTCAGGAAATGTATTATTAACCGTGTTGGCAGGCGCAGCCGCAGGAGCATTGGCAGGAGTTTTATTCGCACCACATAAAGGTAAAGTTACCCGCAAAAAAATAGCTAGGCAAAGTGAGGCTCTTACCGACGAAGTAAAAGTGAAAATCAACGAATTGATGAACGACCTCTCTAAAAGGGTTGAACAGGCAAAGGAAGATGTTTCGGAATTTGCTGAACAGAAATTGCACAAAACACATGCAACAAAAAAAGAGGTGACATCTGTTTAGAAAAAGAAAAATCATACACATCACAACTCTTGGGCCCGTGCCTGGAAACATTAAACCTGAATACCTTCTATTTTACTGATTTCAGGCACGGGCCCAATTTTTTGATTTGAACAAATACGGTCATAGAAACCATGGAAGACAATACGAATTTAATAGAATCGCTAATAGAAAGAGCTACTGACTACGGACAAACAAGCATTGAATTAGCAAAGCTAAAAGCCTTGGATCAAACGACACAAGTGATGTCATCATTCCTTTCCAATGCTGTTGTCCTGATCATTATTTCGCTCTTTGTGCTTTTTCTGAATTTTGGATTGGCAATTTGGATTGGCCACATTCTGGGAGAAATCTATTATGGCTTTTTTGCCGTGGCCGGATTTTATGGTATGACTGCAATTTTGGTCTATTTATTTATGCGTAAATGGATAAAAAGGACTGTTGGCAACACTTTTATTAAACAGGTGCTAAAATAAAACCCCATGAAACCGATAACCACCACCGACGAACTTAAAAATGCCATTCACCTCCTGGAAACAGAGCACACACTTAAAGGACAGCAACTGAAGGAACAGTTACTGCTCACCTACGAGAGTTTAAAACCGGTCAACCTGATTAAAGGCGCATTGTCCGATGTCGCTTCATCGCCCTATTTGACCAATAATATTTTGGGGACGACCGTGGGACTGGCATCCGGATATCTCTCGAAAGTGATAATCGTTGCCGGGTCTGGCAGTAAGATCAGGAGGCTTTTGGGCTTGATCCTTCAGTTTGGCGTGACCAATGTGGTAGCACAACACGCTGGCACGATTAAATCAGTCGGTCAGTCTATTCTCCAACGTTTTCGCAGCAGTAAAGAAGCAAATCCTGAAACGCCGTGAAGGATAATGACAAAATACTGAAGCTTCCGTTTTATGCCAAAGCATCGTTGCTCTTAATCGGGCTGTATGTTTTTATCACCATGTTATCGATCGGACGAAGTATTATTGTCCCCTTGGTTTTCGCTGTTATCATTGCCATTGTCCTCCATCCTGTCGTCAACTTTTTTGTACGGATGAGGATGAAAAGGGTCATCGCCATCATCATCACCATCTTCCTTACTTTTCTGATCGTCGCTTCCCTTGCAGCTCTGATCATATCGCGGATGAACCAGTTTGGGGAATCATGGCCCATCATGGTCGATCGGTTCACGGCTATGCTCAACGAAACCATCTCCAGATTATCAGTGTATACCGATATCAGTCCGGGAGTAATCAATGAATACATTGAAAAGGGAAAAGATGAGATGCTCAACATCGGGAAAGCTGCCATTGG
>JAGXIR010000091.1 GCA_024635605.1 Sunxiuqinia sp.
CCAGTTCATTCAGAATGATCCGGGCCAGCGTGGTTTTTCCTTCACCATTTTTGCCAACAAAGGCTACTTTTTCACCGCGCTCAATCATCAGGTGGATGTCGTCGAGCACCAGTAAATCGCCATATTTTTTGGTTAGGTGTTTGCATTCAGCTACGATGGTTCCCGAGCGTTCCGGCGGTTGAAAACGAATGTTCAGGCGCGAATTGTCTTCCTCTTCAATTTCAATCCGGTCAAGTTTGTCAAGCATTTTGGCACGCGATTGCACCTGCACCGACTTGGTTGCTTTGTAACGGAAACGCTCAATGAATTTCTCCGTGTCATCAATCTTTTTTTGCTGATTTTTGAAAGCAGCCAGTTGGGTTTCTCGTTGTTCCTGCCTCAAAACGAGGTAGCGGGAATAATTGGCTTTATAGTCGTAAACTTTACCAAGCGAAATCTCAATGGTCCGGTTGGTCACCGCATCCAGAAAAGCCCTGTCGTGCGACACGAGAACCACGGCTCCGGCATAGCCCTTCAGAAAATCTTCCAGCCATTGGATCGATTCAATATCCAGGTGGTTAGTTGGCTCATCGAGCAGAAAGACATCCGGTTTTTTCAGTAAGATTTTGGCCAGCTCGATACGCATTCGCCAGCCACCACTAAATTCAGAAGTGGCACGCGAAAAATCACTGCGCTTGAATCCCAAGCCGGTAAGTGTTTGTTCAATGTCTGCTTCAAAATTACTGCCGCCAACCATTTGAAACCGATCATTCATTTCAGTCACCTGGGTAATCAGCTCCATGTATTCGTCTGATTCGTAATCTTCCCGGGTCGAGATCTGGTGATTGATGTGGTCAATTTTTTTCTTGATATGAAGGATTTCGTCAAAAGCTTTTTTGGTTTCGTCAAAAACCGAATGATTGTTTGCAACGGTCATGTGTTGAGGTAAATAACCCACGCGGATATCCTTCGGAACCACTACTGAACCTTCGCTGGGGGCTTGCTGCCCGGCAATGATTTTTAGCAAGGTTGATTTTCCGGCTCCGTTTTTTCCCGCCAGACCGATCCGGTCTTTCGGGGTAATTAAAAACGAAATCTTCTTTAAAAGCTCAAATCCACCAAAACTGACGACTAACTGATCAACTGAAATCATAACAAATTAAAAAATTGAAGTGCAAAGATAAAACAATCCCGCTGAAATTATCGGATTATTCTATTCCGCTCAAATAAGCTATTTTGGGCGGGGTTTCCCGGGGGTGAAATGAGAACTTCAGGATTTGTGAAAGGCTTTTGATGGATTCAAAAATGAAAGCCCCGAACGGGCTGTGGCGTGTCGTTCATTTTCCTATTTTTGCAGCAAATTTAATTGACATGGGACGAAGCCGGAGAAATAAACCTTTTTATGAGCAAGTGACGATAACCGATATTGGCGCCGAAGGCAAAGCCATTGCCCGCGTAAATGAGAAGGTGGTATTTACCACGCACGCTATTCCCGGAGATGTGGTGGATTTGCAGGTAACCAAGAGAAAGAAAAGTTACGACGAAGCCCGTGTGGTGCGTGTGCATCAGGAGTCGGCTGATCGGGTGGCAGCTTTTTGTGCTTATTTTGGTGTTTGTGGCGGATGCAAGTGGCAATTTCTTCCTTACGAAAAACAGTTGTTCTACAAACAAAAGCAGGTGGGCGATCAGCTGACACGACTCGGTCGCGTTGAATTGCCGGAGCTGAAGCCGATTCTTGGTTCAGCAAAAGAGACTTTTTACCGGAACAAGCTTGAGTTTAGCTTTTCGAATAAGCGCTGGCTGACTGCCGAAGAGCTGCATTCGGATGAGGAGCCGGAAACCATGAACGCGCTTGGGTTTCACATTCCGCGCATGTTCGATAAAATTATCGATATTGAAAAGTGCTGGTTACAACCGGATCCGTCGAATGAAATCCGAAATTTTATTCGGGCTTATGCGCTGGAAAATGACCTGGAGTTTTTTGGCATCAAAAGCCAGCAGGGCTTCTTGCGGAACATGATCGTTCGAACGGCTTCAACCGGAGAGACCATGTTGATTGTCGCTTTTTTCAAGGAAGATATTGAAAAACGTGAAGGATTGTTAGATGCCATCGTTGAAAAGTTTCCGGACCTGACATCACTGATGTATGTGATTAACAGCAAGGGAAATGATACCATTACCGATCAGGAAGTGATTTCGTACAAAGGACGCGATCATATTTTTGAGGAGATGGAAGGCCTGCGTTTTAAGGTTGGCCCGAAAAGTTTTTACCAAACCAACTCGGAACAGGCGTATGAATTGTACAAAGTTGCCCGCGACTTTGCCGGCCTGACAGGCGAAGAGGTGGTTTACGATTTATACACCGGCACCGGAACCATTGCCAATTTTGTGGCTTCGAAAGCGAAAAAGGTGGTGGGAATTGAATATGTTCCCGAAGCCATTGAGGATGCTAAAATCAATTCTGAAATCAATCAGATAAGCAATACAAGCTTTTTTGCCGGTGATATGAAAGCCGTTTTAAACGATGCGTTTATCGCCGACAATGGCAAGCCCGATGTGATTATTACTGATCCGCCACGAGCGGGAATGCATGAAGATGTGGTGAAAACCATTCTGGATGTGGCACCGCAAAAAGTGGTTTATGTGAGTTGTAACCCGGCATCGCAGGCCCGCGATCTGGCTTTGATGGATGAAAAATACCGGGTGGACCAGATTCAGCCGGTCGATATGTTTCCGCACACGCATCATGTTGAAAACGTCGTTTTGCTTGTCCGCAAATAGGGTAAACATTTTGATTGGCGGCTTGTTTTAAAATCAAAAAAAAAAACTGAAATTATGCTCGTACTTCTTTCACCAGCCAAATCGTTGGATTTTGATTCAAAACCAGTCACTGAAAAGCATTCGCAACCTGCTTTTTTAAAAGAAGCCAGGGTAATCAACAAGGAGCTGAAAAAGCTTTCGCCTAAAGATTTATCGAGCCTGATGGGGATTTCGGCCAAATTGGGCCAATTAAACTTTGAACGTAACCAAACGTGGAAAACCCCTTTTAAGGCCGAAAATGCCAAGCAGGCCGTGTTGGCCTTCACAGGCGATGTTTACCGGGGGCTTGATGCTGCCACTTTTTCGGGAACTGATTTTGAAGTTGCCCAGCAAACGATCCGCATTCTATCGGGACTTTATGGTGTGCTTAAGCCGCTGGATTTAATTCAGGCTTACCGACTCGAAATGGGAACGAAATTCGGTGTTGACGGAAAAGATAATTTGTATGGGTTTTGGCAGGAAAAAGTGACGAAAGCGATCAATAGAGATTTGAAAGACGCTGGTGGACCTGTGATTAATCTGGCTTCGAATGAATACTTTAAAGCAGTGGATTCGAAAAAAATAAAAGCCGAAATTATTTCACCCGCCTTTAAAGATTTGAAAGATGGCCAATACAAGATGATTTCGTTTTATGCCAAAAAAGCACGGGGATTGATGAGCCGCTTTATCGTGCAAAATAAAATATCAGACCCGGAAGATTTGAAGGCCTTTGATTTGGAAGGCTACTACTTCAATAATGAATTGTCGAAAGGCAGAAACTGGGTATTTACACGCGATCACTGAACAAAATCAAAATTTCAAGTTCCAAATTCCAAATTCGTTCCGCCAGCTGGCGGACAAGCTTCAACTGCAGGATGGGTGTGAGGATCGAAAATCAAGCATCTGCCATCAAGCACTTCAGCTAAAAACAATATTCAGTCGTGAGATAAGATTTGACGTAGTCCTGAATGGCATCTTCCAGGCTGATAAAAGAATGGTCGTATCCAGCTTGCCTGAGCTTGTCGATTTCGGCACAGGTGTAATACTGGTAATTGTCGCGAATATCTTTCGGTGTGTTCACAAAGCTGATGTCCTCTTCGATTCCCATCGCCTTGAAAACCGCCTGCGTCAGGGTAAGATAAGTGCGGGCGACTCCGGTTCCGACGTTGAAAATTCCGGAAACTTGCTGGTTGTTCATGAAATGAAGCATTACCCGGGCCACATCTTCCACATAAATAAAATCGCGGGCTTGTTCACCGTTTTCAAAATCAGCACGATGGGAGCGGAAGAGTGTCATCTTTTTCGTTTCGCTGATTCGGTTAAAGGCCTGATAAACGACCGATGCCATGCGACCTTTGTGGTATTCGTTGGGGCCAAAAACATTGAAAAACTTCAATCCCGTCCAAAAAGGCGGTTGTTGTTTCTGAGCCAATGCCCAAAGATCAAAATCGTGTTTGGATTGCGCGTAACAATTAAGGGGTTTGAAATTGTCGATCAATCGGTGGTCATCGTCGAACCCGAACTCGCCATCGCCATAGGTTGAAGCCGATGATGCATAAATCAACGGCAGATGATACTGGACACAACTGCTCCAAATCCGGCGCGAATAGTCGAAGTTCAATTTTTTGTAACTGGCAGGATCTTGTCCAATGGTGTCGGTTCGGGCACCGAGATGGATCACGCATTTAACCGATTGGTGATTGTCGTTGAGCCATTCAAAAAACACATCGCGGTCAACAAGCTTCTTGTAGATCTTTGAAACGTAGTTCGATATTTTCAAAGGATCGGTGAATTGATCCACCAAAATCAGGTCGTGGTATCCTTCTTGGTTTAGTTTGCCAGCCATGTAGCTCCCAATAAATCCTGCAGCCCCGGTAACAACAATCATAATAACAGATTTATCTTCTCTTCTTCCTATTCGATCAACACAAAGCAAACTTCAAAAAATGTTAAAATATTGTTTTCCTGATGAAAAATAATTTTCCGAAAAAGGTCAGAACAACAGGTTTGCCAGTTTTGACACTACAAAAATAGGAATTTATCTAACGCCTGAAAATCAAGAGGTGCTTTGTTTCGGAATTGTGTTGTTTTGAGTGATTTAACCTGTTTATCCTTCATTTTCAACCAGATTTTTAAGATAAGTTTATACTTTTGTTGATAGAAACAACGGGACACATAGGACATACAATATGGAAGATTCATTTAACGGCAAGAAAAGTGGTTACCGGCGCATTGAAAAATTTGATCGCGTGAATACCGAGAAAATCGGTGATCATTATCGCGAAATTATTGATTTGCTTGGAGAAGATGTGCATCGTGAAGGTTTGGATAAAACACCTATACGGGTGGCTAAAGCCATGCAGTTTTTGCTTCAGGGTTATCAACAGGATCCCGAAGCCATGTTGCGGTCGGCTATGTTTAAGGAAGATTACCGCCAAATGGTGATTGTGAAAGACATTGAGATTTACTCGATGTGCGAGCACCATATGCTTCCTTTTATTGGTAAGGCGCATGTGGGGTATATTCCTGATGGTTACATTACCGGTCTCAGTAAGATTGCTCGGGTTGTTGATGCTTTTTCGCGCCGCTTGCAGGTTCAGGAGCGGCTAACTTTGCAGATCAAGGAGTGCATTCAAGAGACCCTGAACCCCTTGGGTGTTGCGGTCGTTATTGAAGCTCAGCACCTTTGCATGCAAATGCGGGGCATTCAAAAACAGCACTCCATTACGACAACCTCGGATTTTACCGGTGCTTTTCAGCGTGTGGCTACCCGCGAAGAATTTATTAAGCTAATCAGCTCTAAGCTTTCTTAGTTTCCGGCTGTATAGAACCGGTTCGCCTTTTTCGCTAAAGAAGTCAATACAATGCATCTGATTTAACCTTGGCAATGCGAATGGTAACGGATTATTATCTAAAAAATCATTTTCAAATCATACGAGTACGAACAATTTTATATTATTTTAGCTTAAAATTTTACAGATAGATACCAGGATTGGTATTTGTCGCTGATGCAGGGGCTAACTTTTAAAAGAAAAAAATAATCGATCATTAAAAACCATAAAACATGAAAAGAACAAGAACATACAAATTAGTTTCTTTGGCGATCTTGTCAGGGCTGTTCGCTTTTGGATTTAGCTCGTGTGCTGGCAGCAAAAAGGATAAAAAGGCTGATCCTGAAGTTGTTGAAAAAACAATCAAAAAAGAGATTAAAGAGTATTCCTACCCGATAGCTTCAGCTTTTGAAGTCACTGAAATGCTGAATGAAATTGAGGCGAGCTATATCGTTGGAATGACCAATGATCACGAAAAGGCTGGCACTTATTTCTCGGAAAAAGACCGGGCCGTGAATCTGGGAATTTATACGGCTGACTTGGCTTACGCAACCACTTACAACCAAAAAGCAGATGTGCAGAATTACTTTAAAGCCAGCGAAACATTGGTTCGCGAACTGGATTTAACCGGTGCTTTTCAGGAAGATCTGCCGGACCAGATTGAAGCCAATCTGGATGACAAGGAAAAGCTGGTTGAAATTATTACAGATATGTTTCAGAATGCTTATTCTTACCTGAATCAGCAGGGACGGACTGAAGTTTCGTACTTGGTGCTTTCCGGAACCGTGATTGAAGGTTTGTACCTGACAACCAATGTGTCGGAAAATACCTTCCAGGATCCAAAGTTGATTGAAGCCATCCTGTTTCAGAAGGAGCCGCTGATGAAGCTGGAAGAAATGATGGAGGCCTACAAAGACACCGAGCTATTGGGTGATCTATATGCTGACATTATGAGTGTTAATGCCGTTTATGCTTTGGAAGAAGGGGCAACCTCAATGACCAAAGAGCAAGTTGTTAAGTTGACCGATTTAATTGCTTCAATTCGGAATAAGTTTGTTCAGTAAAGCACGATGCTTTCAAAATACAAAACGGGTTTTTGTTGTTCCGCCTTTGAATCAGGAATGCAGAAATCCGTTTTTTCTTAAATCTCCAGACTTATGTATGAAGGTATCATCGAAACGTTGATCCGGTTGTTTGCCATCATTACCGACTACCACAATGAAGATTCCAAGAAGATTTCTTCGGAGCTGGTCGAGTCGTTTTTGCATGAAAACTTTAACCGCGAACTGGTTGATGTGTATCATCAACATTACCAGGAGTTCGTGGAGCATTATCATATCACCAACCGCGATATTTTGTATGAACAGAATGGCAACGGCCAGAAGTTCATCAACAAGTCGTACCTGAACGAAATTTGCGACGATATCGTCGGACAGTTCGACCTGGGAACACGTTTCATGATTGTGGCCCAGCTTTTAAACTTCATCAAAAAGGAAGGCGATTTTAAGCTCGACGATTTAAAAACAGTCAGCCTGGTGGCCCGGGGTCTGAAAATCAATGCCAAAGAATACGATAGTCTGTACCGGTTTCACCTTTATTCCATTCAAAAAGTCAAAGATAAGTCCAGCCTGTTTGTGGTGAACGGCAACGAAAGCTATCACGATAAGGAGATCAAGCATCTTTACCGCGAAAACCAGCAGGTTGAGCTCGAACTGATCCGCATCGCCAGCATCAATACCTTATTTTTTAAGTATTGGGGGCCGCGAAACATGTATATGAATGGGCACCGCTTAACCCAGCACCGCTTGTATGTTTTTCCTCCCGGAGCCATTTTGAAGACCTCCCGAATCATTCCCATTTACTACAGCAGTGTGATGACCCGTTTTATTCAGGAAAAGGGCAAGCCGCGCATTGTGTTGAATGTGGAAAATATTGAATATCGGTTTACCCGGAAGAACTACGGGGTACACCCGCTGAGCTTCCAGGAACGCTCCGGCGATTTGGTGGGAATTTTGGGCGGCAGTGGCGTTGGAAAGACGACTTTGCTGAATGTCCTGAACGGGAAGCTTAAACCCAATAACGGAACCATCACCATCAACGGGTACGATTTGCATGACCCGGCCAATGACGAATTACTGAAAGGGGTGATTGGATATGTTCCACAAGATGACCTGCTGCTGGAAGAGCTGACCGTTTACAAGAACCTGGAGTTCAATGCCCGCTTTTGCTTTGGCGATATGAGTAACGAGCAGATTGAAGCGAAGATCGATCAGGCATTGAACGATTTTGATTTGGTTGAAGCCCGCGACCTGGTGGTTGGTAGTCCGCTGAAAAAAATACTAAGCGGTGGCCAGCGAAAGCGCCTGAACATTGCCCTGGAGCTAATGCGCGAACCCTCCATCTTGTTTGTCGATGAGCCGACATCAGGTCTGTCGTCGGCCGATTCGGAAAAGGTTATGTATTTGCTGAAAAAGCAATGTTTGAAAGGTAAACTGGTATTTGCCAACATTCATCAGCCGTCCAGCGATATTTACAAGCTGTTTGACCGGATGATTGTGATGGATAAAGGGGGTAGGGTGGTGTTCTTTGGAAACCCGATGGACGCGATCGTCTATTTCAAGAACGAGGCAAACTACGTGAATCCGGATGAAAGCGAATGTTTGAGTTGCGGGAATGTGAAAACCGAGCAGCCGCTTCGGATTATTGAAACCCGGATGGTGAACCCGTTTGGAAAAAGTATTCGGCGGCGAAAGATTTCACCTGAAGATTGGTTTGAGCGCTATAAAAAGAACGTAGAGCCACGTGTGCTCGATTTCATGATCACCAACCCGGCAGAGAAAGAGGTTTTCCCGGATGTTTACTTTAAGGTGCCCGACTGGTTCCGGCAGTTGAAGCTGTTTATTAAGCGTGATTTTGCGACCAAGCGTTCAAACAAACAATACTTGGCTATTGCTTTGCTCGAAGCGCCTTTGCTGGCTCTTATCCTGGGGTTTTTCTCGAAATACTCGGCCGAGGGAACCTACTGGTTGGCCAATAACGATAATTTGCCGGCTTTCCTTTTTATGAGCGTGGTAGTAGCCCTGTTCATTGGCCTTAGCATTAGCGCCGAAGAAATCTTTAAGGACCGACGAATCCTGAAGCGTGAGGAGTTTCTCGATTTAAGCCGCGGAGCCTACATTTCATCCAAAATATTGATGCTCTTTCTCATTTCGGCTGTTCAGGTGATTTCCTTTGTGCTTATTGGCCATTACATGCTCGAAATTCAGGGGCTTACCTTTTCAACCTGGGCTATTTTGTTTTCCACGGCCTGCTTTGCCAATTTGCTGGGTTTAAACTTGTCCGCCGGTTTAAATTCGGCGGTAGCCATTTACATCCTGATTCCACTCCTGTTGGTGCCACAACTGTTGCTCAGTGGGGTGATCATCGATTTTAACAAGATGCATCCATCGCTAAGCAGCTACAACCGGACACCGCTGATTGGCGACGTCATGGTTTCGCGCTGGTCATACGAGGCGCTGGCTGTTAATCAGTTTAAGAACAACGGCTATCGCCAGGTAATTTTCAAGGAGGAACAAGCGAAGAATGACTTGGGATTTAAGGCTTTTTACTGGATTCCTGAGGTAGAGAAGTATCTGAATTCATACAACGCGTTGAATAAGAATAATCGACCGGAAGAAGCTGAAACACTGGCACCGTTGCTTAAAAATTCCTTTGCTGATTTGTTTGAAGGAGTGGGCCAATTTAACGATTCAATTCACCTGGCTTACGAGTCGCTTGGCACCAGTCGTTTCAATTCGAACCTTAACACGATGTTAGCCGGGTACCTGAATTTTTCGCAGGAAAGCTACAAGAAAAAATATAGCGAAGCTTCGCGCATTTTAGAGCAAAAATATGAGGATTTACTGGCTCAGTTTGGAGGCGACAACGACCGTTTGATTGCTTTTAAGCAGCGTCATACCAACAAGAAAATGGAAACCTTGGTGCGTGACAAATACAGCTTGTATAAAACGTACGTGTTCGACAATCATATTTTTCAGGGTGACGAGCCCATCTACCGAAAACCCGCCCATACCAACGGAGCTGCCCATTTTTATGCTTCGTACAAACTGCTGGGCGACTGGAGGATTGACACCATTTTTTATAACATTGGCGTGATGTGGCTGTTGACGTTTTTGCTGATGGTGGCCCTTTACTTCGACCTGCTGCGCAAAGCACTGACCTATGTCGAAAACTGGCGACTGGCACGCCAGGCCCGCCTGCGCGATCACATTTTTTATAATCCCATGGCTTTTATGAAAGGGGAATTGAAGAACCAGCGGAAGTGATGGGGAGGAACCACATCATCCTTAGTTTGCATGGGGAGAAACTTTTCCTATGTTGACTATTTATTTGGCTCTTGAGGTGCTTTTATTTCCATCAGGGAGAAAATAAAATTTCATGTCATCAGGAAGGAAAAAAGACCAACTGTAAAAGGAGTGGTGGAATGTGATTGACCCACTGAAATATTAGCTTCCATCGGGCTCTTTGTTTAAAGGATTCTGCCGTTTATTCTTTCCACCATTTCCGGTTCGGCAGCGAACTGTCCAAGTCAAAGACCTCACCAACCTGCGGTGTGCTGATGATGATGTTCCGGTCATTATTGGCTTCCAGAAGCCGTTCAACCGGCTCGGTCCACGGATGAATGCTCAGTTTGTATTTTCCCCAGTGAATGGGCAGCAGTGATTTGGCTCCAAGATCGTTTGCTGCTTGAATCACTTCTTCCGGCAACATGTGGATGTAGGGCCAGTAACGGCTGTATTGGCCGCATTCGAGCAGGGCCAGGTCAAAGGGGCCGTATTGGTCGCCAATGGTTTTAAAGCCCGGGTAATAGCCTGAGTCGGCTCCAAAAAATATACGATTTTCCGATCCGGCGATTACCCACGAAGCCCAAAGGGTTGAAAACCGGTTGGTAAGCCCACGCCCGGAGAAATGCCGGGCCGGGGTGGCGGTCAACCGGATGTTTTCGGTGAATTGCCAGCTTTCCCACCAATCCAGCTCGGTGATTCGTTCAGGAGAAATTCCCCAACGTTCCAAATGCGCCCCGACACCCAAAGCGGTAACGAATGGCAGATTTTCGTCTTTTAGTTTGCGGATGGTTTGGTAATCCAGGTGGTCGTAATGATCGTGCGACAGAAGTACCAGGTCAATTTTCGGCAGGCTTTCCCAACTGTAAGTTTCTGAATACGGGAACGCTTTGGTCCCGACAAACGAAAAGGGCGAAACACGTTGGCTGAATACCGGGTCGGTTAAAATAACTTTCCCGTCAAGCTCGATCAGAAGTGATGAATGCCCCAGCCAACAGATTTTTACGCCGCCTTTTTTCTGGTGAAAAGCAGTTTGGTCAAGGGGCAAGGTTTGGATCGTTGCTGCCGGTACCCGGTTGCCTTTGGTGAAGAGAAATTCCTTCATTATTTTAAAGAAAGGCATGTCATCGGTTTGCATAGCTGTTGCTACCGGATTTTGAAATTTACCGTCTCTGAAGTTCGGCGATTGTTGGATTCGTTGTAAGCGCTCACCTGTGGACGAAGCTCCAAAGGAGGGATTTAGCCGAATGACGATAAAAGCGATTACGATCAGGGTGATGATAATGGTGAACAGGATCATGATTTTTTTGCCCATAATATGATTGGTACGTGTGTCTTTATGAAAGAAACAAACGGGGTGGCCGCTTGTTTTTTTGAAGCAAAAAAAACCGCCTCTTTAGGCGGTTTTGTGTGAATCTTTTATCCAAGATAAGTTTTTAGCAATTTACTCCTCGAAGTATGCCGTAACCGGCGAATTGCTTTTTCTTTTATCTGTCGTACCCTTTCACGGGTCAGCCCGAAACGTTCTCCAATTTCTTCCAGGGTCATTTCCTGGCATCCAATTCCAAAAAACATTCGGATAATGTCGCTTTCGCGTTCGGTAAGGGTAGCAAGAGCACGCTCAATTTCCTTGGCCAATGATTCCATCATCAAAGCGCGGTCGGCGTTCGGAGAATCATTGTTGATCAGTACGTCAAGCAGGCTGTTGTCTTCTCCTTCAACAAAAGGAGCATCAACCGAGATGTGGCGACCTGACACACGTAAGGTGTCGGCAACTTTCTCCGCTGGCAAATCCAGTGAGTCGGCCAACTCTTCAGGGGATGGTTTGCGTTCGTTTTCCTGTTCGAATTTCGAAAATGCCTTGTTGATTTTATTCAACGAACCGACCTGGTTAAGCGGTAATCGAACAATACGCGACTGTTCAGCCAAAGCCTGAAGGATAGACTGACGGATCCACCACACGGCATAGGAAATAAACTTAAAGCCGCGGGTTTCGTCAAACTTTTCAGCTGCCTTAATCAGTCCAAGATTTCCCTCGTTAATCAAGTCGGGAAGGCTTAAGCCTTGGTTTTGGTACTGCTTGGCAACCGAAACGACGAACCTCAAATTCGCGCGGGTCAGTTTTTCCAATGCTGCCTGATCGCCTTTTTTAATCCGCTGCGCTAACTCAACTTCCTCTTCAACTGTAATCAGATCCTCCTTGCCAATTTCTTGCAAATACTTGTCAAGAGAAGCACTCTCACGGTTGGTAATCGATTTTGTAATCTTTAATTGTCTCATATACCCTTCTAAAAAAAAATCGTGCAAATATAGACTTTTTAGGTCAATAATTCAAACAGATGGATCGCTTTAGCTAAAGCGCTTTGCTTTGTTAATTCTACGTAAACGATTGAATTATTAATTCATTCCGAAAACGAAGTATGCCGGCTCTCCATTTGGATATAACCCTTCGATCAATACACCGCCTTTTGCTTGGTTAATAATGCGTTTGAAATCAGTAACCGTATTGATCCTCTCCTTGTTCACGTCGGTTACAATAAAACCTTCCTTCAAACCAGCATCTTTTAGTTTACCTTTATCCAAATTGGTGATTTTAATTCCATGGCTTAAGCGAAGTTGGTATCTCTCGTTTTCTGTTAATTGTGTTACTTCCTCAAATTTAGCGCCAAGAAAACTATTGTCGCTCGCTTTGACGATTTCTGTATCTCCGTGCATGTTACGGAGGGTCACCGTAAATTGTTTCGGTTTATTATCTCTTTTTATCAAAACTTTTACCTTGTCACCTGGCCTGTGC
>JAGXIR010000092.1 GCA_024635605.1 Sunxiuqinia sp.
AATCAAATGCTCAGCAAACTGGCTACTTCCGGAGAGGAATTTACCAATCAGCTGGCACAAGCGAGCAATAAACTAGCCTCATCGTACCAAAAAGTAGCCGGAACAATTGACACGGGAATGGAAGAGTTAAGCAAAAGCTCGGCCAGTTACGGAGAAAATCTTTCAAAGCTGAATAAAAACCTCGAATCGTTAAACTCATCATACGAAAGTCAGCTCAGAGAAACGAACCAACAACTCCAGTCTTCGCAAAATTTCTTTAAAGAAATGGCACAAATGAATGAAATGATTGCCTCGTCAACTGAAGAAATTAAAAAATACAAGAACAACGCTGAAGAACTGAATAAACACCTGGAAGCCCTAAATTCAATTTATGGCAATATGCTGGGAGCAATGAACTATAAGAATAAATAAAAAACCGATAAGCTCATTAGCATATGGGAACCAAGAATTGTCCGGAAACTCCACGACAGAAGATGATCAACATGATGTATTTAGTGCTGCTGGCAATGATGGCACTAAATGTTGCATCCGAAGTGTTAGACGCCTTCCGCGTGGTTGATTCAAGCTTAATGCAAACACTCAAAAGTGTTGACTCGAAAAACAACCAGCTTTATGCATCCTTTGCCCAAGCCTACGAAGAAAGTCCGGCAAAAGTGCAAGAGTGGAAAGATAAAGCCGACCGGGTGAAAGCGCTTACCGATGGCTTGACCAATAAAATTACGGATCTGAAGGAAGAAATCATCATGCGATCCGGCGGAACAAACCTGACTGAAACAGGCGAATCAGTTAACTTAAGCCAAAAATCATTCATGGTCAATACCAAGGGCGATACCATTGTCATCAAGAAAGATGACGAGTTGAACGTTCCTTCCGAAGTGATGATCAGGATGAAAAAGGCGGAAGACCTGAAAGCCGATATCGACGAATTAAAAGAAGCGTTTCTTTCGTTTCTTGAGGAAGATTCGCCCATTCGACAGACTATCCAACAAGAGCTGGATACTTCCGACCCAAAAATGAGACTAAAAGAAGGAGCTGAGAAAAGAACCTGGGAGATTGAACTCTTTGACAATAAGCCGATCATTGCCGTAGTTGCGTTGTTGTCTAAGATTCAGATTGACGTTCAAAATGCCGAATCCAACATTTTGACCTATCTGTACAGCCAAATTGATGCCAGTTCATTCAAATTCAACAAATTGGGTGCACGGGTAATTGCAAAAACATCGTATGTACTTGAAGGTGATGTTTACCGCGCCGAAGTATTTTTGGCTGCCGAAGACACTACGCAACAGCCCATTATTTTAATCAATGACAGGCCGCTGAAGATTGTGGATGGAAAAGGGATATACGAAGTGCCGGCAACCACTGCCGGAACATACAAATGGGGTGGAATCATCAAATACAAAACACCTGAAGGGGGCTTTAACTCCTACCCTTTCGAAGAAGAATATATTGTCAGCGAACCTTCGGTAACCATTTCGCCGACCAAAATGAACGTATTCTACATGGGGGTTCCCAATCCGGTTAGTGTCTCGGTTCCTGGTGTTCCTTCCGAAGATTTACAAGTGACCGTTACCAACGGAAGGATTCAGCAAGACGGAAAAGATTATTTGGTTTTTCCAACGGCTGAAGACATCAATGGACGCAACACCAGAGTGACTGTGAACGCAAACATTGGCGGACAACCGCGCTCAATGGGCTCCATGGTCTTTCGGGTGAAACAAGTGCCTGACCCTGTGGCAACCATCGCCGGACAAGCCAGCGGTGTGATTCGCAAGGAAGATCTCCTGGCGGAAGCTGGAATCTTTGCCGCCTTAATCGACTTTGATTTTGACCTGAAATTTACGGTGACCCAATTCGACATTACCTTTACCGGCGCCGGAGGGTACACCAATACCTGGTCATCCAATTCAAATCGATTTACGACTGATCAGACCAGACAATTCAATGCCCTGACAACGGGTAGTATTATTTATATTGATAACATTATGGCTCGTGGTGATGATGGAACTAACAGACAATTGTCGCCAATTAGCTTTAAAATAAGATAACACATGAAAAAGTTTTTGATCGGGATAGGAATTGTTTGCACTACCTTCTGCTTTTCAGCAAAAGACACGCAAGCTCAGGTAATAGACGGTGCGTTTAAACGTACCAATATCGAAAACAGAAAACCCATGGCCTTTGCCCCAATCCGGGAAGCCGATGTGATGTGGTCAAAAAAAATCTGGCGGATTATTGACCTGAGGGAGAAAATGAACCAGATCCTGTATTTTCCAACCACCAATATGGATGGGCGTACAAATCTGATTAACCTGTTTTTAGAAGGAATTGAAAACGGCCAGCTAACTGCTTACGATGCCCGTACGGATGACGAGTTTAAGGTACCAATGACCTTTGAGCAGGTAAAAGAGGCGTTTGGTGCGACAACCCGTACCCGAGACGTTCGCAACCTGGAAACAGGCGAAATGGAAACCAAGGAGATTGTTAGCGAAATCCGTTCTGAGGAAGTGAAACAGTTTATGGTAAAAGAAGAATGGTTTTTTGACAAGCAAACCTCAACGCTAAACACACGTATCATCGGTATTTGTCCCATCCAGGAGTACTATCGCGATGAAGATATTAACCGGCAAAATGTACAGCGTCGTCAGGCTTTCTGGATTTACTATCCCGAAGCCCGCGAATTGTTGGCAACACATTCAGCCATCAACCCAAACAACACAGCCCAAAGTATGTCTTTTGACGATCTGTTCATCAAACGTAAATTCAACAGTTACGTAGTCCGAGAATCGAATGTTTACAACAACCGGGCAATTAGCCAGTATTTAAGTGGCCGCGAAGCCATGCTGGAGGCCAAACGAATTGAAGCCGATATATTCGACTTTGAACAAGACCTGTGGGAATATTAACGAAATAACCGTGAATGAACGAATGCCTTATGAGCTTGACTCATAAGGCTTTTTTCGACTAATAAAGTACAATATTAATTTTTCAGGAAACGTTAACTCAAAGCAGTCCCTTTCGGTAACAGCAAATGAGCAAAAGCTTCTCCATATTAGTTTTCCTGTTGTTGATTCTTCTCATGTCATGTAAAAAGGATCAAACACTCAGCTACCTATATCCCGAGGAATCCAAGCCTTTTTATGAGCCTTCGCCCTTTGGGATGGCTTACATTGACCGGGGAAGCTATGTCATGGGAGCGGAAGACGATGAACTTCAGGGATTTAATACAACCACCAAACGGGTTTCGGTAGAAGCTTTTTGGATCGATAACACTGAAATTACCAATAACGAATACCGTCAGTTTATCTACTGGGTGAGAGATTCCCTTGCACGAACTCTGCTTGCTGAAACCTATCCAGAGTTTATGCCAGCCGAAGATGACCGCGGAAACTTTTACGAAGTACCCTATTTGAATTGGCATGTCCCCATTGAGTGGAGAAATTCTGATTTTCAGATGGCACTCGAAGAATTATACATTCCGGAGGAAGAGCGCACTTATTTTTCAAAATCAATCGATACGCGCAAATTTGTCTACCAGTACCAATGGATTGATTACAAACAGGCAGCAAAAAGAAAAAACCGTTACAATTACGACACACAATCTTATGAAGGAACGGTGATCAATGCTGAAGGAGAAGAAGTGCCGATCGAAAGCCGGGCGTCCTTCATATTCAACGAACGTGTTCCGATCTATCCGGATACCCTATGCTGGATCCGCGATTATACCTATGCTTATAACGAACCACTCACCAAGAATTATTTTTCACACGTCGGTTTTGACGACTATCCGGTAGTTGGCGTAAACTGGCACCAGGCCAAAGCTTTCTGTCATTGGCGCACGGAAATGATGAATAGCTACCAGACACTTTTGTCTGCACCTTCAATGCATGCCTATCGCCTTCCAACCGAAGCCGAGTGGGAATATGCCGCACGAGGAGGACATGAACGAACCTTGTACAGCTGGGGAAGTTACTATACCCGCAACATCATGGGGTGTTTTAAAGCGAATTTCAAACCGCGGCGAGGCAACTATGTTGCCGATAGCGAATCGAGCACAACAACCATGAAGGTTGGCAGCTTCGATCCTAATGATTATGCGATTTACGATATGGCAGGCAATGTTGCCGAATGGACCAGCACTGCCTTTAACGAATCGGCCTATGAAAATGTGAATGACTTCAACCCCTCATTCGAATACAATTCGTTACCTGACGATGCTCCGGTAATGAAACGAAAAGTTATTCGGGGCGGATCATGGAAAGATATTGCCTACTACATTCGTAACTCAACACGAAGCTTTGAGTATGAAGACACCACCAAATCATACGTCGGTTTTCGTTGTGTTCGCACCTCGTTCAAAGACGAATTCAGGCAATAAAAAAAAGCTTCCTCATTGCTGAAAAAGCTTTTCTCCATACGATTGACTCGCTCGTTTAGACAAATTCCGTCCCTTTAACCATCTTCACATCACTTACAAACTGGCGAATTTGCTGCTCATCTTCCTTTTTGCAAATCAGCAAGGTGTTATCTGATTCAACTACAATGTAGCCGTTCAGTCCCTGTAACACCACGATCTTGCCATGGGGCACGTTCACAATGCAATTTTCGGTTTGATAGATAAACACATCACCCCCTTTAATCGAATTATTGAATTCATCCTTCGAGCTGTTCTCATACAACGACCCCCAGGTTCCCAAGTCACTCCAGCCAAAATCAGCACACAGCACATGAACATTTTCAGCCTTTTCCATAATCCCATAATCCAACGAAATATTTTGACATTCAGAATAGGTCTTGCTAATAAAATGAACTTCATCGTTGGTTCCATAAAGCTTTTCACCTTTTCGGAATAAACTGGAAACACCATCTAAATACTGATCAAAAGCCTTCAGAATGCTTTTCAGCGACCAGATGAAAATCCCTGAATTCCAGAAAAATTCTCCGCTCGACACAAAGATTTCAGCCATTTCAAGGTCGGGCTTTTCAGTAAATGTTTTCACCTTAAACAAGTTATCGAAATCCTTGTATTCCGACTTTCCGTTAACCTGAATGTAGCCGTAACCTGTTTCGGGCCGGCTGGGAGTAATTCCCAAAGTTACCAGCACATCGTTGTTTGCGGCAAAATCAATCCCCTTCTGAATTTCAGCAATAAACTCATCTCCTTTCAAAATTAAATGATCTGATGGGGCAACAATGATATTGGCTTCCGGGTTGATACTCTTAATCCGATAGCTTGCATAAGCTACACAAGGAGCGGTGTTGCGACGTAACGGCTCCAATAAAATCTGCTCTTCGTTTAACTCCGGCAGTTGTTCCAAAACCAGATCTTTATAATCGACACTGGTAACGACATAAAAATTTTCAGCGGGACAAACTTTTTTAAAGCGGTCGTATGTCATTTGGATGAAGGTACGTCCTGTTCCTAAAATATCTAAGAACTGTTTGGGCATTGAGCTTTTACTCATCGGCCAAAAGCGGCTCCCAATTCCGCCGGCCATTATGATACAAAAATTATTCTTCATTCATTTTAATTTTGAAATCCGTTATCAAATATACCTATTTTACCCTTAAATTATGCCCATTAAGCAATTTAAAATTTGTTGCATGCTCTTCACACTATTGTGTTTACTTTTGTTATCATTGTTGAAGCTGGCGGGATTTATAATGATCCAAAGAGAAACTTTTTCTCATGGCTCGTTTCATACCCAATTATTTGTAACTTTATGCTAAAGTATTGCTATGAATCTTTTTTTTCATGTAGGACGCTATTTCTCCTTACTTTCCCGGGCCTTTTCGCGTCCGGAAAAGCATCGCATTTATTTTCGAAAGCTGTTTATTGAGGTCGAACAACTGGGATTGGATTCGGTTGGAATTGTAGCCATCATTTCCATTTTCATGGGCGGTATTATTACACTGCAAGTGGCTTACAACATGTCCAGCCCATTATTTCCGAGTTATCTCATTGGCCTTGGAAACCGGGACACACTCATCCTGGAGTTTTCATCCACCATCATGGCTTTAATTATGGCTGGTAAAATTGGCTCAAATATTACTTCGGAAATTGGGAGTATGCGGGTAACCGAACAAATTGATTCGCTCGAAATCATGGGCATCAATTCGGCCAGTTATCTAATTCTACCAAAAACCTTAGCCGTCGTCTTTATTTTCCCCTTTCTTTTTGTACTGAGTGTATTTTTTGGACTAATCGGAGGATTAATTGTCGGGCCATCGGTTGGAGCAGTTACAGCACCCGACTACATCAATGGTATTCAGTACCTGTTCACGCCATACTATGTCACGTTCTCGATGATCAAAACCCTCTTTTTTGGATTTCTGGTGGCGACGGTTCCGGCTTATTTTGGCTATTATGTTGATGGCGGTGCCTTTGAAGTGGGTGCTGCAAGTACGCGGGCAGTCGTCAATACAAACATCCTGATTCTGGTCTTCGACTTGGTTTTAACGCAACTCTTATTCTAATGATAACAATTCAAAACATCAGCAAATCGTTCGATGACAACCTGGTACTGGATGAAGTATCAACCGTGTTTGAAGCCGGAAAAACCAATTTGATTATTGGCCGAAGCGGAAGTGGAAAAACGGTTTTGCTAAAATCGATTGTTGGTTTGCATGAAGTGGATCAGGGCGATATTTTTTATGACGACCGCAATTTTACCAAAATGAACCATAAGCTTCGGAAGAAGTTGCGACAAGAAATGGGCATGGTTTTTCAGGGAGGCGCTTTGTTTGATTCATTTTCGGTGGAAGAAAATGTCCGTTTTCCTTTGGACATGTTTACCAACAAAACCCTCAAGGAAAAGCAAAACCGCGTTGACTTTTGTCTGGATCGGGTCAATATTGAAAAAGCCCATAAATTATATCCCGCCGAGATTTCGGGTGGAATGCAAAAGCGTGTGGCTATTGCCCGTGCAATTGTCATGAATCCCAAATACCTGTTTTGCGACGAACCGAACTCAGGGCTCGATCCGGAGACATCGTTGGTCATTGATGAACTGGTTCATGAACTGACCGTTGATTTCAATATGACCACCGTGATTAACACCCACGATATGAACTCCGTGATGGAGATCGGTGACCGAATTCTGTTCATCAGCGAAGGGGTGAAAACATGGGAAGGTACCAAAGAGGAAATTCTACACGTACAGAATAAAAAGCTACAGGAATTCGTCTTTGCCAACAAAACCTACCGTCAGATCCGCGATTTAAAAATTGAAAAGGAACGCTAAAATTCAAAGCCTCACTGTTCTTTATCGATTTCCATTAATCAGCACCCCAAAACACCAAGACGCCGCTACCGGCATTTATTACGCCCGCGGTGTCATCGTTATCACCGGTATTACCATTTCTTCCAACGAAACACCCCCGTGTTGATAGGTGTCGCGGTAATACTGCACGTAATGGTTGTAATTATTCGGATAGGCAAAAAAGTCATCGTTCAAAGCAAAAATAAAGCTGGAACTCACATTTCGCCCGGGCAAATAAGCCTTTTCAGGATTGGTAATCTCGAACACCTGTTTGTGGTTGTAATTTAAGTTACGCCCCAACTTATAACGCAGGTTGGTATTGGTTTCGCGATCTCCAATGACTTTCAGCGCATTATCTACCCTGATGGTGCCGTGATCGGTTGTCAGAATCACCTTCACCTTATTTTCGGCTAGCGATTTTAACAATTCGAACAGCGAAGAATGGTTAAACCAGCTTAAGGTAAGCGAACGATAAGCTTTTTCGTCGCTGGCCAGCTCTTTCATCATATCCATCTCGGTGCGGGCATGCGACATGACATCGACAAAGTTAAAAACCATGACCGACAAATCGTTTTGCATGATATTTCCCAGGCTGTCGCTCAACTTTCTCCCCGACCGCCAGTTGGTAATTTTCTCAAAGTTTAACCGCTCACTTCGGCCTCGTCTTTTCATCTGGGTCTGCATCAGCTCGCGTTCGTGCGTATTTTTGTTTCCTTCGTTGTCATCATCTTCCCAGTATTCCGGGTGCAAACGCGAAATCTCCAAAGGCATTAATCCGGCAAAAATTGCGTTGCGGGCATACATGGTTGCCGTTGGTAAAATGCTGCAATACAGATCTTCCTCTTCGGTCAGGTAATACTGATTAAGCACCGAATTCAGCACCCGAAATTGATCGTACCGCAAATTGTCGATCACCAGAACCAACACTTTGTGTCCTTTGTCCAGTTGGGGAAAAACTTTCGATTTGAAAATATCAGGCGATAACAAGGGGCGATCTTCGGTTCCCTTTTCAAACCAACTGAGGTAATTTGTTTTGATGTAGCGGCTAAAGGCCTTGTTGGCTTCTGCTTTTTGCATTTTCAGCACTTCGTCCATGGTACTGTCCTGCGACGCTGCGAGCTCAAGTTCCCAAAATACCAGCTTGCGGTAAACCTCGGTCCAGTCTTTCCAGTCGAGACGTTCGTTCAGGCGCATCCCAATCTTGGCAAATTCACTTTGGTAAGCCGACGTTGTTTTCCGGGTCACCAGTTCTTCCTGTCCGACATTCTTTTTAATGGATAGCAGAATTTGTTTAGGATTGACCGGCTTAATCAGATAGTCAGCCATTTTTGCCCCAATAGCCTGATCCATAATATCTTCTTCTTCGCTTTTGGTGATCATGACCACCGGCACGTTGGGATTGATTTCCTTTATTTCATCCAGAGTTTGCAATCCGGTCAGACCCGGCATGTTTTCGTCTAAAAAAATAATATCGAAGTGATTGTCACGAACCAGGTCGATCGCATCAGCTCCATTATTGGTGGTCGTTACAT
>JAGXIR010000093.1 GCA_024635605.1 Sunxiuqinia sp.
ACCGAACAAAAAATTAAGGAAGAAACCAAAGGCACCATTCGCTGCATACCGTTTGACGGGGTGAAAGAGGAAGGAAAGTGCATTTATTCAGGAAAACCGTCGTCGCAGCGCGTATTATTTGCCCTGGCTTACTAGATTTTTTACAAATCATGATAAAAGAAAGCAGTCATTCTTGGCTGCTTTTCTTATTTTTAGGGAAAATCTAAAACGAATGACAAAAGTTACGGATATTAACCACAACTACGAGCTGATTGTTGCCAAGTCCAATGTGAAGCAACAGGCGCACGCCAATACCCTGGCCTCCTTCAATGTGTTGAAAGAAGTGCTGAAAGAGCTGGTGGAAGAGTTTCGTACCGCTCTGGACGGCAAAGTTTCGGTTGAAGTACTGCCTGTTTATATTGAAAAAGGACCGTTTGAAGCTGAGTTTAAACTGGCGGGCGACTTGCTGGTTTTCAGTATGCACTCCAATGTGTTTGTGTTCAACCGCGAACACCCCATTTGGAAAATCAATTATGTGAAAGAAAAACCACTGAACTCCTATTGCGGCATTATTCATATTTATAATTTTTTGTCCGACTCTTTTAAATACAACCGCTCGCAGGATTTGGGCTACTTGATTGCGCGAATTTTTATCAACCAGGAAAATCACTTTTTTGTTGAAGGAAAGCGTCAATCGGGCGAACTGGTGAAAGATTTTGGCAACGATGTGGTGACCAAAGATGTTTTTAGGCAGATCCTGAAAACGGCGATTAAATATGCGGTTGATTTTGACCTTTTGGTGCCACCGTACGATCAGGTAAAAATCGCTTCGGTAGAACAGATGAAGGATGAAATCAGCCATTCGAAAATAATAACCGGCAAACGTGTTGGTTTTAAGTTTAACTCTGATGATATTTAACGATATGGAAAAAGTAATTGACCGTTTTATGCGGTATGCCAAAGTGCATACCACATCCGATCCAAAAAGTAAAAGTTTTCCGAGTACCGACCGCCAGCTCGATTTTGCGGATCAATTGGTGGCTGAGTTGAAGGAGATAGGCATGCAGGACATAGAGAAAGATGCCAAGGGTTATGTGATGGCAACCCTTCCTTCCAATATTGAACAGGATTGTCCGGTGGTTGGTTTTGTTGCCCACATGGATACCAGTCCTGATTTCTCAGGAGAAAATGTCAATCCGCAATTCGTGAAGTATGAAGGCGGCGATATTCCGCTGAATGAAAAAGTTGTCCTGTCTCCGAAACAGTTCCCTGATCTGGAAAAGTATATTGGGCAGGAGCTGATCACTACGGATGGAGCTACCCTGCTTGGAGCCGACGATAAGGCCGGCTTGGCCGAGATTATGACTGCCATGGATTACCTGCTCGAAAATCCGGAAGTTAAACATGGGAAAGTACGTGTTTGCTTTACACCCGACGAAGAAATAGGCAAGGGGGCCGACTATTTTGATGTGGAAAAATTCGGAGCCAAATTCGCCTACACGCTCGATGGCGGGGAGATCGGAGAACTGGAATATGAGAACTTCAATGCAGCGATGGCTACGATAACCATTAAGGGGCGCAGTGTGCATCCGGGTACGGCCAAAAATAAAATGATCAATGCCATTGAGGTGGGCACGCGATTGATGTCAATGTTGCCGGCGAATGAACGTCCGGAATTCACCGAGAAGCGCGAGGGTTTTTTCCATTGTGTGTCGTTTCAGGGAGGTGTTGATGAAACTACGTTGGCGATCATCATTCGCGATCATGATATGAACTTGTTTGAAAAACGCAAAACTCTGGTCACGCAGGCATGCAATTTCTTGAATGAGACCTACGGACAAGGAACAGTGGAACTGGAAATGGTTGATCAATACTACAACATGCGCGAAAAAGTGGAACCTGTGATGTATGTTGTTGATTTGGCCGAAGAAGCCATGCAAGAGTTGGGGATCGATCCGAAAATCAAACCAATTCGCGGAGGAACTGACGGTTCACGCTTGTCGTATATGGGACTGCCATGCCCGAATATTTTTGCCGGCGGACATAATTTCCACGGACCTTATGAATATGTGCCAACCAAATCAATGATCAAAGCAGTTGAAGTGGTGATCCGTATTTGCGAAAAGGTAGTCAAACTGGGCGATGCTTCCTAAGCTTGAAAATTATATAGCTACTGAGCACTTATTGCTACCGACTGACCGGCTGGTTTTGGCGGTTAGCGGCGGATGCGACTCCATGGTCATGCTCGATTTGTTTCGGCAACTGGAGCATGACTTTGTGGTGGCTCATTGCAACTTTAAGCTTCGTGGCGCCGAGTCGGATGGTGATGAAGTGTTTATGCGCGACTACTGCGGGGAGCGCGGGATCGAGTTGTATGTAAAAACATTTGAAACCCGGGAGTTTGCCTTGCAGGAGGGCATTTCGGTTGAGATGGCTGCGCGCGAACTCCGTTACCAATGGTTTTACGAGTTGTTGGATTCGCTGGCTTACGCTTATGTGTTGACGGCACACCATCAGGATGATTTGGTGGAAACCCTGCTGATTAACCTGAGCCGGGGAACCGGAATCCGAGGATTGTCGGGGATTCATCCCAAAAAAGAGCGGTTGGTTCGTCCCTTGTTGTTTGCTTCGCGTGCACAGCTAGCCAGCTATGCGGCTGAAAATAAATTGGCTTATCGTGAAGATTCATCCAACCAGGAATTCGTGCACCAACGCAACCTGATCCGACACAAGATCTTGCCTTTATTTGAAGAAATCAATCCGGCGTTTAAAGCCAATGCTGCCAAAACCGCCGCGATTTTAAAAGAAACGGAAAAGCTGTACCAGGCAAAAGTGGAGGAGGAACGCCAGCAACTGGTCAGTCGTGATGGAAAGAGCCTGAAACTTAATCTGGCCTACTTGCAACACTCACCCTTCGCCGAAACCCTGCTGTTTGAAGTGCTTCATCCGTTTGGCTTTAATTCCGGTCAGGTGAAGGAAATCGGGCTTGCCCTGTCGTCCGAATCGGGGAAGACGTTTTATTCGGAAACACACCGGCTGGTGAAAGACCGCGACGTTTTTATTCTGACGCCCAAATCAACCGGGCAGCTGACTCGTTTTTACGTTGAAGCTGATTGCCTGGAAATCACTGAGCCTTTCGATCTTCAACTTGAACGGTTCGCCAGGGACAAGCAGTTTCTGTTTTCAAAAAACAGGGAAGTGGCTGACGTTGATTTTGATTTGCTCGAATTTCCGCTGGTGCTGAAAAAGTGGGAGCAGGGCGAATATTTTCAACCCTTGGGCATGAGCGGCTTTAAAAAGCTGAGCGACTTTTTTGTTGATGAAAAATTCTCCATTCCGGAAAAAGAGAACTGCTGGATTTTATACAGCGCCGGAAAAGTCGTCTGGATCGTTGGCCACCGAATCGACAACCGCTTCAAAATAACCGATAACACCCAAACCGTTTTTCGGATAACTTTTTCTGAATAAACATTTCGATGCGAAAGAGCGCGAGGAGTCGCCGGCGTTCATTGCCATTCGGGCGCCGCGGTTTCCGAACCGCGAATGAGAAGCCCCAATATCAAAAAAGAAAATCCATCCGGCAGCTGCCGGACCACGGACCAAATCCCAAAGTCCAAGCAGATCCCATGATTGCCAATCACAAAAAAGAATTGAAACACGAAGTCACCAAGACACGAATTAATTTATTTGACAACGACTACTTGGTGTCTTAGTGTTTAAAGAAGCCGCGAGCTAACCAGACTGGAAACCACGCCACTTGTGTTCGCACCATCGCAAGTGATTGGATTCCTGCCCTTGTTAAAGGAAGGTGGTTCCGATTTATCGGAATCGGAAGGGTCAAAAATAAATAATCCATTACTCTTACGCATTTGGCCAACCGATTCAGAAACAAGTTCGGAATCTCCCGGCACGTTGCTCCATCGTGTATGATATTTTACCAGCCAGTTTTATATTCTGCATTTCCATCCTTCTAAAAAATCCCAACAAATAGGGATTGTAGCAATCCTTGGGTGACACTATTTTCGCAGGTATAAAATTTACCATCTAATTAATTGTTTTCGAAATGAGAAAAAGATTGTTACTAGTATTCGCGCTGGCCGCGATTTCAATGAGCTATGTGAATGGACAGAATACAGCAGAAAAGTTACTGGATTCAGAAGACAAATTGAGTATTGGCGGTTACGCACAAATCGATTATAATCAGCCCTTATCATCTGATGTTCATCAGAATGGAAAAATGGATATCCACCGTTTGGTGATGATGTTTGCCTATCGCTTTAACGAGCGCACCCAGTTCGTCACCGAAATTGAATATGAGCATGTTTCGGAAGTTTACGTTGAACAGGCTTTCCTGAATTACCGCATCAATAATTGGCTGAACTTCCGGGGTGGTTTGTTGCTGATCCCAATGGGAATTGTGAATGAATACCATGAACCAGCTACTTATAACGGGGTTGAACGGCCTAACCTGGATAGTCGCATTGTGCCAACTACCTGGCGCGAAATTGGAGCCGGATTCAATGGAACGCTTCAGCAACTGGATTTAAAATACCAATTGTATGTGGTCAATGGGTTCAGCAGCTACGATGGCGGAGCAAAGCTTGGCGGAAGCAGCGCCTTGAGAGGAGGACGCCAAAAGGGCGCAGAGTCAATTTTGACGCATCCTAACCTGTCAACCAAATTGGATTACTATGGTATTCCAGGCTTACGATTGGGACTTAGCGCCTATACGGGTAAATCCCAAACCAGCCTTTACAACGGGATTCCAAAAGATGACCAGGCAATGGAAGCCATGGCCGATTCATCCGTTATTGGGTTGAACATGCTTGGCGTTGACGCCCGGTATTCGAACCAAGGATGGGTATTTCGAGGACAGCTGAACTATGCCTCGCTGAATAATACCGACGAGTACAATGCCTTTGCTGGAAAGGACTTGGGAAGTCAACTGTTTGGCTACTATGTAGAGGCTGGTTATGATTTGCTGAACAAGCAAAGTACTGAGCAGAAATTGGTTCCTTTTGTACGTTACGAGAAGCATAATACCCACCAAGAAGTTGACGGGATTACGAAAAATCTGGCTTATGACCGGACTGATATTACCGCCGGTATTGGATGGTGGATGGCTGCCGGTGCTGTATTGAAAGCAGACTTGCAATGGTTTGGTAATGAAGCAACCGATGATTACAATAAGCAATTAAACCTGGGGATTGGAATATGGTTTTAAGAAAAATTTTCATAGCTGTAGCTTGCCTTCTGTTGATTTCAACAGGGCAAGCTCAACTGTTTGGAGCCGGTGCTGAAGATGCCGCCTCCAAAAAGTTGATTAAGTTGTTGTCAAAAGAGTTGGATGCCGGGCGTTCCGAATTGGAGTTGGAAAAACTGGAAGATCATTGCTTTCAGAGTGAGTTTGTCGAAGATGTCTCGAAGGTTTACCGTGATCAAAAAGCCAGTGGGTTTGTTGTCTCGGCAAAAGGAAAAGGGCGACACGATTATTTCAACTACCTGATTTATTATAACGAAGACCGCGAAGTGATGCTGGTCAGGGTGACCAGCTATTATTCCGACCACGGCGGCGAAATAGCGTCGAAACGATGGCTGCAGCAGTTTGTGGGCTATGATGGGGGAGAACTCGACTATGGCGACGAGGTACAGGCAATTTCTGGTGCAACCCTGTCGGCCGGATCGATTGTGATCGGCATTCGCGAAATTACCATCTTGCTCCAGAATTGCAGTCTGTAGACTTTCAGTGCCCCGCAGTACACGTCTCGAAACCAAATGTAGTGGTAACCTTTGTCTTACCGCTTTAGTTAGCCTCATCATTCAGCCATATCCTCACCAGAATCCAGCGTTGGAACCCCAATTTAATGAAAACAAATCTGTTACAAGTTGATTGTTTGATTTTACTATGACGCATGTTAAAAACGAAGAAGTTAGGAAAAAACATAACTTTGATGTTTATAGAAATGAACGGATAGACAATTTTGGATGATGATGTATGCTCGATTTTCAAGTTTTCTATTTGCTGTATTTGTTTAACGAATAGGTGTGACGATGTCCAATAAGAAGATTTTAGTCATCGATGATGAGGAAATAAACCGTCGGTTAGTGCAGATTATTTTTAGTGAGAAATTGCCTGAATATATTGTTCTTCTGGCTTCGTCTGGTCTTGAAGGGATTCACTTGGCGCAAACGGAATCTCCTGCCATAATCCTGCTGGATATTTTGATGCCGCAGTTGGATGGTTATGAGACCTGCGAAAGAATCAAGTCCAATGCTGCTACCCGTTCAATTCCTATCGTTATGATTTCAGCTTTGGGAGATGATCCTAAAGTTCGGACTAAAAGCTTAAAAGTTGGGGCTGATGCCTTTATTGCAAAACCATTTTATCGGGCAGAGTTAATCGAACTTGTCAAGGCCATATTGCGATTAAAAGATGGTGAAGGCCAGTTGAAAAAACAAACGCAGGAACTCGAACTTCACTTAGCCAAACAGAACGATGAGTTTAGGCAATACGAAGAACGATTTTTGCAAATCTCCGGTTATGTTCTAGAATTTTACTGGGAAATTAGTCCGAAGGGGGTCATTAGCTATCTTAGTCCGGTCGTTGAGAAAATACTGGGATTTAAGTCAGAAGAGCTTGTCGGGAAGATGAACGTTTTTGAACGACAATCCGGGAAGCGTTATCACTGGTTTGGTAGAGTCATTTTGGATAGTTTTTCAAATGACAGCTACCTTAAAGATCATCGGTTGATCTTTCGACACCGAAATGGTCGAAAGGTTTGGGCTTCGGTCAGCGGATTTCCGCAATTCAATAGCGAAGGGGATTTTTTGTGTTATCGGGGCGTTTTTCAGGATATCACAGATCGGGTAAAAACGGAAATGGAACTCCAGAGAAGCCTGATCGAAATAAAAAGGTATCAGGACAAACTGAAACGGATGAATTCGATCCTGTCTGTAACAGAGGAAAAAGAACGACGCCAAATTGCTGAGTACCTACATGACGGGATCGGTCAGACCCTCTCCCTGGTCAGTATCAAGCTTTCTTCGTTGGTCGGAGGGGAGTTGCCTTCCCGGGCGGAGCAAATCATCCGCGACTCTGTGGAGCTGATCAATAATGCCATTTCCGAATCACGGACCTTAACTTATCAGTTGAGTCCTCCTATTTTATATGAGTTGGGACTGATTCGCGCCATCCAATGGCAACTGGGCAACTTTGAAGATTCGAATGAAATAGAAACGCGATTGCTGGTTCATGGCGAAAATTTCCAACTCAATAACGATTTGAACATATTACTGTTCCGCATCGTTAATGAGTTAATTGTAAATGCGATCAAACATGCGAAGACCAATTATATCGAGGTGGAAGTCAAAACAGAAGGTGAGTTTCTTGTTATGTCTGTCTTAGATCAGGGGAGATCCGGGTTTGACGAGGAATTGATTGAGAAATCGAAAGACGGAGGCTTTGGCTTGTTTAGCATTCGGGAGCGGCTGGATTCGATTCAGGGATCGCTCCACTTTGAATCACGCAATGGAAATGGCACAAAAGCAATTGTACGAATTCCATTGTAAAAATAGGACATGTTATGCCGATCAACATCCTTATTGCCGACGATCATTCTTTGTTTCGAAAAGGAATAGCCAATCTGCTTTCTGAGGCAGAGAACATTACGATTGTTGCTGAAGCTGAAAATGGACAGGAAGCAGTCGATAAAGCCAGAGAGTTCAATCCGGATGTGGTTATTATGGATATAGGAATGCCGGTGCTTAATGGAGTGAACGCAACGGCAAAACTATTAGCAGAAATGCCCCAGGTGAAGGTGATTGCCCTTTCCATGCATACGGACACTCACTATGTTCGCGAAATGCTCGAAGCAGGCGTATCCGGCTACTTGTTTAAGAATTGTGATTACAAGGAATTAATTACTGCCATTGAAACGGTGTTTGCCGGAAAGAAATACTTAAACGAACAGATTACGGAAATGGTCATTCACGGGTATCTTGGCAAAAAAGACCCGATCGGAGTCACGGAGGCAGAATTAACGGAGCGTGAATCGGAGATTTTCAAGTTATTGGCCGAAGGCAAATCCGTTCGCGAAATTGCTGATGTTTTATTTGTTAGTGTTAAAACCGTTGGAACTCACCGCCAACATATTCTGGATAAACTGAATCTGAAAACAACAACCGACCTGATTAAATACGCCCTGCAAAAGGGAATTATCAGTCTGGATTAGCCTAGAAAAAACCTAAAGTTGCTGATTTGGAGTTTCTGAGTCAGCTTTTCGGAAACATAAAATCAGCTTTTTGCACCCCCAATTTCAGCAGTCTCCTTATTTCACACATGCTCCCTGCAACTTACTTTTGCCACTGTAATTTTAAAACTAGCGATTATGAAAAAGTTATTTTTACTTCTTATTATGGCAGGCTTCGCAGCAGGAGCCTTTGCACAGGTAACAGCGAGTGCAACAGCGAGTGCAACGGTTGTAGCACCCATTGCTATTGCAAAAAGTGTTGACATGAATTTTGGCAACGTGGCCACCAGTGTTGATGCGGGTACGGTCGTGCTTAACCCGGCAAGTTCGCGGACACAAACAGGAGGTGTCACGCTCCCGGCAACCGGGGGAACTGTTGCCGCCGCTTCGTTTAATGTTACCGGGGAAGGCGCTTACACGTACGCAATCACACTGCCGTCAACTGATTACACTATTACAAAAGCAGCTGGTACAGAAACGATGCTGGTCAACGCGTTTACCAGCACTCCTTCGGCCACGGGCGCTTTAACAGCAGGCGCCCAGACCTTGACCGTTGGTGCCACGTTAAATGTAGGGGCAAGCCAGGTTTCAGGCGCTTACACCAATGCTACCGGGTTTGATGTTACGGTAAATTATAACTAACCGTTTTTCCTTTCCAGGAGCTGATTAACGGCCGTTAAAAAACACCGTTAATCAGCTTTTTTATTTCATGCAAAACTATTTCGCTATGAGCAACATGATTCCCTTTACTTTCCTTCAGATATCACAAACAGCCCTTTTTAAACAAAAACCGTGGATTTTGTTTTTAGCCATATTCCTGTTGCATATTTGCACGGCTTTTCAGGCAACAGCACAGGGCAACCTGATGCTGATGCAAAAGCGAGTGGTCTTTGAAGGAAACAAACGTATTGCCGCGGTGCAATATGCTAACACGGGGCAAGACACGGCCCGCTATGTTGTTTCACTGGTGCACAACCGCATGAAAGAGGACGGTTCTATGGAGCGTATTGAAGAAGCCGCCCCCGGTGAGTGGTTTGCCGATGACCATGTGCGCTATTTTCCGCGGAACATTGTATTGGGCCCCAA
Source organism: Sunxiuqinia sp. (assembly GCA_024635605.1). Classification (GTDB taxonomy): domain Bacteria; phylum Bacteroidota; class Bacteroidia; order Bacteroidales; family Prolixibacteraceae; genus Sunxiuqinia. The sequence goes on from JAGXIR010000093.1 coordinate 9,315, forward strand.
CGAATCACAAACCATGAAAATTCAGTTGGTCAAAGACCGCAACCTGAAGCCGGGAGAATACCGATCGCATTTGTATTTCAGGGCAGTGCCCAACGTAGATTATTCTTCTGAAAACAAAAAGAACAACAACGAAGAACTCTCGGTGAGCCTGAAAGCCGTTTTTGGCATTACCATTCCGTTGATTATCCGCGTTGGCGAAAATAACAGCTCGGTGCAACTCTCCGATTTGGCTTTTACGACTCAAGATGGAACGCCAGTTGTGGATTTTAGCCTGATTCGCTCGGGTGATTATTCTGTGTATGGCGACCTGACTGTGACCCATGTTTCTCCGGCAGGGAAGAAAACGGATGTGGGGCTGGTGCGGGGCGTAGCCGTATACACACCTGGAACGTTACGCCGCAGCCGAATCAACTTGCAGGCTCCTGAAGAGGTGGATTTCCAGAGTGGTCGTTTGCTGGTGCGTTTCGTCAAACAAAAAGAGGAAAAAGGAACCCTTCAATCTGAAGCCGAGCTGGTGCTACAGTAGCAGTTTTTTCTTCCCACTCGCAGGATTCATTTAAACATAGCAGCATGCAACTTCACACAATCAAAGGAAATGCAAATTTGTGCTGGAGAAAATACTTCTTCCTGGTGTTTTTCAGTGTTCTGTGGGCCGGGAATTTACAAGCTCAGACTCCGGTAACCATCACGATCCTTCAGGATGTCAACTTCGGTGCGTTTGCTGTTTCAGGTAGCGGGGGCACCATCACTGTTTCAAGCGAAGGCGTGCGAAGTGCTACAGGTGGTGTGGTCTTACTCGGAAACGATTATCATGCCGGACTCTTTCGGGTAGAAGCGCCAATCGGAAGTAATCTGAACCTGACCAGTGGCGTTCCATCCACCTTAAACGGCAGCAGCGGTGGACAAATGAATGTGGAACTGGACGAAACGTATCCTGCTTTTCCGTTCAACACCACTACTCCTTTTCACGATTTTCAATTTGGAGCTGCTTTGACGGTTGGTTTGGCTGGTGACACACCCCCAGGAGCCTACAGCGGAAGCATTGATATTATTATCAGCTATGATTAAGAAATCCGGTTTTCCGTAAAGTCTATGAATAAAGAACATGCACCTTCTCCGAAGCTTGGGAGTAATTTCTTCCTCCGTGGGATTGTTGTGTTGATCTTGTTCGCTTTATTTTTTGCTCCTTTCACAATACAGGCCTATTTTCCCGAAGATATGGCCCCTGAAGAAATCCCGCTGACCATGAAGGTTGATAAGGCGGGTACTTTCGAAATTCCGGCAGTCATTGTGGGAACCACTGCCTATCTTTCCATTACCGACCTGTTTACGTTTCTGAAGATTAAGAATGCCGCCATTCCCGATTGGACTTTGGTGGAAGGGTATTTTTTAAACCCTGACGACGAATATGTCATCGATTATGCTGGCATGGAAATTCAGTACCAGGGAAATGTTTATCGGGTAAGCAACAAAGACTTGGTGCAAACAGCTACTGGACTGTACTTAAGTACCGGTCGGTTGCGGGATATTTTCGGATTGGAGTGTACTTTTCAATTTCGCAGCTTGTCCGTGTTTTTGAAATCGCATGATCAATTACCCCTGTTTCGTGAATTGCAGCAAGAGGAAAAACGAAAATTTCTGAATCGGATGAAAGGAGAAACGGAGGCCGATACCACACTGGACCGGACCCGTCCGTTTCTGTACCTGGGAGCAGCCGACTGGGCTGTCTATTCAACTCAAACCCTGAATGGACCGGTCAATTCGCGGGCCAATCTGACTTTGGGTGGGATATTGGCAGGCGGAGAAACAACCCTGCGCATGAATTATTATTCCACCCAGCCGCTCACCAATCGCAACCTTTATTACCGTTGGCGGCATGTCAATAACCAATCCCCTTTATTGAAGCAGTTTACCCTTGGAAAAATTGCGACCGCTTCGGTTTCCAGCATTTTTGCTCCTGTCATTGGCGCACAAATCAGCAATTCGCCCACCACCTACCGACGTTTTTTCGCCACCCACACCCTAACCGATCACACGGAACCCGGCTGGACTGTGGAGCTCTATGTGAACAACACACTGGTGGATTACACCACGGCTGATGCTTCGGGTTTTTTCAAATTTGATGTACCGCTTTCGTACGGAAAAACTGAAGTCAAACTACGCCACTACGGGCAGTGGGGCGAAGAACGTACTGACATTCGAAACATCCAGATTCCCTATTCTTTTTTGCCTAAACATGAGTTGGAATACCAGATCAGCGCTGGAGTGATCGAGAATGAACCGGGCCGTCGGTTTTTTCGCAGCAGTTTTAACTACGGGTTAACGAGCAGGATGACCGTAGGTGGTGGTTATGAATACCTGGATGCAGCACCGGAGGCTTTCAGTATTCCTTTTTTGAATACCTCCTTCAGCCTGACGAATCATCTTCTTTTTACGGGTGAATATGCACACGGCGTGAAAACCACCGGGCTGGTGTCGTTTCGCCTGCCTTCGAATCTGATGCTGGATGTTAGCTTTACGGATTATGTGGAGGGACAGCGGGCCATTTATTATAATTATTTGGAAGAACGAAAGGTCCGCTTGTCATTTCCTGTTCGTTTTAAAAAGTGGGCTGCCTATTCGCGTCTTTCCTACAACCAGTTAATCCTTCCCCGCTCCAATCAGTTGACACAGTTGGATCATGTATTCACCACTTCGTACAAACGGTTGAGTGCCAACCTTCGCACTAATGCGTATTTTAGAAACAACCAGCCAGCAACAGTCTACTCTGAGTTGTCCACTGGATTTAGGCTTCCCAAACGAACGACACTAACACCAACCATACGTTACCATCACAATAAGGGAGAAATTACTGGTTGGAAGTTTCGGGCTGAAAAACCGTTTTCGCGGAATGGCAACCTGACTATTACCTATGAAGAATACCCCGAATTAGGCATCCGGAATATTCAAATTGGGTTGCGGCATGTATTTTCGGGTGTTCAAACCTCAGCTTATGCCAACCTTGGCAATCGGTCCACCAGTTTTACCCAGTCGGCCAGTGGTGGATTGCTCTTTGATCGGGCGACTTCCTATGCAAAAGCCAGTAGTATGAACAAAGTGGGGAGAGGCTGGATAACCGTTTTGCCGTTCCTGGATATGAATAGCAATGGGGTGCGCGACGAAAACGAACCGAAAGTGAATGGCGTTAAGGTGCGGGCGACTCCCGGGGGGCGAATGGAAGTGGATAGCCAGGATACACTGATACGAATATTTGATCTCGAACCTTACACCAGCATTTTTTTGGAGTTGAATGGAGATGGCCTGGAGAACATCGCTTGGCAGTTGCACAAAAAAAGTTATCGTGTTCCGGTCGAACCCAATTTAATGAAGTTGGTGGAAGTGCCGGTTAGCGTCGTGGCTGAAGTTTCTGGTTCCATCCGGGTTGATGGTTCCGATGCACGTAGGCCGGGCAGGTTTAAAATTGATATTTTCCGGGAGGGCCATGGCTTGGTTAATTCTATTTATTCGGAAGATGACGGGTATTATAATTATCTGGGCTTGCCGCCGGGAAATTATACGATTCGGGTGGATAGTGCGCAGATGGCGAACCAGCAGCTTGTCAGCCATCCAGCAGGCCACGAAGTGAATATTCTGCCTGATTATTATGGCTTTTTTATTGATGAACTGGATTTTACGCTTCAGGCAGACGCTGCCAACATTCAGGTGGCGGACGAAATGAATACGCATGATCTCCCAGTTCAACCCGATGGAATTACAATTGACTCTGTCTCCCAAGTTGAAAGCCATGCAGCTTTGGACTCATCTACTATTTCAGGCAATCCGCAGGTTTGGTTTTCAATCCAGGTTTTCGTAGCCAGTAGCTCATTCGACACCGAATCTCCGGTTTTTCAAGAAGAACGGGATATTCATGAGTTAAAGCTGAGCGGTCTTTACAAATATTATTCCGGGAAGCATCAGGACTTTGATGCGGCCTGGTCGGAAATGCTTCGTCTACGCAAAAAGTTTCACGGAGCCTTCATCGTCGCTTTCCGTGATGGTCAGCCGCTTATCATTGATAATATCGTTCTAAGCGCAGGTGTGCCGCGGCATCGAAATGTTCCTGTAAAGGAAAAGGTAATCGAATCGGATTCAGCCAGACAAGAATTGTGGTATGCCGTTCAGGTTGCTGCGATGACTACGCGGATCCATATCCCTACTTTGTTTAAAGGAGAAACGGATATTCAGGAGCAGAAAATCGGCAATTATTACAAGTACTTTGTTGGAAGATTCAACGACTATCAGCAAGCCTTGAATGCAAGGCAAAACCTGCATGCGAAATTTCCAGAGGCCTTTATTATTGGCTTCAAAGGCACGGAGCAAGTACCAATTAATGCCGCCGGAAACGAGAAATAGGTTGGCTATTATTCTGGAAGTTCAAGATGCGATGAATCCCCATTTGTTAATCGGAGGGGGCAGAAGTTCTGATAATTCAAAATCTATTCACTCAAAATTTGATTTGACTTTTCTGGACGATGAAGCAAACTTGTCATGGATTTTAGAGAATCAACTTTTAATATCAATTGACTCATATTGAATTAATTTGCTGTTTTCTTTCTCGAGCTGATCAGCTAGCTTTGAAGGACTAGTGTTCATAGTTGGTCTAAACACGGATGAGCCCAATGGGAAGATCACCAATCGAATTACTTTTCCTGTCAACCGAATTAGCCCGTTTGGGGTGGTTCAGATGTATTGCACGGGTGAACATTTCTTAATATCTTTCAATTGAAAAGGCCTGCCAATAACGGAAGTTCAGCCCCGGATTTTGGACGTGAAAAATTGAGCAGGCGTTACAGGACCTGCTAAGCTAACAGGATGGCAAAGCCGATCCGGCCGCGTTGAACAGCCTTGGTTTAAACTTGGAGGAGCGTGCAGTCAAGTGCTTTTACATGCAACAACAATAACTTTATGAGAGAACTAATTTTAAATGATGGCGAAAAGATTCCGATTGTCGGTTTTGGTACCTACAAGGCGAAAGAGCAAGAGGGCATCCAATCGGTTGTCGATGCCTTGTCCAATGGTTATCGGTTAATTGATACCGCCGCGGCTTATGAAAACGAAGAGGCAGTGGGGAACGGGATTAAGGCAAGTGGTATTTCCAGAGATCAAGTGGTGGTTACCACCAAATTATGGCGCGAAATGTTAGGCTATGAACAAACCAAAGCAGCTCTTGAAAAATCGCTTTCCAGGCTGGGACTGGACTATATCGACCTGTACCTGATCCACTGGCCAGCCAACGCCCGGAACTATAAAAACTGGCAACAGACCAATGCCGATACCTGGCGTGCCATGGAGGAATTGCAAGGGGAAGGAAAAATTAGATCGATTGGTGTGAGCAACTTTTGGCAAGAACACCTGGAAGCGCTTTTTCAGACCGCAAATGCAGTTCCTGCGGTGAATCAAATTGAGTTCCATCCGGGCTATTGGCAGCCGGAGTTAACCGAGTTTTGCCGGCAGCAGGGGATTGTTGTTGAGTCATGGTCGCCTTTGGCTAGAGGTGGTGTATTCGGAAATGAAGTTTTAGAAAGCATAGCAAATCGGCATGGCAAATCGGTTGCCCAGGTCTGTTTGCGTTGGGTGATTCAGCATGATGTGATTGTGATTCCGAAATCGACTTCGCCGAAAAGAATAGAAGAAAACATCCAGTTGTTCGATTTTGAACTGTCAGACGAAGAGATGAAACAAATCGATGATCTTCCCGAAATGGGTTTCAGCGGAGAATTGCCAAATATATGGCCGGATCGGGTTTGAACCCGACAGAAGCACAAGCCTTCTCCAGTTGATTTTATCTCAATCAAATCGGTCGTGAATACCTCGTTTTATGATTTGGTGATTAGCCGGTTGGCTAGTTTTTCTCGCTCAGTTCAAGCCAGCGCATTTCTTTTTCGTCCAGCTCGTCAGTCAGTTCACCAAAGCGATTGGACTTTTCGGTCAGTTCGTCGGCTGAGAGTTCGCCCGAATTTAAAGCGCTTTCCAACGCTGTCTTTTCAGCTTCGAGCTGTGCAATTTCTTGTTCCAGTTGTTCAAACTCCCGCTTTTCGTTGAAGCTCATTTTATTGGACACCTTGGGCCTGGATTTTTCCTGAACAGCTTTCGGTTTATTATTTGTCTCGGCTTTCTTTCGTGCTTCCTCTTCTTCTTCCAGCTGGTTTCGGTAAATGGTATAGTTGCCGGGGAAGTCACGGATGCTGCCATTTCCGTCAAACACAAACAGGTGGTCGACAATTTTATCCATAAAATAGCGGTCGTGCGATACAATGACCACGCAGCCGCCAAAAGCTGCCAGGTAGTCCTCCAGCACATTCAGCGTCATAATGTCGAGGTCGTTGGTGGGCTCATCCAGAATCAGGAAGTTCGGATTTCCCATCAGAATCGTACACAGGTACAATCGCCGGCGTTCGCCACCACTTAGCTTTTCAACAAAATTGTATTGTGTTTCGGGCGGAAACAGAAAACGCGTGAGCAGCTGGCTGGCAGTCATTTTTTGTCCGTCTTCAAATTCAATAACATCCGCAATATTTTTGATGATATCGATAACTTTTTCATTGGCTTGAAAGTCAATGCCTTCCTGACGATAATAGCCGATGCGAATGGTTTGTCCCCAATCGATATGGCCTGAGTCGGGCGTAATAGCACCGGTAATTACATTCAAAAAAGTAGATTTGCCGGTTCCGTTTTTGCCGACAATGCCTACCTTTTCGAAACGCGAAAATTGGTAGCTGAAATCGGTGATCAGCTGCAAGTCACCGTAGCCTTTGGAAATGTGTTTCAGCTCCAGAATTTTTTTACCCATCCGCGACGAGGCCATGTTCAGTTCCAGCTTATCGTCTTGCCGGGTTAGGCTGGCCCGTTCTTTCAGGTCATAAAACTGATCGACCCGGTATTTCGCTTTGTGGCTGCGGGCTTTGGGCATTCGGCGCATCCATTCCTGCTCGGTGCGCAACAAGTTTTTAGCCTTCTCGGTGGAGGCTTGCAGTTGTTCAATACGTTCCTGCCGTTTTTGCAGGAAATAGCTGTAGTTGCCTTGGTAGTCGTAAATCTGATTTTGGTCGATCTCAATGATTTCATTGCACACCCGGTCCAGAAAATAGCGGTCGTGGGTGACCATAAACAGTGTGCAGTTGGTTTTTTCGAGATAGGCTTCCAGCCATTCAATCATATCCAGATCGAGGTGGTTGGTTGGTTCATCAAGCAGTAAGAGGTCGGGCTCATTCACCAACACGTTGGCCAGCGCCAGCCGTTTCTTTTGTCCGCCCGACAGTTCGCCAACCCGTTGATCAAAATCGGTGATCTTCAGCTGACTCAAAATTTGTTTTACCCGCACGTCAAAATCCCAGGCATTCAGCTCCTCCATTTTTACGGTGAGCCGTTCAATGGCTTTTTGATCGTTGTGTTTTACGGCTGCTTCAAACTCGGCAATCACATCCAGCGCCGGATTGTCCGATCGCAGCGCTTCTTCCAGTACCGTCAGGTTTTCATTCAAATCCGGGTCTTGCCTGAGGTAGCCAATCTTCACATCATTGGTGAGCGTAGTTTGCCCCTCATCCGGGCTATCGAATCCGGCAATAATTTCCATTAAAGTGGTTTTTCCGGCACCATTTTTAGCGATCAACGCCACCTTTTGGTCCTTGAAAATGGTAAAGGAAATGCCTTCGAACAGCATTTGTTCGCCATATCTTTTCGAAATCGACTCGGCCTGCAAATAAGGGATCATACTTTAAACGTCTTTGGGCGCAAAAATAGAAATTATAATTGGCAATCAGGAGATGCAGCAGAACTACCTCCCAAAGAATATGGAATCACTGGGCTTTGTTAATTTCATTAAATAGGTCAATCAATTGTCATTCATGGTCATTTTATTGTCATTGATCGTTTCAAAACAACTTGATGACTACCTAATGAAAACTGAATGACAGCTACGCCAGAACAAAAAGGTGTGTAAGCGGACAATCCTATTGATTTATCGCGCCGGATGGCTATTTTTGTTTTATTCAATCCAGAAATAGACGAACATGCAGAAAAAAGAACGTTATCAACGGGTGATTGACTATTTTCAAACGGCCATGCCGATTGCCGAAACCGAGCTGGCGTATGGCAATCCATACGAGTTGTTGGTGGCCGTTATTTTATCGGCGCAGTGTACCGACAAGCGGGTTAATCAAATTACGCCCGACTTGTTTAAGCGGTTTCCGAAACCCGAGTTGATGGCCGAAGTGGAACCGGCGGAGGTGTTCGAATA
>JAGXIR010000094.1 GCA_024635605.1 Sunxiuqinia sp.
TGAGATGTAGACTTTTTCTTCTTCAAGTATACTTACGAGCTTTTGGTATTCAAGCTGGTCCGAATCGGTTGACTGCTCTTTGTTCGCCAGCAAGCCGATAAGCAGCGTGAACCCATTGTGCTTTTGACTTGGCGAAACATGAAGGACAAATGTTTCGTTGCGGCCTGAGGCCGTTTTTATTTGGATTTCTTCCCGAAAGTTGCCACTTAATCCGTTGGCACATTTCATAATCTTACCTTCAATTTTCTGGTATTGCTTTGGGCTGACTAATTGATCGAAAGTAATTTTTTTTATCTCCGATTCATTCAATCCGGTGATATCCATAAACGCCTGGTTGGTTTCATAAATGGTTTCACCATCGAATACAAAAACTCCATTTGGAGATAGATTCAGTAGCGTTTTATAATCATTCTTGCCAATGTTAACCAACTTCTCGTATTTCTCAATCCTAATTTTTATTGACTTCAGAAGATCTTCATTCTCAAAAGGTTTCACTATGTAGTCGTCGACCCCAAGTTCTAAACCAAAACGGATATCGTTTAGTTGCGATCTTCCGGTAATAAAGATAAAAGGAATCCTGCTGGTCAGAGCACTGTCTTTGAGGATATTATAAACCTGGTAACCATCAATTGGCTTCATGTTTATGTCACACAAAATTAGATCAGGGCAATATTCATAGGCTTTCTGAATGCCTTCGGCACCCGTACTGGCAATATCAGCTTCGTAATTGTTCAATGATAACACGTTTCTTAAAGTCTTACTCAAAGCTAAATCATCCTCAATAATCAATATCTTTTTAGCACTCATCTGCTCGAATTTTTAGTTTGACTTTTGTACCTTCTTTAATTTTACTGGTGATATTGATTTCACCATCCAAACAATCAACTGCTTTTTTGGCTATCGAAAGACCAATTCCCGTGCCACTGAGCATTTTTACATTTTCGCACCGGTAAAAGGGCATGAAAATTAGAGACATTTCTTCAGGTGGGATTCCAACGCCCTGATCTTCAATCTTAATGATGAGATGTTGATTTTCAATATTCATTTTCACAATGACTTCTTTCGCTGAAAATTTGTAAGCATTGTCCAGAATATTGATCAAAACCTTTGTCAATAACTCTTTATCCGTGCATACTTGCTTTTGTTTGAATCCGGGTTCAATCTTAATCCGGTTAGACTGATAGAACGAGGTGTTACGTTTGTTCAAAACGGTTTCAATCATTTCATCCAATTCAAAAGTAGAGGCGTTTTTTCTGAGCTCTTTCTTGTTGGCGAGATTTAAAAAGTGGATTCCATCCAGAAATTTTGTGACTGAGTTCAGGGCTTCCTCGCATAGCTGAAAGGTTTCTGCCCGAACGGTTGCCTCCAGATTCAGGTTGTTGCTCTTTAGTAATTGTAAATTCGAGCTTAAAATCGTTAGAGGAGTCCTGAGTTCATGTGACAAGGAGCTAATAATCTGACTTATATTTTGATCTGAAGAATAGTCCATTTTAATCGTTTGTAATTGTTTTTACTGATGACTTATTTTTTGATGTTTTTAACTTACCATTGTTTGTAATCCAAATTGGTTACACAAGTTAAAACATATTAATTTATAATCATCAATATTTTTTAAATTTATTTCATAAGTTAACCTTTGCAAGCCATTTCTCGTGTGAGATACAATTTGCTCGGCTACTTTACTTGAAGGTTTCAACGATTAGAATGGGTTTCTAAGTTAAATTAATAAACGCAAAATAGATGAATATGTTTGGCAGAAGACAGAAAATTTTGATTACTGAAATGTTATTAAATCATTAGCTGAACGTTTATTTTGTTTAGATTGTAATGGTTCTACATCAGCGTCGATTTGATGAGCCTGGGCGGCGGTTAAGCTTTTTTTCGCGATGATGACTCTCTGATAATCAGTTCGGTTGGCATCGTGATGGTTTGATAAGTTCGCGGAAGTGCCTTGTTTTCAATTTCGTTTATGATCAATTCGGCTGCTTTTCGTCCCATTTCCTGAGCCGGCTGTTTGAGGGTTGAAATGGAAGGGGTGACGACTTCAGAGAAAGGCTCGTTGCTAAAGCCTACGATACCAAAGTCTTCAGGAATTCGTATTCCTTGCGATTTGAGATAAACAATCATACTAAGGGCTGACGTATCGTTTCCGCAAAAAACGGCATCCGGTGGGTTTTTCAGAGCCAGTAATTGTTTAATCGCTTCTTGTCCGTCCATGCGGGTCAGGCGGTTGCAGATGATCAGGTCGTCTTCAGCCGGCAGATGATTCTTTTTCAAAGCCGACTTGTATCCTTCCATACGGTCGTGATAGGTATTCAGCACCGTAGGACCTGCTAAATGGGCAATCCGTTGATAGCCTTTATCAATCAGATGCTGTGTGGCGCTATATCCACATGCAAAATCGTCAACAATGATCTTGTTGGCTTCAAGCTGGGGGGCGATCCGGTCGAAAAATATCAATGGAATATTTTTATTCGTGAACATTTTAAAATGGTCAAAATCATTGGTTTGCATGCTTAGCGAAGTGATCAGCCCATCGACCCGGTTCGAAAACATTGAATTCACAATCTGCTTTTCCTTTAGTAGCAGATCTTTCGATTGGGAGATGATCACGTTGTACCCGGCTTCAAACGCAACATCTTCCACACCACTAATAAATGTTGAAAAAAAATGGCGGTTGATCAGTGGAACGACAATTCCAATCGTGTGGGTTTTTTGAGTCCGTAGGTTCGATGCGATCGTGTTGGGCTGGTAGCCTAACTTCAATGCCAGGGCTTTAATTTTCTCTTTGGTTGCCTTGCTAATCCGAGGGTTGTCATTTAAAGCCCGCGATACGGTTGATGCGGAAACGCGGAGTTTCCGTGCAATATCATGAATGGTAACTGATGTTTTTTCTTCCATTTTTTCAAATCAAAGTCGGGTAGTAGTTGGGGCCGTGTTATAATTATCCAACTATTAATCTGCAAATATGACAATTATTTTTCAATTCAAATGGAAATTTCGTGCAATCGATTGCATCTGTGCTTTATTTGTAATAAATTTGTAGTTCTAAACTAATTTAAAGAATAGAACAATGAAAATGAAGCAACTACTTTTTACCGCATTGGCATTTTTGATGATTTTTGCTTGTACGAAGCAGGAAAAGAAAGAAGATAATTTAGAAGAACGACTTTCAGACCAGTTAAAAGTTCTGGTTGAAGCCACCAACCAATCGGAAAAGGTTCCAAGATCGTGGAATGCAGAAGATGGTTACAAGATGATTGGTGAACGGGATTGGTGCAGCGGTTTCCCCGCTGGATCTTATTGGTACATGTATGAGTTGACCAATGATGAACAATGGAAAAATTGGGCTGTTGAAAATACTGAGAAGCTGGAAGGCGTTCAGTATTATAAAGGCACGCATGATCTTGGTTTTATGGTTTATTGTAGTTACGGAAATGCTTACCGCTTAACCGGTGATGAAAAATACAAAGAGGTGATTATCCAGGGTTCCGAGAGTTTAATTACGCGTTTTGACTCGGTTGTTGGTTGCATCAAATCATGGGATCATGGCTCGTGGGAATTTCCGGTGATTATTGACAACATGATGAACCTGGAGATGTTGTTCTGGACTTCCGAACAAACCGGCGATCCGAAATATCGCGACATTGCCATTACGCATGCCAACACGACCTTGAAGCATCATTTTCGCGATGATATGAGTTCCGTTCATGTGGTGGATTACGACACCATTACCGGCGCAGTAAAAGGAAAGCAGACGCACCAGGGATATGGTGATGAAACAGCTTGGGCGCGTGGTCAATCATGGGGATTGTACGGATACATTCTCTGCTACCGTGCGACAAAAGACCCGGTTTACCTTGAAACAGCTGTGAAGATTGCGGACTTTATTATTCCCCGATTGCCAGAAGATCTGGTTCCTTTCTGGGATTATGATGATCCGAAGATTCCGAATACCATGAAAGATGCTTCAGCCGGTGCGTTGATTGCCTCCGCTTTTTACGAACTGGGAACCTACGTTGAAGACGGACAAGCGTATTTCGATTTGGCTGACAAAATTGTGGCAAGCTTGTCATCCGATGACTATTTAGCCGAAGTTGGCACCAATGGTGGATTTCTGCTAAAACACAGTGTAGGACACATGCCGAAGAATTCGGAAGTTGATGTTCCGTTGAATTATGCTGACTATTATTATTTAGAAGCAATTAAAAGACAAAGAGAACTTAAAAATTAAATGAATTATGACTATAAATTTTGAAGAACGGTATGCGTATCATCCTGAAGATTTTAAAAAGTATGATACCGAGAAAATTAGAAAAGAGTTTTTGGTTGAAAAAGTGATGGAAAACGACACCATCAACCTGGTGTATTCGCATATTGAGCGGTACATTGTTGGTGGAGCGGTTCCTGTTACGAAATCATTGACACTTGGAACAGTTGAGGCACTGAAAGCCAACTATTTTTGCGAACGCCGCGAAGTTGGAATTATCAATGTTGGTGGAAAAGGTAGCGTTGTGGTTGATGGAACAGAATATGTTCTTGATTTTAAAGACGCTTTGTATGTTGGAAAAGGAAATAAGGAAGTCGTCTTTCAATCGGCTGACTCAGCAAAGCCTGCACGCTTTTATTTCAACTCGGCTCCGGCTCACAAGGAATTTCCTACCAAGCACGTAACCTTGAAAGATGCCAACGTATTGCACATGGGATCGTTGGGATCTTCGAACGAACGCGACATCAACCAGTTGCTCATCAATAAGGTGGTTGACACGTGTCAATTGCAAATGGGGATGACTGAATTGAAGCCCGGAAGTGTGTGGAACACTATGCCCGCGCATACACACAGTCGTCGGAATGAAGTTTATTTTTATTTCAACGTCCCAGAAGGCCAGGCTGTGTGTCACTTTATGGGGCAGCCGCACGAAACCCGCCACTTGTGGATGCACAATGAGCAAGCGGTGATTTCACCAAGTTGGTCAATCCATTCGGCCGCCGGAACCAGCAATTACATTTTTATATGGGGTATGGCAGGCGAAAATCTGGATTACACCGATATGGACATCGTTCAACCAACACAATTGAAGTAAGCAAGCAGTAAAACAGCGTGCTAGTGGAACAATCACAATAAAAAAATACGATGAACGAATTATTTGATTTAACAGGAAAAGTTGCCCTGATTACCGGTGGAACACACGGAATTGGAATGGCAATTGGTAAAGTTTTGGGAAAAGCCGGAGCAAAAGTCTGCGTCAACGATCTGTCAGGTGATAAGCTGGATGCGTGTCGCGAAGAATATAAAAAAGAAGGCATTGACGTTTTTGCTTTGAAATTCGATGTGACCGATGAGGCAGACGTTGACCGGGGCATTTCAGAAATAGAAAAAGAAGTGGGAGAGGTTGATATTTTGGTGAACAATGCCGGGATCATCAAGCGAATTCCGATTCTGGATATGGCGATTGAAGATTACAAACAGGTCATCGATGTTGATTTGGTTGCACCGCTAATTGTCTCCAAGCGTGTAGCTCCAAAAATGATTGCCAAACGCAGCGGAAAAATTATCAACATGTGCTCTATGATGAGCGTTTACGGACGCAACTCGGTTTCGGCCTATGCCTCGGCAAAAGGTGGCTTGAAGTTGCTGACAGCCAACATGACCTGCGAATGGGCCAAGTACAACCTGCAAATTAATGGGATCGGTCCGGGCTATATTGCTACCGCGCAAACAGCGCCAATCCGTGAAGGCAACCATCCATTCAACGATTTGGTGATGATGCGTACGCCAGCCGGCCGTTGGGGCGAACCCGAAGATGTTGGGAACGCCGCCTTGTTCCTGGCTTCAAAAGCCAGCGACTTTGTCAATGGGCATGTGCTGTACGTAGATGGCGGTATTTTGGCCAACTTTGGGTATGTAAAAGGTGAAAACGACATTGACTAGTCCAATGAAAAAGCTAATCTACCTTGTCATTTTCTTTTCTGCCGGATTGATTTCCTGTTCAGAATCGAATCAAATTACCTTTGAAAATACACTGGATGTTCAGCGCTCCGATGAAACAATCATTCTGCAGCGTGCTGATATGGAAGCTAAATTGGGTGAAATTGCTCAGGGAATGGCCCCGGTGCTCAAAAATGCCGGCGAACTTGTTCCATCGCAGTTTGACGATTTGGATAGCGACGGACAATGGGATGAATTTGTTGTGAACCTGGATTTTGACGCATCAGAATCTATAACCTTGGATATCGAATTGGTTTCGGTTGATACTTATCCCGAATTCGAAAAACGGACGAATGTACGTCTTGGCATTGAGCTAGACGACCATACCTATCAAGAGGTTGACCAGTATTTTGCACCTCCGGGGCTTGAGGGATTTCCTACAATTGCTCAGGGCGAAAGCGTCAACTGGGAGAATGACAAAATGGGGTTCCGGAATTATTTCGATTGCCGGAATGTGAAAGACCTGTTTGGAAAACTTCAGCCCGGTTTGATCATCGACAAAATTCATACCCCCGAAATGGGCGACTATCACAAATTGGCCGATTGGGGAATGGATGTTCTGCACTGCGGCAGCAGCCTGGGCTCAGGTGGTTTGGCGATACTCAAAAATGACTCGCTTATTCGCCTCGGTTCAACTGAAGTGTACGAATATCAAAAAGTCATTGAAGGGCCTGTGCGTTCGGTGTTCGATTTGAAATATAAAGGCTGGGATGTTGATGGTGAGGAATTGGAAGCAGTAGAGCGAATTTCAATCTATCCGGGAAAATACTGGTTTCAGTCCGATGTCACCGTAGGTGGTTTTTCAGGCGACAAGCAACTGGCCACCGGCATTGTAACCAGCTTGCTAAAAAACGATCCCTACGCGTTTGATGCCGGGGATAATTATCGGGCCATAGCTACGCTTGATGTTCAGTCGTTGAATGACGATGAATTGGGAATGGCAGTGATGGTTCCGAAAGATGAAATGACTGCGATCGACCGCACGACAGATATTAACTTTTTTGAGTTAGGATACGAAACCGTGCCTGCAAAAAAATTCAGCCATGTGATTTCCGAAACCTATTACATCGCTCAAAAAATTGAAAACAAGGTTCCGGCCCGGCATTACTTTTTTGCCGTGTGGGGGCTCGAAAATCCAAAATGGAAGGAAATTGACCATTTTGAAGCCTACATTAACGAAGAAGCTGAAAAGTTAAGTCATCCAATTAAGGTTATTATTTAAGCAGGATAGTTTATTATTTGGATAAAGGGAGTCGTGGTAACATGACTCCCTTTGTTTTTTCTGTTTATATAACATGTTTAGTCATCATACTTATTCTCATAAAAACTTTCTATATTGTCAAGCAGAATTAACCAAAACAATAAATGGGTTGATTTCAGCCTGTTGAAAGCTAAACTAATAAACTACAGTCGATGCCAGATTTGGATCATATTCTTTTTGATCAAATATCGGAGCGGGATGATCAAAAGATGTTTGAGCATGTTTTCCACACTTACTATTCGCCATTGTGTGTATTTGCTACTGGAATAACAGGTCGTCAAGAAGACGCAAAAGACATTGTTAATGATTGTTTTCTGGAGCTTTGGAATAAAAGAAAGTCGATTGTCATTAAAACCTCCCTGAAATCTTACTTATACATTTCGGTTCGTAATTTAGCCCTTAACCACCTCCGAAAAAGCCGTAAGCAGGTAGAATTACAGTCAGTCTCAGCCTATCCTTTTTATAAAGAAGAGGAGATTACCTCCCAAATTGAGCGGCTTCTAAAGCTGGACGATTTAGAACTGCGCCTGAAACATTCAATTGATGCTTTACCGCAGCAGTGCCGCTATATTTTCTATTTGAACCGTTACGAACAGATGTCCTACAAAGAAATTGCCCAAAAGCTGAATTTATCTGTAGGAACGGTAAAGACTCAAATAGCCCGAGCTTTAAAAAATCTTCGTGCTGATTTCGAGGATGTTAAGCAGGTAAGTCAAGTTTTTTTACTCCATCTTGTACGCCATTTTTGAAATTTGTTGTCTTAGTTATATAGAAAGTTAATACTTGTCTGTTACTATGAAGACGAATTTAGATATCGACCTGCTTATTCTCGACTATGTTGAAGGAAAACTCACCAAGGAGCAAGAAACAGAACTTAGCGATTGGGTCGAAGCTTCAGAACAAAATACGCAATACTTCAGTCAGTCCATAGCCTATTTGGAATTGACTTTTACAGGCAGCAAATCAGAAAAATACAACTCCCATAAAAACTGGGGGCAGTTAGCGTCCAGAATAAACAAGCGCTCACAAATTCTCAGAATCAGTCGCGAGCTGGCCAAAATAGCAGCAGTCTTTGTCTTTGCATTTATCCTGGGTTACTTTTACTTTCAATTTGCGACTTCCCGGGAACAGCGTATGGCCAGTAACGATTTTATTACAACGGAAGTGCCGTACGGTAGTCGATCTGTGCTGACCCTACCCGATGGGTCACGTGTTTGGATTAATGCGGGGAGTTCAATCAAGTATCCTGTTGACTTTGATGAGACACAGCGGATTGTTCAACTGGATGGAGAAGCCTACTTCGACGTGATAACCAATAAAAGCAGACCGTTTTATGTGGAAACCTGGGGGCTGAAACTAAAAGCAACCGGAACCCAGTTTAATGTCAGGGCATACAATGATGAAGAATTTATTGAAGCAATTTTGGTTGAAGGAGAAGTTGCTGTCAATCGCGCGGTTAGGCCACATAAAACGGATTTGATTCTAAAACCCAATCAAAAACTGACGGTTTATAAAGATGCTGCCTCTACCTGCGAAGCTATGACGGACGACGATGCAAAGGAGAAGGCCGGTGAAATGGTTTCAACAGCAAGGAAAGTTACCAAGGTGGAATTGACCTCAGATATCAGAACCGATATCTATACTTCGTGGAAAGACAAGGAATGGGTTATTTACAAGGAGAAGTTCGGATCGTTGGCGCAAAAGCTGGAAAAGCGGTATGATGTAAAAATCAATATCAAAGACGAAGCCGTTTTCGCGCTGGCATACAGCGGCACCTTGAAGGATGAAAACTTAATAGAGGTATTGGATGTATTGAGCATCACCTCGCCAATTAAATATGTGTTTGATGATAAAAATGTAACAATATGGTATAATCCCGAATTTTAAATAATGACTATGTCTTAAAAAGAGTAACAGGATGGTACCAGCATCCTGTTACATCACTAAACAAAAGCATACCTAAGTATGTATTGTCTAACTAATTATTTGTAAAACTATGAAAAAAAATCTGTTCTGTGAATCCCTATGGGATCATTTGAAAAAACTTTTTTTATTTATGAAACTAACTGCCATTCTGATCTTACTGGCGCTACTTCAAGTAAATGCAAGTGTTTTGTCACAAAACACCAAGCTGAACCTCGAAGTAAAAAACCAGACGCTACGAACAGCTCTGAACAACATCGAGCAAATGAGCAATTATCGCTTTTTCTATTCTGAAGAAGTATTGTCACTGGATGAAATGGTCGATATCAATGTCCGGAATAAGGAAATTGCTGAAGTTTTAAATCAATTATTTTCGGGCAAGGATGTGACCTACAGTGTGAAAAACAATCATCTGATTGTTTTGAAACCGTTGAAGTCAGGCCAACAATCACGAACAGTGTCCGGAGTAATTACCGGGATTGATGGAGCCCCTATTCCGGGTGTAACGATCGTCGTAAAAGGAACCACATCCGGAACAATCACAGATATTGATGGAAAGTACAAGTTGAACGTTCCGGAGGGAGGTTCGATTGTTGTATCCTACATTGGGATGTTAAGCCAGGAAATTGAAGTTGGCAATCAAAACACAATAGACATTGTGATGCAAGCCGATGTGATTGGTGTTGACGAGGTTGTTGTAGTTGGTTATGGAACACAACAGAAAAAGACGCTAACCGGAGCCGTATCAACGGTCGGCGAAACAGAGCTTCGTGCCGTCCCTGCTGCCAGTGCCGCATCAAGGTTGCAAGGACGTGTGGCGGGCGTCACCATAACCAACGACAATACCCCCGGGGGAGAATCTACGGTCCGAATTCGTGGCATTGGTTCGGTCAATAACAATGATCCGCTTTATATTATCGATGGCGTTCCAACTTCGGGAGGTTTAAGTAAGATGAATCCAAATGACATCGAATCAATTTCTGTTTTGAAAGATGCCTCGTCTTCTGCGATCTATGGTGTTCGGGCGGCCAATGGAGTTATTTTGGTCACTACAAAACGAGGTAAAGCAGGAAAGCCCAGTTTGAGGTTTGATGCCCGTTATGGTATTCAAAAGACGATAAATAACCTGGATCTGCTGAATACTCAGGAATATGGAGATCTTTTATGGCTTGAAAGTAAGAATATTGGCTTGCAACAAGGAGACAACGGATGGGGAAATTCGCAATATGGCTATGGTGCAAACCCGGTAATCCCTGATTATATTATTCCTGAAGGGAAAATGGCCGGAGAAGTTGATGAAAGTGCTTACAGCTACCCGAGCCCGTACAATGGAATCACCAAGGCCAATAAAGAAGGAACTGATTGGTATGATGAGATTTTTGATCCAGCTCCCATTCAGGAATACAATCTTTCTGTTAGTGGTGGTACTGAAAAAGGTAACTATGCCTTTTCCGGAGGCTATATGAACCAGGAAGGCGTGGTTATTCACACCGGATTTGAACGCTTCTCCATTCGCTCGAATGCAGATACGAAAATTACGGATTGGCTTGAAGTTGGAGAAAGTCTTGGTGTTTCCTACACTGACCGTACGGGGCAGGGAACCAATAATGACGAAGGAAATTCCATTTCGCAGGCTTATCGGATGCAGCCCATTATTCCTGTCTATGATATTATGGGAAATTTTGCAGGTACTCAGGCGAAGACGACAGGTAATGGCGCCAACCCCGTCGCCAACCTTACGCGCGATAAAGATGATTACTACCGCGATCTGCGTGTGCTGGCCAATGCTTACGCGCAAATCAATCTTACACCTGAATTGTCGGTAAGATCATTGATTGGTGCTGATTACACATCCACCAGACGCCAAAACAGAACATTGACGAATCCGGAGTTTTCTGAAGCTATTCCAACGGATATTCTTGCTCAATATTATTATGGAACGTTTCAGTACAACTGGATCAATACTCTGAATTACAAGAAAACAATTAATAATGCCCATAACTTTAACGTCTTGCTCGGAAGTGAAGCCGTACAATGGAATTACGATTGGTTTCAGGGCGGACGCTCAACCTTTGCCAGTACCGATTTGGATTATATGGTGCTTGATGCAGGCGAAAAGGATCAAACGGCCAATGGCTCTTTCGACGAGTGGTCTACTTTTTCTTATTTTGGACGGATCAACTACGATTATATGGGAAAATACTTGGCTGAGGTCGTTTTACGCCGCGATGCATCCTCCCGCTTTTCCGAAGACAATCGTTGGGGAACCTTCCCGGCATTCTCCTTAGGCTGGAGGCTGTCTGAAGAAGATTTCCTGAGCGGTGTCACCTGGCTTGATAATTTGAAGCTCCGGTTTGGTTGGGGTAAAAACGGGAACGATAATGTGGGCGGATATTACAATGCTTACACCACATACCGAGTTTACAACGGGGAATCTTACTATAGTCTTTCCGGGTCTAATTCGGCGACTGATGCCGGAATTCATAAATATAAGCTCGGAAACCCTGAGGGTAAATGGGAGGCCAGCGTAACTACGAACTTCGGAATTGACGCCACCATGTTTAATAAGCTCGAAGTGAATCTTGATATCTACAGCCGTAAGACAACGGACATGCTTTACAACCAAAGTTTGCCTTATACTTATGGTCGCTTGGTTTTACCTGCTGTGAACATTGGTGAAATGAAGAACAGCGGATTCGATTTGATGATTTCCTATCATGAAAAAATCGGCAGAGATCTTAATTTAAATGTCCGGGCAAATCTCTCGCACTACAAAAACGAAATTGTTAAGCTAAACGAGAATCCAAACGAGATTTTATATGGCCCCTCTTTGCGCCAAAACACGTACACTGCAAGTATGACGGGTGAACCAATTTCATCATTCTATGGATATGTCGTGGATGGAATTTTCAATACCTGGGATGAAGTGTATGATCATGTTCCTTATAATGCTGAAACATTTGATGGTGATACCTATAGCCAGCCCGGTGTTTTTAAATATCGTGATATCAGCGGTGACGGTAAAATTGATGCAGAAGACCGAGAAGTCATTGGAAGTCCGCATCCTGATTTTACTTATGGAGTTAACATAGATTTGGAATACAAAAACTGGGATTTAACCATGTTTTTCCAAGGGTCGCAAGGAAATGACCTGATTAACTATGTTGATCGATGGACCATGTTTAACAACTTCTCCGGCAACCGTGGAAAAGCCCGTTTATATGAATCATGGACCGAAGATCGTTATGCCTCCGGAGCTAAAATCACACAGCCAATCGCTATTCGCGACGATGCCAACATGCAAAAGAATTCCAGCTTCTTTATTGAAGACGGATCTTATTTCAGAATGAAAGATTTACAAATCGGTTACACTTTGCCATCCTCTTTGGTCAGCAAAGCTGGAATTTCCAGCCTAAGGGTTTATGTCCAGGCGACCAATTTGTTTACTATTAGCAACTACAGCGGACTCGATCCTGAACTTTCTAATCCCGATGATAATCCCGATCGCTTAATGGGAGTAGATGAAGGAGTTTATCCAACGTCCCAGATTTTTATGTTTGGCGTTAATCTGAACTTGTAATCACTTAAAAGAAAAGAATGATGAAAAAAATAGTATTTCTTACGATCATATTTATTGGGGGACTATTCTATTCCTGTACAAATGACTGGTTCGAAATAAAACCAAAAGGGCAGGGCTCTCCAACAACGTTGACAACGAAAACGGGAATAGAATACTTGTTGACCGGAACTTATGCTGTTGTGGACGGCACTCACCTTGGAACTGACGGTGCTGTATGGGCAAGTGCTGTTTCCAATTGGGTATGGGGAAGTGTGGCTTCTGACGACGCCTACAAAGGATCAGATTACGGAGACCAGGCAACGATAAATCCAGTTGAAGGTTTCTTTGCTAATGCGGAGAACGGTTACGTGGCGAATCATTGGCAGGGCTTGTACGATGGGGTTGTTCGTGCCAACGATGTACTTCGTTACCTTCCTGAAACAGAAGATATGAGTGAACGCGAAAAGACAGAAGCTGAAGCTCAGGCCAAATTCTTAAGGGCGCATTTTTATGTAGAACTAACCAAAGTTCACGGAAATGTTCCATACATTGATGAGAATACCGAGAAGCCGAAAACGGTTCCAAATGATCATGTGCTTTGGCCCGAAATTGAAGCCGATATGAAGTTTGCAGCAGATAATTTACCTGAATCGTGGGGAAGTGTTGGCCGCGCTACAAGTTGGGCTGCAAAAACATATTTGGGTCGCATTTATTTGTTACAAGGCAAATATGTCGATGCGCTACCGGTTTTAAATGATGTCTATACCAATGGTCCTTTCGAGTTAATGGAGAGTTACCAACAGAACTATCTGATTGAGTTCAACAACAACATGGAATCAATTTTTGAAATCCAATATGCTACAAACGACGGGGCCGAAGGGTCTCCAAATGGAGGATGGGGCGATGCGCTGAACTTTCCACATGGTGTTGCCGGTATGGGAACCTGCTGTGGCTTCTTCCAGCCAACGCATAGCTTGGTTAGTGCTTACAGGGTAGGGACTGATGGGCTCCCACTGTTAAATGATGAGTATACTGCCGATGACATTATTCCCTATGATCCGGACATAACAGACGGAGAAGATATCATGTACACCGGTCCGGTTGATCCACGTTTGGATCATACGGTTGGTCGTCCTGGAATTCCATTTCTGGATTGGGGCGTTCAGGTGGGTGACGGCTGGATTCGTGATCCGAGTAACGGAGGTCCATACCTGTATAAGAAAAACATGTTTAAAAAAGCAGAAAGAGGGCTGGCGACCACAACAGGCTGGGCTACAGGTGTTAATCCGAACAACTTCCGCAAATTCCGCTTAGCTCACGTCATCCTTTGGCTGGCCGAATGCGAAGCGCAGGAAGGGTCGCTTGAAAGGGCCACCAACCTGGTTAATGAAATCCGCAACCGGGCAAAAGATTCGGATGTTGTAACTTTTGATGACGGTATGCCGGCTGCAAACTACGTCGTTGAACCTTATGATGAAACCTTTGCGTCAAAAGAGGAGGCTATGATGGCCATTCAGCACGAAATTCGTCTGGAGTTTGCGATGGAGGGGTTACGGTTTTTTGACTTGGTGCGCTGGGGAATTGCAGACGAAGTCATGAATAATTACCTGGACGTTGAAGGTACAAAAATGGGGCACCTCGCCGGTAAAACTTTTGTTGCCGATAAACATGAAAAATGGCCCATTCCACAAACGCAACGGGATATTTCTGTCAATGAGTCTGGAGAAACAGTCCTGACACAAACAGACGGATATTAATACAGCAAGTTTACAGAAGGAAAGTGTTGTCATCGTTCGGCAACGCTTTCCTTTTGAGATTAAAATTCGGTCATTCGCAAATTCTTCGTTGGCTGATTATTTTCCACTTAAAAACTGTTCGATGACCTTATGCAAATAAATAGAACCATGATTATTCATAAGCTTTGTCGATTATTGCTACCCCTGATTTTGTTGGTCGCCTGCTCCACAAGGAACCCGGAAGTGAGAGAAACGAAAGTTCTAGACCTTTCCGGGGATTTAAACGGAAGACTACTTCTTTACGAAATAGGGAACATCGCAATAGGTGAGCAAGCTATGGTCATGCTGCAATTAAAAAATGCCATGCAAGAACCTGTTATAATTCAAGAAGTCAGACGATTTTGTGGCTGTACCATTGCCGAGTATGATACACATCCTATTTTGCCCCAAGAATCATCCGATGTAAAAGTGGTATTTGTTGCCGATCACTTGGGAATATTTAGCAAGTCGATGAAAATTTATCTGAATAGCCAAAAAAAGCCAATTGAAATAAAGCTTAAAGGTGAAGTTGTTCAAACTTCTTCACTGACTCAAAATTCCGGTTACTAAAAAACCAACTCAACCTAAGAATAAAGAGAGTTGTCAGAAATGGCAGCTCTTTTTATTGGCCTTGCATGTCGGCATTTCCTACAGCTCGAAAGAGTACCGCGCAGCATCACCAGCGAGAATGGCAATTCGTTTCACCGATGGCCGTTCATATTTCTTTCATCACTAAAAAAACGGTGTAAAGCACATAAAATCCAAAAAGAATTCCAGCTTCCCATCGGTCAAGTTTTTTTCTTTGCCCTGTTAGCATCGCCAACAGTAGGAAAATTGTTCCTCCAATCAAGATGTATAAGTCTAAATTAAATTTGGGGTTGTATTCAATGGGGCTAATCATGCTGCTTGTGGATAGGATAAATAGCACGTTGAATACATTCGAGCCAATCACGTTTCCAATGGCTATGTCGCTGTTCTTTTTAAGGGCTGCAACCACCGAGGTCACCAGCTCAGGTAATGAGGTTCCTGCAGCGACGATCGTTAATCCAATGATCTTTTCACTTACTCCGAAATTATTGGCAATATTGACGCTATTTATGACAACAAGTTGTCCTCCTGCTATTAGTCCAAACAATCCGACAACGATTAATCCCCATATTCTGAGTGTTGATTTTTGCACAACCGCCGTTTCAATCTTAGGTTCATTTTTCATTTGTGTAAAAACGTAATACAAAAACAGGAAGAACAGCACAAGCATCACCGCGCCATCAATTCGACCCAAATAACTTGGTTGTGAAAAAATAAAATCATTGACAAAAACCAACATGATTACTGCTGCCAACAAGGATATTGGAATTTCTTTCCATGCCGTTGAAGATTGTACGGTGATTGGGTAGATCAGTCCCGATAGGCCAAGTATGAGGAACAAATTGAAATTGTTACTGCCAACGATATTGCCAAGCACGATGTCTGAGTAACCTTTTATCGAGCCAATCACGTTGACCACCAATTCGGGGGCTGAAGTTCCAAATGCTACAATGGTCAAGCCTATGGCTAAATCGGACACCTTATATTTTTTCGCCAATGCCGATGAGCCATTGACCAGCCAATTTGCACCTAAAATCAGGCAAGCAAATCCAATAACAACAAGCAAAATCGGAAAGATCATATCGTTTTGTATTTAACTTAAGTAAATAATTGGCTCTTGTATTTTATCCAACTGCTCA
>JAGXIR010000095.1 GCA_024635605.1 Sunxiuqinia sp.
ATTAAGGCAAATGTTCCCTTGTGCGGAATGGTATCGATCATGGCGTGGGTAATCGCCTGATTTAGCTTTTCGCGGTCAATTCCAGCCGGAACGGTATCTTCAATCCAACGGCCCATGGGCCAGGGAATGGTGTCGGCACCGGCAAGAAGTACCTCAACCCTTTGATATGGACGGTTTCGGATCTCCTCCTCGGAGAAATCTTCCACCAAAGTACAGCCAAAACCTTCGATATAAATGGCTTTCGATTCGCCCCACAGAAACTTGCTCACGACTTCCCGCTTTTCAAAATCAACGGAGTTGTTGGTAAACGCAATCAAAGAGAAGTTGAGGTCTTCCTTTTCCATGGCTTCCTGACTTCGCCCGGCAACAAAGACCGCTGAAGCCAAATTTTTGGCTGCATAACCGGTGATAACGGGCATCAACAACTGCAGGTAAAATCCGGCTCCTAAAAGCAAGACAACGAATACTGCAAGGACAATTCTTTTTTTCATTCTAAGGAAGTATCAATGAAAATGGTTTTCAAAACGGCTTGTCCAATTTACGAAAATACAGCAGAAGATAAAACCTGCCTGCAAAAGCGATTAAAACAAAAAGGCCATCAATAAAATTGACAGCCTTTTGAAATCTATTCTCAGTATGTTTTCTTACAAAATCAACATGGCATCGCCATAAGTTCCAAAGCGATAACCTTCTTTGATGGCTGTTTGATAGGCCTCCATCACAAAATCGTATCCTCCAAAAGCAGCCACCATCATCAACAGGGTTGACATCGGCAGGTGAAAGTTGGTAATCATCCGGTTGGCGACACTAAACTCGAATGGAGGAAAAATAAACTTATTGGTCCAGCCTTCAAACGGCTTTAAATGCCCCTGGGTTGAAACGGAACTTTCAAGGGTCCGCATCACAGTGGTGCCCACAGCGCAAATGTTTTTCTTGTTCGCCTTGGCGTTGTTCACTACCTCGCAGGCTTCATCACGAATCCAGATTTGTTCCGAATCCATCTTATGCTTGGTCAGGTCTTCCACATCCACACTACGGAAGTTCCCCAGGCCAACATGCAACGTCACGTAACTGAATTCGATTCCCAGAATCTCCAGGCGCTTCAGCAGCTCACGGCTAAAGTGCAAGCCAGCAGTTGGCGCTGCAACAGCTCCCTCGTGCTTGGCAAAAATAGTTTGATAACGATCCTTATCTTCGGGCTGAACCGGACGTTGAATAAACTTCGGCAGTGGTGTTTCGCCCAGGCTATAAAGTGTTTTTTTGAATTCATCGTATGGCCCGTCAAACAAAAAACGTAGCGTACGACCCCGTGAGGTTGTGTTGTCAATCACTTCGGCAACCAGCATATCATCTTCGCCAAAGTAAAGCTTGTTACCAATCCGGATTTTACGGGCCGGATCAACCAACACATCCCACAAACGCTGCTCGCGGTTCAATTCGCGAAGCAGAAACACCTCAATTTCAGCTCCCGTTTTTTCTTTGTTCCCATATAAACGTGCCGGAAAAACTTTGGTGTCGTTAAATATCATGACATCCTGATCGTCAAAATATTCCGTAATGTCTTTAAATAACTTGTGTTCAATCTTCCGGCTGTCACGGTGCAAAACCATCAGTTTCGACTCATCCCGGTTCTTGGTGGGATGCAGAGCAATCAATTCCTCTGGCAGTTTATATTTGAACTTGGATAACTTCATAAATGGATAATTTTTCGATAAGACAGAACCCCGTTTTACGGGGCAATATTCAGTTTGTTACAAATTTGTCAATATTTTTTAAAAAGTCTGATACTGAAAGAGCATCGTCCACCTTGAAATCCCCGATTCTGGTGCGTCTTAAACCAATAAGATAAGCTCCGCTATCCAATGCTTTTCCAATGTCGCGAGCCAAAGCCCGAATGTAAGTCCCCTTACTACAAACAACCCGGATCTCAATTTTCTCTTGAGAAAAATCAAGTAATTCCAATTCCCGAATATGAATCAGGCGGGATCTCATTTTAACATCCTGGCCTTTTCGGGCGTGAGTATAAGCCCGTTGTCCATCAATTTTAACCGCACTAAAAACCGGTGGAACCTGTTCAATGTCACCAATAAACTGTTGCAAAACAGCTTCAGTCAGCGCTTGAGTAATCTGTGTGGTGTCGAATCGAGCATCTTCTTCCGTTTCCAAGTCAAATGATGGCGTGGTGGCTCCCAACTTTATGGTTGCCAGGTATTCTTTCTCTCCAGCCTGATGCGTTTCAATTTGCTTGGTTGCTTTACCGGTGCAAAGAATCATCAATCCGGTCGCTTTTGGATCCAACGTTCCGGCATGCCCAACTTTTAGCTTTTTTATCTTCATGGCACGACAAAGATTATTACGCACTTTTTGCACCAAATCGAAGGAAGTCCAATCCAACGCTTTATCAAAAAGCAACACCTCTCCTTTGATGAAGTCAAAATTTTTGGGTTCCTCCCCCATGGAAAACTTTTTTAGTTAATGTATGGTATGAATCAGGAAGTCAGTTTTTCAGCCGGCAAAGATAGCAATTAACCCGACAACAAGACAATAGGCGGCAAAATAAATCAACTTGCCTTGCTTTACAATTTTGATCATCCATTTGCAGGCTAAAAGGCCGGAAAGAAAGGCTGCAACAAAGCCAACAGCCAATGGCAGAAAGCCCACGCTACTTTCGGGATTCGGCTCATATGCCAGAAAGTCGATGCCATTGGCTCCAATAATCGGAAGCAGAACCATCAGGAAAGAAAAGCGGGCCATATCTTCTTTTTTCTTGCCAAGCAAAAGCCCAACAGCAATGGTTGACCCGCTACGTGAGATGCCCGGGAGCACTGCCATAGCCTGCGCCACACCAATAATCAGGGAATCGAGCCAACCAATTTTCTTTTCTTTGGGTTTCGCAAAATAGGTAAAAGCAAGCAAACAAGCAGTAGCGATTAACATGGTTCCAACAAACACGAGGTTGCCATTATAGAGACCTTCGATTTCTTCGCGAAAGAAGAGTCCTAAAACAATGACAGGCAATGCTGAAAAAAGTAAAAAAGCCACATACTTGGTTTCTTCATTCCATTGGAAGGCAAACAAGCCTTTAAAAAGAGACAAAATATCTTGTCGAAACACGACCAGGGTGCTTAGCACGGTTGCTCCATGTACCACAACCGCAAATACCAGGTTGTTGTGTCCTGTCACCCCTAAAAGGTTATGACCTATTTCCAAATGGCCACTGGAACTTACGGGTAAAAATTCAGTCAGTCCCTGAATAATCCCCAGTAAAAAGGCCTGAAAAATATCCATCGGCTAGTTTTCTTGTTTGGGACGTTTCATAATGGCATAAATCTCAAACAGAAACCCAAACAACACGATGAGCGGAGCCAGGGTAATTCGTCTGAAACTGAAAATTTCGGGGTTGAAAACCGAGGGGTCTTCACTTTTTCCACCGACCATGAGAATGAATCCAACGATGATGATTCCGAATCCAATCAGTAGTAATTTATAATTTTCTTTGCCTAAAGCGAAAGCTTGTTTTTGCAATTCTTCTGTACTCTTTGCCATGTTCCGATATTTTGGTGATACGAAAGTAGAAAATCTATTTCTAATTAATCGTCCGATTTTAGTAAATTATTGTTCAGAAAGAAGGATATAACAATTATTTTCCAATTCCGTAATCTTTCTCAGGTGTAAAAAAGCTCATCATACCTGATCCTGAGATATTTGTTCACAGAAAAGTAGGTAGACAACCAGGAAATCAAAATGCCGAAAACCAGAACAATCATAAAAACCAGTCCGATGGTTCCAACCTGCTGCGGATCAAATATGCCTTCGAAATCCTGCCGGTAAGAAAAGATCAAGCCCAGAATGCTCAGGTTGGCTAGTAGTGCACCCAAAATTCCGAAGCCAATATTCTTCAAAATAAAAGGCCGTCGAATAAATGATCGTGTGGCTCCAACCAGCTTCATGGTGTGAATGATAAAACGTTGCGAGTAAATGGAAATTCGGATAGTATTGTTGATGAGTGTTGAAAATATAAACAAAAGTAAGATGGAGAAGATCATCAGAAATAAGCTGATTCGTTTCACATTTTCGTTGATGATCCGCACCAGGTCACGCTGATAATACACCTCCTTAACCTGCGGATAAGCCAAAAAACTATTCTCCAAAATGGCCAGACTATCTTGCTGCATATACGCCGCGTGCAGTTTAATATCAATCGACGCAAAAAGCGGATTGAAGCCCAAAAACCCGACAAAATCTTCACCCAGTTCTTTGGTCAGCTGCTCCGCTGCCTCTTCCTTGTTTATAAATTTGGTGTCTTTCACGTACTCGGTGGCGCTTAATATTTTTTGAAGGCGTAAGATTTCAGCTTCGCGCACATCATCATTCAACACCAGCGTAAACCCAACATGTTCGCGAACGTAATCCGACAAGCGCCCGGCATTCAGAATAAGTAAAGACATCATTCCGACCAAAAATAAAACCAGTGTAATGCTAATGGTTGATGTCAGATATGATTTGATTAAACGACGTTTAAGCCTCGCCGGACGTTTCTTCCTCTTCATTTCTTACCTTCTTTTTAAATTCGAAAAAAACCACTGCAATTAATGCCAATATCAGCACGAGCGAACTGGCCAGTGAAACCCTGTTGCCCAAAACATAAGATTGAGGTTCAAAGCGGAATTCAATTTCATGTGTTCCCTGTGGAACCGGCATTGCCCGTAGCACGTAGTTTGCACGCACGTGTTCCACCTGTTGCCCATCCAGGTAGGCATTCCATCCTTTGGGGTAATAAATCTCCGAAAAGACAGCCAAGGAAGTGCCACTGCCAACGCTGGCTTTGTATTTCAAATAATTAGGCTGGTATTCCTGCAACTCAATCACAGGCTGGTCGCCCGAATCAAAACTTACACCAGTGAGTACATCCGAGAACTGCGCATCAACAATGGCTTCTACAGCCGGATCAAAACCATCCAAAGCGACAATTTCCTCATCTGCATTTTCGACAAACGACAGGTCTTCCACAAACCAGGCATTCCCTAATGCCTGACTATTGTGTAATGGCGCTGCGCTCGAATTGTAGATCACATAGCGGGTATTCAGCATGTTCAGCACATTCAGACCAGTAAATACGGCCTCCACATCGGCCTGCGACTCCACGCTTTGCAATCGCGAGCCAAGCTGCTGCATTTCGGGACTAATATGAAACTCAATCAGCTCCTGATAGCGCTGCATTTTGGCACCATGATAGCCGCCAATTGATTTGTGGAAATAGGAGGTTGACGCATCGGTAAATGGATTGACCGCCATGTTCAGTACCCGGTAATTCGGGTCGGTGTCCTTTAAAATTTCCTGGTCAGCCTGGCTCGGGCTAAACGGAACTTCAACCTTGCGGGCAGGTGCAAAATCATCATTGTTCAGGTAGCGTTTGTTCACCGGCCACAAGTCTGCGAAAATAAGCAAGGCCCAAATCAGGAGCGCATAACTTGCTTTCAGTTTTTGTTTCACATACAGCCAGATTACTCCGGCTGCAATGGTGACAAACAGCAACGTTTTAAAGGCATCCGTGCGCAAAACCATCTTTCGATCGGCACGTAAGGCTTCCATGAGCTGATCAGGCCAGCCAGCCTGTACCAAGCGGGCATCGGAGGGCGTTCTGAAATCGCCAGCCAAGCCGGGAAACAGCGCAAAAACCAAGGCTAATCCGCCAACAATAAACCAAGTATATTTTAACTTTTGAAGTAAGTCCGTTTTATTCTGCCGGTTCAGGTACAATTCGCGAACAGCCAAAACCCCCATCAGAGCCATGGCAAACTGCTGAATGACAATAATGTTTTTCACATCACGAAATTTGTTGTATCCCGGAAAATAATCGATCATGAAGTGGCTCAAAAATCCGAGATTCTTACCCAGCGATAAGAGGAATGAAACGACCACCACGGCAACCAGCCACCACTTGTCTTTACCCTTCAACACGAACAATCCAAACACAAACAAAAAGCAAAGTACAGCTCCGTAATAAAAAGGCGCTCCCGAAATAGGCTGTGTTCCCCAGTACAAGGGAAGGTTTTCACTAATTTGTCGTGCCTGCGCTTTCCCTTGATTCTGCTCGAAAAACTGGTAAACATGCGATTCTTCACCCAAAGGTTCAGCCATGCCGCCGCCTTTAAACCGCGGAATAAAAGCGGTCATCGCTTCACCCAAATCATAGCTGTAATCCAAAATGTAGCTTTTATCCAACCCCGAAGTTTGGTCATCATCCTGCGGCGTTAGGTCCGACTCACCACGCATCGAGTATTTTCCGTATTCGTAAACCGTGTATAAATTTCCGAAGTTGGTACCAACAGCCAGCACGGCGGCAATTAAGAGCAAAGCCGAAGTTTTGGCAAATGCAGGCAAGGTCTTTTCCTTGAATGCATAAATGAAGTAAGTGATGCCAATAATCAGCACCATAATGCCGGCATAATACGTCATTTGCGGATGACTGGCGCTTAACATCCACGAAAGCGAAATCGCCGTGAGCAGGCTACCCACCAGCGGGTTTCGTTTGTAAGCCAGCAACACACCGCCCACAACCAAAGCCATATAAGTTAAAGTATACGCTTTGGTCACATGCCCGGCATCAATAATCACAAATAAAAAGGAAAACATGCCATAAGCCAGGGCACCAACCGCACTTACCCAGAGGTTCACCCTCAGAATCAGGAGCAGAACAAAAAATAAACTGAACATTAAAAAGAGGTAGCGGGCAGGGCGCGGGATGACATTCACCAGGGCTTGTGCTTTCGAAATCAAATTTCCTTCGTAGCGGGTGGACAACAAATAACCTGGCATTCCGCCAAACATGCTGTTAGTCCAAATGGCTTCCTCTCCGGTTTCGGCCCTGAAATCGAGCAGCTCTTTGGCGCCCCCGCGGTAGGTGCTCAGGTCGTGCGCGTCGAGCTGTTTGCCTTCCAGCTGCGGCGAGAAATAAACAAAGGCGATTAAAATAAAGACGAGGATAATTCCAAAACCAAGCAATATATTGCGATTGCCTTTTATCTTTGCCATAATTAATTAAGGGTTATCGAATTTCAAATTGAAACAAAAGTAAGGAAATAATTTTCTCAATCCGACATTAATGGGAATCATCATCAAACAATCAATTAAGGGAAGTATCTGGTCGTATGTGGGTGTCCTTATTGGTTTTGTCACCACCACCTACTTGTACACCGAATACCTGACAACCGAGCTAGTTGGCCTTTTTGGTCTGCTGGCTTCCTATGCCGCATTAACCGGACAGTTGTTCCTGCTCGGCTTTCAGGGTGTCACTTCCCGATTATTTCCCTATTTCAGGAACAAACAAAATAAACACAACGGATTTCTGTTTATCGCAGCGCTGGTTTTTATCATCGGCTTTGCGGTGTTTCTTGCCGCTTACTATTCGTTTAAACCGATATTAGTTGAGAGCAACCTGGAAAAATCGACTTTGTTTGCCCAATATGTGCACCTGCTCGTTCCGCTGACCTTTTTCTCCATGGCCTTCATTTTTCTGGATACTTATAACCACCTGCTTTATGATGCGGTTACAGGTACGTTTTTTCAGGAGTTTTTACAACGGCTTCTGTTGTTTTCCATTGTCATTTTGTTTGCCCTCAACTTCATTAATCTCCATCAACTAATTCTGGCATTCACGCTGGTGCTTTGTTTAAAAGGCTTGTTTCTCTTTTTCTTTTTGCTGAAAAAAGAAGAAATCAGCTTTCGCCCCCAGCTTAATTTTATTGATCAAAAACTAAAAAAAGAAATCTGGAGCGTAGCCTTATACAGTGTCCTCGCCAGCCTTGGTTCCGTTTTCGTTTTCAATATTGATAAGATCTTCATCAACCAACTCCTTGATTTATCCAATACCGGCGTTTACACTATCGCCTTTTATTTTGGTACGCTGGTGGTGATTCCGTCGCGCCCCTTGCTGAAAATTTCGGGGACCTTGATTGCTGATGCCTGGAAGAAAAATGATTTAGGCCAAATTAAAGACATCTACTACAAAAGTTGCATCAACCAGTTTATTATTGGCGGCTTTTTGTTTTTGGGCATTTGGGCCAACATCGATAACATCCTGGTCATTTTGGGAGAAGATTATCTGCAATCGAAGTGGGTGATCTTTTTTGTAGGATTGGGCTATTTGTTTGATATGGCGACGGGAGCCAACGCTCAAGTGATCGGTTTTTCAAAGTATTACCGGGTTGCATTGGTTTTCATCGTAATCCTGATCGTGATTGTAATCAGCCTGCTTTATCTTTTAATTCCTTTTTGGGGAATTACCGGCGCAGCTATTGCTATTGCAGGCGCTTTGTTTCTGAACAACATGATGCGTTATCTCTTTTTACTTGGAAAATACAGACTTCAACCGTTCAACTACCGGTTTTTAGTTGTGATTCTATTCTATACGGTTGTTTATTTCTTGCTTCAACTGATTCCACAACAGCAACTGATTCTGGATATTTTTATCCGGGGAAGCATGATCAGTGGACTTTCCGGACTACTCTTCTTTCTGACACCGATATCAGAAGACATGAAAGCCATTGGTAAAAAACTGATGAATATTATTGGAAAGTAATCGTATTGTTTTCTATTTAGTTTCGTTATATTTTATGCCCAAAAATCTACTGTCCTTTGTGAATGCAGCTCGTTTTAAGTCGTCTACTTCAAATAATAGTTTTCCATTCCTTGATGCTGATTCAATCAAATCTCTGTTGAGCGTAACGATATATTGAAATTCATTTGGTGCTTTTTCATTGTACTCAAACAAAAAATTTAAACTTTTTTCAATAGAATCATCATCTTCAAATATGTTGTCGTGTATTAAAAATCTTGGATGATTTATTCGTGTGTGTTCATTTAACATTAGTGAAATGTCATAAATGAAGACCTTCATTCTTTCTGTAGAATGACTCCCATCATCATCAGTTCTCATTATAAAATCAACAACACTTTGATTTTTCGTTGCTTTAATCTCAAAATGGGCTTCTCGATTTCCCATAATTCTTTCGTGAATGCTAAGAATTGATTCTTTGAAGCTCTTTAATGCTTTTCCATTTTTATAGAGTTCCTCTTCCAAGTCTGATATCAAAACAGCTTTTTCTGCTTCAAGCTTTTTCTTGTCTCTTTCGGATTCATCATACTTTTGAATTAACGAGCGTAAATTATTTAACTCTCTATTCTTCTCATTAAAAACTCTAATGGACGTTTTTAAGTCTTTTAAAACCTCACCATTGTCTAATAAGGAAATTTTTTCAGAATACTCTTCATCAAGATTCCTAACGATGGTATTAAGTTGAGAAAGCTCAGATTTCAAACTTATCAGGCGGTCATTTACAATTGAATTTCTAAACCCATCAATCTTATTTTTAAATTCTTTCAAGTCTTCCAACGACTTTTCAACTAAATCTCCAAGTCCTCGTTTGAATTGATTAAAAATTATCTGGATTTCATTCTCGTTAATACTTTCCGGCTTAGGAAATGAATCTATTTGTTTAATCTCAAACTTTATAGCTTGTTGTTTGGTTCTTAAATCTGCCAATTTTGCCTCTAACTTCACTAAATCTTCTTGAATCAATTCAAACGATTCATTTGTTTTCAAGTTTTCAATTGCCTTATTAACTTTACCTACTTCGCTTTCTAATTCATTAAGGTGTGCCTTGGCATCTTGAATTTTAATTTCGTTGTTGTTTGTTACAAGTTTTTTTGTCTCTGAGTAAAAGGTGTTTTTCTTTTTTAATACATCGTTTACATTTTTAATCTCTGCGTATTTTTCTAGACCAACATTTAAAAAGAAAAGATGCGGACTATAGTCAGATGGAATCGACTTATTTGTATCAAAACATTTTATTAAATCCTTAAATTCAGAGCGTTCATCTCTAATAATAGGCTGTAACAGGTTTCTAAAACTAAGCCGCTTTGCATTTGCGGGATATTTCTCGAAGTAAAGATTGCCAAGATATTCAGAAGCATCATCAAGCTTATCAAAATGAATACGTTCGTCGTCTATTTGAATTGAAACTTGATCGTGCTTGTTTATGGATCGAGATATAGTTATCTTTTTATTGTTAAAATCAAGATCCAATTTTATTTGGCTATCAATAATTTCAGTATTCTTTTTGGGAATTAAATTTAGTCTGCTATCTGATGTCCTTTTTAAAAGGCAAAAGTTTATAAACTCAATACATACGGATTTACCAACGCCAATTTTCTTGTTCGTTTTTTTGGATTCTTCACCCATAATGATATTGACTCCAAAATCAAAAGAGATTGGGTCAAAAATTTCCGGTTCACTATATAACTTATTGATCTTAATCATTCTTGCTTCTGATGTAAATAAAAGGTTCTTTAAAATCAATTATACCTGACGAATACAAAAATGCAAGACCAAAAAATAAGTG
Organism: Sunxiuqinia sp.; assembly: GCA_024635605.1. Taxonomy (GTDB): domain Bacteria; phylum Bacteroidota; class Bacteroidia; order Bacteroidales; family Prolixibacteraceae; genus Sunxiuqinia. The sequence goes on from JAGXIR010000095.1 coordinate 10,404, forward strand.
TCGATAACGTGAAATGTTATGTTTTTTAAGCTCTTTTGAGATTTCGAAAATAGAAATCTTGTCGACCTTCTGTTTTTGAATCTGTTTTAAAATCAGAGATGCTACATAAACTGATGAAGTCTTTATATTTTCGTCTTTAGAAACTAGCATATCTTATTTATTTGGAAACACATTGCACTTAATAAGCTCATCAAGTAGGTAAAATTTTATAGCCTGCTTGTCAAATTTGAGTCCATTTGCGGAAAGTTTTTCATAAAACCAATCTACTAGTGAGGCTAAAGCTAACTTAGGATTATTGTTGAACTAAACCCGCTATGCGGGAGCTTATTTTCCACCTAAAATAGGAATAGTTGGTGAGATCTGTTGATTTTGCTGCTCATTAATTTTAAACAAATTTATTATGAGCAGAAAATCTTACATGGAGCAGGCCTGC
>JAGXIR010000096.1 GCA_024635605.1 Sunxiuqinia sp.
CAGTACTGTTCTTTTGAAGCTTCTCAAGTGCTTCCACTTCCTCTTTTTTTAGTGTTACATATCTCATAATGAGATAAATATAGCTAAATTATTGCATTAAACCTACGAAATACGACATTATTTTATTCTGAATACTTATTTACCAACCGGCCTGTTATCTTACCTATGTCTTTTTAATGGGAGTTTTGCTCGTTCGCCATTATAAAAAGATCATCGAAATTGAAGGTCTTGCTTTTTTTCTAGCCGGTACTTTTCTTGCGTCATCCATCTTGTCAGATTTGGTTCAGTCTAAAGTACCCTTTCGATACGAATATGTTCAAGTGGTTGAGGAAGGGTTTAAGTTTGTTGGGGCAGCAACCTGGTTGTATTTTTCGGGGCGTGTGGCATCTTTCTTTTTAGTTCGCAGGACAGACCAACAACAATTCTGCTGAAAACTGCTCATGCTTATTCGTAAATAGACTGCTTTTGCTCTTCAGCAAACTCCGAAATATGACGCGGTAGTTTCATTTCCGGGTAAACTATCGCGTATATCTTATGCTTTCAAACTATCCAGGCTAGGATTCATTCGGTTTCAAGTAGAATTCATTCGGCTCCTAATAGCATTCATTCGGTTCATGAGCGCTTTAATTCACCTTTTTGCCGAATGAATTCACGTTCAATATGAACTAATCCGGTTCAGAACTGAATGGATTGACCAATTCGCCGAACTCAACCATCAATGAACTGAATGCGTTCATGGGTGAACCGCTTTAATTCAGTTTCGAACTCCGCGAGTTCGGTTTTAAAGTGGGGAGGGGTACTTCGAAAGTACCCCCTGCCCTGTTAAACAGACCTTGTTTCGAATGAAAATGAAAACATCTTAACAAAACACAAGACTGGCTTAATTCCATCCTCCAAAACCGACCTCTGGAAAAGTACAACGACAGAAATCGTGTAGTTCTGCTCCTGATTAACCAACAAGCGATCGTTACCAAATCGTTAATATTCACTGTGGGCAACATCAGTTCTGCGAATCAAACGTTATAGTGTCAATCAACAGCTCAGCGTTTATCGACGGATCAATCAAACAGATTTTCTATCGATATATCAAGGGAAACGATTGTTTTCACCAAGCTGAAAGATAAGGTGTGGGCTGGAAAAAACAGAACTCAGTTTAAATCACTCATTTATTGAAAATTTAGATGATTAAAGATAAAAGCATTCTAAAAACTCACGAAACACTCCATTCGTTCGATGTTTTTGACACCTGCCTTCTTCGGGCTTGTGGCAAACCAAGCGTTGTTTTCTACCTGATGGCGCTTGAATTGTACGGCGAAGGCTCAGAAGACGTTTTAATGTATGATTTTGTAAATGCCAGACTTGGTGCTGAGAAGAAAGCTGTTTCCACCTTATCGTCCTCAACCAAACAAGATGTTTCAATTCAGGAGATATACAGCTGTTTTAATCCTGGCATTGTCGATTTATTTGGTGTTGAACGATTAATCCAATTGGAGTTACAGATCGAAGACAAGGTATTACGCCCAATTTATTCGACCAAAAAGGAAATCGAATCCCTGCACAATCAAGGTAAAAGTATAACCTACATATCCGACATGTATTTGCCATCGTCATTCATCAAAGACCAATTGATCAAATATGGGTTTTGGAAGAACGGCGACAAGCTTTATGTTTCAAACGAAGCTGGCTATACAAAAGCTAGCGGTGCCTTGTTCGACCTCATTTCAGAAAAAGAAAAGATCTCTTTTAAAGCATGGCATCATTGCGGCGACGATAAGAAAAACGATTATAAAGTTCCCAAAAACAAGGGGATTAAAACAAAGCTCATGCGCAATATCCACTATTCCCGCTATGAGTTGGAATGGATCAAATCAGCTACTTTGTCCGAAAATCCTTTACAAGGCGTATTAATGGCCGGGATTGCCCGAACCATGCGCCTGTGTTCGGAAAGGTCGGCAATCACAGATTTGGTTGCCGACGTTGTTGCCCCGCTGTTTGTCCCCTTTATTGCTGGTGTATTGGAAGACGCCAAAAAAAGAGGAATCAATCGGATCTATTTTTTGGCGCGCGATGCCTACATTTTTTTGCAAATCGCGAAAACTTTTGGTGATAGCTATCCGGATATCGAATTTTCATACTTGTACGCCTCACGAAGGACCTTATATTTGGCTGGTATTGAGCATGGAACAAAAGAAGAGTTCAGGAGGATCATGGGAGGAGGCATTGGACGAACTCCCAGACAGATGATGGGGCGGATCAATCTGGATGTCGATATTCTGGACAGTTGCCTGGATTCCTACGCTATCGATCAAGATTTTTATAACCAAAAACTGACAACAGAAAACTTTGATCTTTTTCTTAACCTGCTGACCGATAAAAACACCTTGTCAAAAATACTCCGCGAAGCCAAAAAGCAGAAAAAATTGGCTCTTCAGTATTTTACACAAGAAGGAATGCTCGACGAAAACGCCCGTGTCGCCATTGTGGATCTGGGCTGGACAAGAACCTGTCAAAAATCCATCAATTCAATCCTTGGCACAACCGAAGTATTTGGATATTATTTTGGCGTGTTTAAAGACCGGATGTTCGTCGACCAGGCAGGACAGTATATGGCAGGTTTCTACCCGGAAGAAGTTATCTGGTCGAAAAGAGTTGACCGGTCGCTAAACAGCGGTTTTGTCCCCGTTGCAGAGCAAGTATTTGCCATGACGAACCACGGAAGTACAGTCAGTTATAAAAAAGAAAACAACAAAATTATTCCCGAACTTGACGAAAAAGAAAATTCAGATATTCATACCGAAGAATACCTTAAGGTATTATATGATACTGTTGTATTGTTCTCAAAAGAATATTCATCGTTCCATTGGTTAATGTTAAATGCCAAGTCTGCCATAACATCATGCGGGCTCAACTCCTTATACCTTTTAATAGACCGGCCGGAAAGAAAAGAAACAATCATTCTGAAAAAATTCAAGGTGGGAAACAATCTAAATGATAATGAACGAATTATTGTACGAATATCACCGGCAGTTTTATTTAGGCTCTTAAAATCAAAATTGAAAGCTATCCCAAAGTCCCCTGGATTGATTTGGAGGCAAGGGTCAATATCCTACACCTTTGGCATAACAGGCTTGCAATTATTCCTGTTTCTTCGGAAAATGAAACAACGGTTTTCGGTCTAACAGGAGTCCGAAAAAACCACAACTATCGTTCAATCCGTTTTGCGTTGTATTCTTCCAAAGACCGGGCGGATAATCCAAATTAAAACCAACGGGCTGTACCGGATTTTTTGTATTTTTGTGCCTTAATTCGAAATTCGTTAAAAATCATACCGCATAATGAAAATTCCGAGCAAGTACAATCCTGTTGAAGTAGAAGATAAATGGTACCAATATTGGCTCAAGCAAAATTATTTTCACTCCGAGCCCGATGAGCGTGAACCTTACACCATTGTCATCCCGCCGCCCAATGTTACCGGCGTACTGCACATGGGCCACATGCTCAACAATACCATTCAGGACATCCTGGTTCGCCGTGCCCGCATGTTGGGCAAAAACGCTTGCTGGGTGCCGGGAACCGACCACGCTTCTATTGCTACCGAAGCCAAAGTGGTAGCCAAGCTAAAAAGCGAAGGGATCGCGAAAAAGGATTTGACCCGCGACGAATTTTTGAAACATGCGTGGGACTGGACCGACAAGCATGGCGGCATCATCCTGGAGCAGTTGAAAAAGCTGGGTGCATCGTGCGACTGGGAGCGCACCTGCTTTACCATGGACGAAGCCCGCTCCGAATCGGTGATCAAAGTATTTGTAGACCTGTACAACAAAGGCTTGGTATACCGCGGCGTACGCATGGTGAACTGGGATCCGCAAGCCAAAACAGCCGTGTCGGACGAAGAGGTTATACACAAGGAAGAGCAATCGAAACTTTACTATGTCCGCTACCAAATTGAAGGCAAAGACGATTTCGTGACGATTGCCACGACGCGGCCGGAAACGATCTTGGGTGATACGGCCGTTTGTGTCAACCCAAATGATGAGCGTTTCGCTCACCTGAAAGGCAAGCGCGTGCTCGTGCCATTAGTGCAGCGCAGTGTGCCTATTATTATGGACGACTACGTCGATATGGAATTTGGTACCGGCTGCCTGAAGATTACTCCTGCTCACGACATTAATGACTACGAAATTGGCATGCGCCACAACCTCGAAACCATTGACACCTTTAACGATGATGGAACCCTGAGCGAAAAAGCCCAAATCCTAATTGGTGTTGATCGCTTTGAGGCCCGCAAGCAAATTATCCCGATGCTGGAAGAAGCCGGCAACCTGGTCAAGGTGGAAGATTATAAAAACAAGGTGGGCTATTCGGAGCGAACCGATGTGGTGATTGAACCCAAATTATCGGCCCAATGGTTTTTGGCGATGGAAAAGCTGGGTAAGCCTGCACTCGAAGCGGTGGAATCAGATGACGTGGAGTTTCACCCAAAGAAATTTAAAAACCTCTACCGCCACTGGATGGGCAACGTAAAAGACTGGTGCATCAGCCGCCAGCTGTGGTGGGGACATCGAATACCGGTATACTACTTGTCCGACAGTAGTTTTGTGGTAGCCGAAACCGCCGAAAAAGCGCTGGAGCTGGCCAAAGAAAAAACTGGTAACGCATCATTGTCCATGGCCGACCTTAAGCAGGACGACGACGTGCTCGATACCTGGGCATCGTCGTGGCTATGGCCCATTTCCGTTTTTGACGGCATCAACGATCCCGACAACAAAGACATTAATTACTATTATCCAACCGACGATTTGGTAACGGCTCCTGAAATCATTTTTTTCTGGGTGGCCCGCATGATTATTGCCGGTTACGAATACCGCCAGGACAAGCCTTTTAAAAATGTTTATTTCACCGGGATTGTTCGCGACAAACTACACCGGAAAATGAGTAAATCGCTGGGGAATTCACCCGACCCGCTTGAGCTGATTAACCAATATGGCGCCGATGGTGTTCGCGTGGGGATGTTGCTGTGCTCACCCGCCGGAAACGACTTACTGTTTGATGAAGCGCTGACCGAGCAGGGGCGGAATTTCACCGCTAAAATATGGAACTCCTTCCGCCTGATTCAAGGCTGGGAAGTAGCCGGTTTTCTGAAACAGCCCAACCACTCGCGACTGGCCATCGACTGGTTCAACCAAAAACTGGACGAACAGCTTGCCATCATGAACGACCATTTCGATAAGTTCCGCATTTCGGATGCGCTGATGACCATTTACACCACCATTCGCGATGAATTTTCGTCGTGGTTGCTCGAGGTGGTGAAACCGGCCTATCAGCAGCCTATCGACAAAAAAACCTACGAAGAGGTTTTGGAAGCGCTGGACAAAGTATTGCGTCTGCTGCATCCGTTTATGCCGTTTATTTCTGAAGAAATCTGGCAACTGTTGCGCGAACGGGAAGACGGCGAAAGCATCATGATCAGCCAGTGGCCCGAAGCGGGCGAGGTGGATGCTGCTTTGCTCAACGAATTTGAGTCGGTGAAGGAAGCCATTGCCGGAATCCGCACCATTCGCAAAAACAACAACCTGCCGATGAAAGACCCGCTGGAGCTGAAGATTCAGTCCGGAGATAAAGGATATCATCAGAAATACGATCCGGTACTTGCCAAAATGGGCAACCTGTCAGCAATCGAACTGGTGAGCGAAGAAGTGAAAGGCGCCGCTTCGTTTCGCGTGTTTTCATCCAGCTATTTTATTGATTTGGGCGATTTGATTGACGTGGAAGAAGAGCTCAAAAAGCTGGAGGAAGAACTGAAATACACGGAAGGCTTCCTCAATTCAGTCACGAAAAAGCTGAGCAACGAGCGCTTTGTTAGTGGAGCCCCCGAAGCGGTGGTGGCCAAGGAAAAAGCCAAGCAAGCCGATGCGGAAGCCAAAATAAAAGTATTGCAGGAACAAATTGCCAATTTGAAATAACCACAGGCGGGATTTCCAATGCCGGATGTTGGATAATAGCACCGATCTTGTAATCCCCAGCCGGACAACTGATAGATTAAAAAAAGAGGCTGATTCATGATGAATCAGCCTCTTTTTCAATGTTATACTCGTGCAGTTAATTTCCCATTTCGGACATAAACTTAATGCGCATCAGCCGGATATCTTCTTCCGAGTATTCATCTTCGCCCAGCTCTTGCAAAGCGGCGGTGATTGAATCATCTTCAGCCTCGCGAAAATAGTCGAACACTTCCTCCTGATGGTCTTCATCAATCACTTCTTCAATATAATAATCAATATTGATTTTGGTTCCCGAATTAACAATCGCTTCCATCTCTGTAATCACGTCCTTCACTTCAATTCCCTTCGAATCAGCGATATCGTCAATAGATAATTTCCGGTCGATACTTTGGATAATATACACTTTGAGTTTTGACTTGTTGGCCACTGTTTTCACTATCATGTCCTGTGCCCGCTCAATCTCGTTGTCATCCACGTAGGTCTTAATCAGCTCCACAAATTCTTTCCCGTAGCGGCGGGCTTTGCCTTCGCCAACACCCTGAATAAATTTCAGCTCATCCAAGCTGACCGGGTATTGAATGGACATGTCAGACAATGACGGATCCTGAAAAATGACGAAAGGTGGCAGGTTATGCTTCTTTGCTATTTTTTTTCTCAAATCCTTGAGCATGGCAAACAGCTCCGGATCGCCACCCGAACCGCCCGATGGCCCTGTTCCTGATGATGCCGCATCCTCCTCCAACTCATCGTAGTTGTGGTTGCGAACCAGCAAAAAAGATTCGGGATTGGCCATAAACTGGTGCCCTTTTTCATTGATCCTCAACAAGCCATAGTTTTCAATATCCTTGTTGATCAACCCGGCAATCATACTTTGCCGAAAGACAGCGTTCCAGAACCGGTCGCTGTGATCGTCGCCAGAACCAAAAGTTTCAAGCTGGTCATGTTTAAAAGATTTGACTGCCGCAGACATTCTCCCGGTCAGAATATCTGAAATATGATCCGCTTTGTATTTTTCATTCACTTCGACAATCGCTTTCAACGCCCGAACCACTTCATCGCTCGCTTCCACCTGTTCTTTCGGATTCAGACAGTTATCACAATTACCACACGGCTCTTCCAGTTTCTCACCAAAATAATTCAGCAACATAATCCTCCGGCAAATAGCGGTCTCGGCATACGAAGCCGTATCCAGCAACAACTGCCGCCCGATTTCCTGTTCGGCCACCGGCTTGCCCTGCATGAATTTTTCGAGCTTCTGAATATCTTTATACGAATAGAAGGCAATGCACTGTCCTTCGCCACCATCGCGTCCTGCCCGTCCGGTTTCCTGATAATAGCCTTCCAGACTCTTCGGAATATCGTAGTGCATCACAAAACGCACATCGGGCTTATCAATCCCCATCCCAAAAGCGATGGTTGCGACAATAACATCCACATCTTCCATCAAAAATTTGTCCTGGTTTCCCGATCGGGTGGCCGAATCCATACCGGCATGATAAGCCAGCGCCTTGATTCCGTTCACCTGCAACGCCTCGGCCAGCTCTTCCACTTTTTTACGGCTCAGGCAATAAATAATCCCTGATTTTCCTTCATTCTCTTTGATAAAACGAATGATTTGGTTTTCGGGCTTCACCTTTGGCTTCACCACATAATACAGGTTTGGCCGGTTAAACGAAGCCTTAAACACCCGGGCATCCAACATGCCCAGGTTTTTCTGGATGTCGTGCTGAACCTTGGCGGTGGCGGTGGCCGTCAATGCCATGATTGGCGCCGAACCAATATCCTGAACAATCGCACGGATGCGACGGTATTCCGGCCTGAAATCGTGTCCCCATTCCGAAATACAATGCGCCTCATCAATGGCATAAAACGATATGTTTACATTCTTCAGAAAGTCGATGTTGTCTTGCTTGGTTAATGACTCCGGAGCAACATACAACAATTTTGTTTTGCCACTCAGCACGTCATCTTTCACATTATGAATTGCCACCTTGGTCAACGATGAATTTAAAAAATGGGCAATCCCGTCTTCAGTCCCAAAACTTCGGATCGAATCCACTTGGTTTTTCATCAGGGCAATCAGTGGCGAAACAATAATGGCAGTCCCCTCCATTATTAAAGCCGGCAGCTGATAACACAATGACTTCCCCCCGCCCGTAGGCATCAGCACGAAAGAATCGTGACCATCAAGCACACTTTCGATGACCTCTTCCTGCTGGCCTTTAAACCGGTCAAACCCAAAATACTTTTGGAGTTGTCCGGCCAATGATAGCTCCTTCTTCATAAAAGCCTGAATTTGTTGTCGTTAAAATTTTCTCTTCGCACAATCGCAGAATCTAAGATAGGTAAAATCTGTTTGAAATCGCAAGCTTTTTATTAAAGTAAAAAGATTGCCCTTTCCTTTAATAAAAATTAAGACCGCACACAAAAGCATAATCGGTAATATAAACTATATTTGTCGTGATTTTTGAAAAACTAATTTTAATTCTTTTTTCTGAACCAAATTGCCAATATGACCGACGAAAAATATTCAGAGCAGCAAAGTACCAAAAAGAAAAAGACAAAGAAAGACAAACAAGAGGAAATGTCATTCCTCGAGCACCTGGAAGAATTAAGATGGCACCTGATCCGGGCGTTTTTAGCCATTGTCTTTTTTGCTATCCTGGCTTTTGTTAACAAGGATTTTATTTTCGACACCGTAATCTTTAACCCAAAGACAGCCGATTTTTGGACCAACCGGATGTTTGCCAAACTTGCAGACTTAACGGGTATTGAAGACTTAATCATCAATTCAAAAGAGCTGCAACTCATCAGCATCAAGATGGCAGACAACTTCATGACCCACATCATGGTTTCCATCATTGCAGGTTTAATCGTTTCGTCACCCTATGTTTTTTATGAAATCTGGCGATTTATCAGCCCGGCATTGTACGATACCGAGAAAAAACATTCAGGCGGAGCGGTCGTTTACATGTCGTTTCTTTTTATTTTAGGGGTGATGTTTGGCTACTTTTTAATTGTGCCACTTTCCATTCACTTTCTGGGTTCGTATTCTATTTCAGCCGAAGTGGTAAATCAAATCAACATGCGGTCCTATATAGGAACAGTTACCTCCATCAGCCTGGCAAGTGGGGTTATTTTTGAATTGCCTATCTTTGTCTATTTCCTGAGCAAAGTGGGGATTCTTACACCCGGCTTAATGAAAAGCTACCGGCGTCATGCCTACGTTGCCCTGTTGCTGCTTTCGGCAATCATAACGCCACCAGATGTTTTCAGCCAGATTATGGTGTGTATCCCTCTGGTTTTTTTGTATGAGATCGGAATCATCATTTCGAGGCGGGTAAACAAAAAAGCTGAGGCAGACATGGAAGCATTATAATAGATTGAAGAAAAAGGCGTTAAGCAAATACTGTATATGATACTAAGGGGCGAAAATATAGTCAAGAAATATCGAAAAAGAACCGTTGTCAAAGGCGTGTCGATCGAGGTTGAACAAGGCGAAATTGTAGGACTGCTCGGCCCCAACGGAGCCGGTAAAACCACCTCCTTCTACATGATTGTTGGGCTGGTCCAACCCTTATCCGGTAAAGTGTTTTTAGATGACCGAGACATTACCAAACTCCCTGTATACAAACGTGCCCAACTGGGAATCGGCTACCTGGCGCAGGAAGCTTCGGTCTTCAGGCAACTCAGCATTGAAGACAATCTGCGCGCTGTGCTGGAAATGACCAATTACACCAAAGCCTATCAGAAAGAAAAAACGGAGTCGCTGCTCGAGGAATTCCGGCTGCAGCACATTCGGAAAAGCAAAGGTTTTCAGCTATCGGGAGGAGAACGCCGGCGAACAGAAATTGCCCGCGCACTGGCTATCGATCCCAAATTCATTTTGCTGGATGAACCCTTTGCAGGTGTTGACCCGATCGCCGTGGAAGACATCCAGGAAATTGTGATGACTCTGAAAGAAAAAAACATTGGCGTACTGATTACTGACCACAACGTGCACGAAACCTTGTCAATTACAGATCGCTCCTACCTGTTGTTTGAAGGATCAATTATGAAAGCCGGATCAGCCGAAGATCTGGCCAACGACGAGGATGTCCGCAGGGTTTATTTAGGTCAGAATTTCACCCTGAGATAAACCACTTTGCACCCTGATTTTTTTGCAAGAAAGTTTCATTTCTTCATTTGGGGAATAAAAAAAATTAATATACATTTGCACCGCAATTAGCGGGCGTGGCGGAATTGGTAGACGCGCTAGACTTAGGATCTAGTGTCTTTGACGTGGGGGTTCGAGTCCCTTCGCCCGCACAAAAAAACGAAAAACAACCGCAAAGCTTGATTCACCGAATCCGAGCCTGCGGTTTTTATTGATTTATAGGCTTTAGTTCAACTCAACAAAAAGAGTTAACTATTTGGGTACTTGAACATTTTCCAAAATCATAAGCGGAATTATATGAATATTACAAAAGAGAACATCGACGAGCTAAATGCGGTCATTACGGTTAAAATTGAAAAAACCGATTACGAAGCAACCGTCAGCGAACAACTGAGAGAATATCGTAAAAAAGCCAACATGCCTGGCTTCAGACCTGGAAAAGTACCTGCGGGTTTGGTGAAAAAGATGTACGGCAAGGCAATTCTGGCTGAAGAGGTAAATAAAATGTTGTCTCACAACCTGACCAAATATATTGTTGATGAAAAGCTGAATATCTTGGGTGAACCACTTCCCAACGAAGAAAAAACAGCCGAATTCAGTTGGGAAACAGCCGAAGATTTCGAATTTGCTTTCGACATTGCTGTTGCCCCCGAAGTAGAAGTAAAATTCGACAAACGCAAAAAATACCCCTATTACCTGATTCAGGTGGACGATAAAATGCTTGACCAACAAGTTGATTCCTACACCAGCCGCTTTGGAGAAAATGAAAATGTTGATGTGGTAGAAGAAAAAGATACGATTCGCGGAAACTTCGTACAACTGGATGCCGAAGGAAACGAACTGGAAGATGGAATCAAAGCCGAGCAGGTCATCATCGCTGTGGATGTGATGAAAGACGAAGAGGTAAAAAAAGAAATTCAAGGCAAAAAAGTTGGCGACACCATCGTGTTCGACCCGATTAAAGTGTACCAAAACAAACATGAAGTGGGACACATGCTGAATGTATCGCACGAAGAAGCTGAAAACATTGAAGGCGATTTTAAATTCACCATCTCCGAAATTCTTCGCTTCAAAAAAGCAGAAGTCAACGAAGAGTTGTTCAAAAAAGCATTGGGCGACGATACTGAAATTAAAACCGAAGAAGAATTTCGCAACAAGCTGAAAGCAGATATCGAAGAGCAACTGAAATACTCAAGCGACTATAAATTTTCGATTGACAGCCGTGATATTCTGGTTGAAAAAATCGAAATGGAACTGCCCGAGGAATTCCTGAAGCGCTGGCTGAAAGCCACCAACAATGAGCTGACTGACGAGCAGATTGATGAAGATTTTGACAATTTCATGAAAGACTTGCGC
>JAGXIR010000097.1 GCA_024635605.1 Sunxiuqinia sp.
ACGTGGAAAACAGTCGGCAGCAATTCGCCGGCAATTTTGTACATATTAGGAATCATCAACAACAAGCCTTGTGAAGCCGTGTAAGTTGACGTTAACGCTCCGGATTGTAACGCTCCGTGAACAGCACCGGCAGCGCCTCCTTCACTTTGCATTTCGGCTAAACGTACAGGACGTCCAAATAAGTTCTTTTTCCCTTTTGCAGCCCATTCATCCACATATTCGGCCATGGTTGACGATGGCGTAATGGGATAGATACAGGCAACTTCGCTAAACATGTAACTCATGTACGCTGCTGCGTAGTTTCCGTCGCATGTAATGAATTTTTTTTCTTTTGCCATTTTATTCAAGTTAAATTGTGTTTTAATATTTCAAGTTTCAAGTTTCAAATTCCAAAATTCCGCCTTTTGCCAACCCCTTCTCGTTGGGAAGGTTAAGCGGGACTTTCAATATAAAAATCCAAACAACCATAGCGGAATTTTATTCTCGCTACCGGCTTCAATCATATCGGCAGCAGCATAAGTTCCTTCTTGCGGCTCAGTATATTTTCCACCAATAATAAAGTGGTATTTGTCATTCACTTTAAAGTCGGCTCTGTCCGAGCTTTTTATATGGTGTTGGTAGCCCACCTGGTTATAAAAGAAGGTCGTGCGCAAGTTTCGGTTGCTGGTGTTGTTCGGTTCTACGGCAAGCAGCAGATTCGTGTTATGCATATAAACCAAATCGGGTTTTTTCGATTGGTCTTCGCCGCCGTTGGGAAACAGTAAGTTGACCAGACGCGCATTTTTCAGGTAGCGCAGATAGTTCATAATGGTAGCCCGCGAAGTTTCCACTTCATTGCTTACTTTGCTGATGTTGGGCGAAAAAGGCGCCTCACTGGCAACGATTTGCAGTAACTTTCTCAATTTGGGCAGATACTTCAATTCCAGCTGGTTCAGATAAGTCACATCCAGCTCCAAAGCCAGGTTAACATGCTTGAGCAGCGTTTCGTAATAAAACGACTTGTTATTCAGGAAATACGGATAAAATCCGGTTTGCAAATATTCCTGAAAGTAGGCCAGAGGCTTGACATGCTCTGTAATCTCTTGGGCAATCTGCTGATGATTTGTCAGTATCTCATCCAGTTTGTAACGTCTGAACTGAAATTTCCCGTGAAAATTTAAATATTCCCGAAACGATAAGCCTTCCAGATGATAAACTTTCGCGATGTTTTTCAGGTTTTCATTTCCCTCTATCACCCGCAGCACAGGCGAAGCAGTGAAAACAATTTTAAGCTCCGGCAGATTGTCATAGCAAGCCCTTAACTCTTCCGACCATTCCGGATATTTATGGATTTGGTCCAGAATCAGTACTTTGCCTCCTTTTTTATAGAACTCGTCCGCAAAATTGTAAATCTTCCGCCGGGTAAAGTAAAAATTATTCAGATTAACATACAGGCAACTTTTGTCATCGGCGTATTTTTCTTCGACCAGGTTAAGCAGGAAGGTCGTTTTGCCTACTCCTCGAAAGCCTTTGATACAAATCAACCGATGCGACCAGTCGATCTCATCGATCAATTCCCTGCGAATTGTTTCGCGGGTTTGTTCGAAAAGCGTTTGATGTATTTGTATGAGATGTTCCACTTGTACCTGATCCAATTTCTGCAAGCAAAAGTAAACACGAAGTTTGACATTTTGCAATCTGGAGATAACAATTTGATCCCAAATGTGTAATTTATAATTAGTAAAAATAAGCTTTCGGTTGGCCTCCATCATCAAAAAACCAACAGGGATATGAGATAATACCTATTTTTGTAAAAATTCAATGGTCTATGGGAATCCGAAATCCTGAATTGCTTTTACCGGCCGGAAATACCGAGTCGTTTTATGCTGCGCTGGAGGGTGGTGCTGACGCTGTTTATCTGGGGTTGACAAGTTTTAACGCGCGCGGACGTGCGGCCAATTTTGCCGAAGGTCATTTGTTGGCTGCCTTGCAGGAGGCGAGAAAGCGCCGGGTGAAAATTTATGTCACCCTGAATACGGTGATTAAGAATAAGGAAATTGAATCTTTGCTCGATGTGCTTGCTTTTTTGGAACAGGCCGGAGTCGATGCGATTATCATTCAAGACTGGGGCTTATATTATATTGCGCGGCTGCGTTTTCCGAAACTCGTGATTCATGCCAGTACGCAAATGGGAAATCACAATTCGTCTGGTGTTGAGTTTTCAGAACAAAAAGGAATTGCCCGGGTCATCCTGGCGCGCGAGTTGACGATGACTGAGTTGAGCAAGATTGCCGCTTGCGCCAAAACGGAACTGGAGCTGTTTGTGCATGGTGCTTTGTGTTATTCATTTTCGGGCTTGTGTTTTTTTAGCAGCTACCTGGGAGGGCGCGGAGCCAATCGTGGTTTGTGTGCCCAGCCCTGCAGGCGCATGTACCAGGACGGTGAACAAAGTAAGTTTCTTTTCAACCTAAAAGATAACCAGCAGCTTCCCAATCTGGAGCAATTGAAGGCGCTGGGCATCCGTTCGCTGAAAGTGGAAGGGCGCATGAAATCGGCCGATTACGTTTATCGGGTGGCCCAGGCTTACCGCATGGCAATCGATCATCCGGAGAAGAAGCATGAAGCGGAAGAATTGCTGAAGTTGGATTTTTGCCGCGAAAAAATAGCTTACTTTCTTGGAAAAGAGGTGAAGGATGGGATTGCTGATTCTTCAAACACCGGCATTTCGGTGGGTTTTGTGGAGCGGGCGAAAAACAGGGAGGTGGCTTTTGAGTCAGAAACCGATCTGCAGGAAGGAGATCGGATTCGGATTCGGAATGTGCAGGATGAAAGTACTTTTAATGCCCGTTTGCAGGATTTGAAAAGGCAAAACAGTCGGTACACGTTCTCACTCGCCAGCAAAGAAACTGTCAAGCCAGGCGATGAACTATTCTGGGTGGGACGCAAGGCGAAGGCTTTGCCTTCCAAATTCAGAAAATTGCCACAGTATCGGGTTGTAAGACTGCCACTTTCAGAAAAGAAGCGACTTCGGGAGCAACTGTCAATAAAGCAAAAGGCTTCGGCATCACAGGTTTTTCTTCGGGTTGACGATGCGAAGTGGTTCGACTGGTTGAGAACCGACGAGCTTGATGGAATCGTATTGTCTTTCTCACGCAGACAACTGGAGACCTTTGACTTTTCTGCGGAATTTGCTCAGAAGAACCGGGAGCAAATTTTCATTGAACTCCCTAAATTTATTTCGGAAGAACAGCTTGAAGACTGGAAAAAGCTTTTGCATGAAATTGAGAAGAAGGGATTTAACCGTTTCTTTGTCAGTCACTTGTCGCAAAAGTTGTTGTTCAACCAATCCAGTCAGGTAAGTAGCAATGAGAATGTGTACGTTTATAATGATGCAGCTGCCAAGTTTCTAAATGAAAACCGGATCTGCAATTTTTGTTACCCACTCGAAAGCGATTTCGAAAATCTGAAAAGCATGAAAAACAAGCAGGGCCTTGTTGTGCTGCATTCGTACCCTGAATTGTTTTTTTCGCGCATGCCGGTGCAGGTTTCGGCCGAGGAGAGTCGGTTTAAGGATGATGGCGGAAAATCGTTTGTCAAGTCGCAAAAAGACGGAATGACCATCGTGACACCTGCTGTTCCGGTTAGTCTTTTTCAGTATAGAAAGCATTTGGAAAATGAAGGGTTTTCGAATTTCTTGATTGATCTAAACCATGAAAAACCTTCGAAAAACGCTCTGAAGAAAGTAATGATGAAGTTTCGGATGGGAGAGCAATTTCAGCCATCAACTGTTTTCAACTTCAAAAAAGGCTTGGTTTAGGCAGATAATTATATCTTAGTCTTGCCGTTTAATTTTATGACAAAAATAACTTAACCAACTATGAAAAAAACGATTCTCCTGATTCTCTCCGGTTTTTTCTATTTTGCTAATGCTTATGCCCAAATTAGCATGGAGCGAATCGATGACGGTATTTTAATTACAGAAGGAAACAAGAAAATTGCTTTTTACCAGAAAGAAGCCGCAGCGATGAATCTGGACAAAGGGCGGAACAATTATTTTCATCCGGTTTATTTGCCCGATGGGACCTTGATTACGGAAGATGCCCCCGCTGATCATATTCATCATCGTGGAATTTTTTGGGCCTGGCACCAGGTTTTGATTGATGGAGAGCGGGTTGGCGATCAGTGGGAATTGAGAGAGTTTATTCATGATGTGAAGTCGGTCGAGTTTTTTCGGGTGGAAGAGGGGATGGCAACTTTGAAAACCATTGTTAACTGGAATTCGCCCGCTTTTGAGAATGGCGAAACGCCGTTTGTGCAGGAACGAACACGGGTAAATTTTTATGAGCAGCGAAAAAACTACCGCATCATTCAGTTTGAAATCGAACTGAAAGCCTTGGTTGAACATGTCGCGTTGGGTGGCTCTGACGATGTGAAAGGTTATGGTGGCTTTTCGGTTCGGACCAAGTTACCTGCCGATGTGACTTTTACATCGGACGAAGGCGTGGTGCTCCCACAAAACGAAGCCGTTGAAGCGGGCAATTACATTAATGTTTCGGGCTCGATGGCGCGGGACTCACGGCCCGGTGGAGTATTGATTTACTCGGCCAATGAATTTGAAACCGCCAACGATTGGATTTTGCGCAGCGAGAACAGCATGCAAAATGCCGTTTGGCCGGGGCGTAAGCCGGTGGCTCTGTCCGAAACAGAACCGACCGTATTGCGCTATGCCCTTGTTCTTTATTCGGGTGCGCTCAAGGAAAAACGAGTATTGAAAACCCTCAGTAAGTTGTCCTGGGATTAAAGAAAGATGGTTCGGTTTTCCTCGTGGCTTTGCATACAGCAATTCAGGATGTGAATCACATCGCGACTTTCTTCCGGCTTAACAGCCAGTTCCTTCCCGTTTACCAGAACGTCGTACAGGTTTTCGTAAAAAGCCGTGTAGTTTCCCGCAACAGTTTCAATCGTACCCTTGTAATTTAAGCCGTTCCATTCGGTGTTGATGATTCCCCAATTTTCTTCGGGTTCGGTTCCCCAGCCCGCTTCGTTGGGTAGGTGTCCGGCTTTCAACATTTCTTCCTGCAAGTCAATTCCCCATTTGTGAAACGTGCCGAGCGTACCGTATAAACTATACCGCGGCCCGGGTTCGCGAACCAAATAAGATGACTTAAGAATGGCTGCGAAATTCCCATATTGCAGGCGAATATCGTAATAGTCGTTTACCTCGCCACCATCGCGCAAAATTGCTAAATGTGCGGTCACGGATTGCGGTAATCCGAAAAGTTGCAACACCTGATCGACCATGTGAGAGCCCAGGTTGAAAAGCACGCCATGACGCTTGTCACCTTCTTCTTTCCATGTTCCTTCCTGAACGTAATTCCGATAGCGGTCAAAGTGCGATTCAAACTCAACCAGCCGGCCAATCATGCCGGTTTGCAATATTTTTTTCACCGTCAAAAAATCACTATCCCATCGGCGGTTTTGGTAGACCGAAAGTACCAGGTTCTTGTTTTTCGCCAACTGAATCAATTCGTCAGCCTGCTCAACTTCGTGGGTAAATGGCTTCTCAACTACCACATGTTTCCCCGCTTCCAGAGCCTGTTTGCACATGGAGTAATGAAAAACATCGGGCGTATTAATAATCACCAAATCAATTTCCGGTTGGTTGATCAAGGCATCAAAGCTTCTGACGATTTGAGCTTCGGGGTAAGAGTCAGCCGACAGGTTTTTGGATCGCTCCAAAATGGAGTGAATA
>JAGXIR010000098.1 GCA_024635605.1 Sunxiuqinia sp.
AAATTCATCTTCGGAAATAACAGGGACGCCCAACTTTTCTACTTTTTGCATTTTGGATGGACCCACATGACTTCCCCCCAACAAATAGGAAGTATTTTTTGAAATTGACCCGACATTTTTACCTCCGTGCTGTTCGATCAATTTCTTCAATTCATCACGCGAATGCTTTTCGAAGGTGCCCGAAATTACAATGCTCAGGCCTTCCAGTTTATTGCTTCGTCCTTCCAGACTACTTTCGTGCAGTTTAAATTGAAGGCCTTGTGCTTTTAGCTCATCCACCAGTTTTCGGTTGTCTGTTTTATCAAAATACTGTCGGATGCTTTCGGCAATTCGTCCGCCAATTTCGTCGATGTCAATTAATTCCTCGTAGCTGGCTCGCGCGATCGTGTCGATGTCCACCAGTTTGTTAGCCAGTTTTTTGGCCACTGTTTCGCCCACAAAACGAATGCCCAGGGCAAAGAGCACCCGTTCGAAAGGAATTTCTTTGGATTGTTCCAGGCTTCTCAAAATCCGTTCGGCTGATTTTTCGCCCATGCGTTCCAATACCGTCAGCTGTCCGGCCTTCAGGTGATACAGATCGGCGATGTTCCGGATTAATCCCTGGCCGAAGAGCAGGTCAATGGTTTCCTGCCCCAAACCGTCAATATCCATCGCTTTACGGCTAATGAAGTGTTCAATCTTACCTTTGATTTGCGGGGCGCAGCCGGTTTCATTGGGGCAATAATGAGCCGCTTCGCCTTCATTGCGTACCAATTTGGTTCCACACTCAGGGCACTGTCGGATGAACTGGACTTTCTCCGCTCCCGGTTCGCGGGCCGAATCATCCACGCCAACAATCTTGGGAATGATCTCCCCTCCTTTTTCAACAAAAACCACGTCATTCAGGTGCAAATCCAGTTTTTCAATGATATCGGCGTTGTGCAGCGACGCGCGTTTAACCGTTGTTCCGGCCAGCAGCACCGGACTCAGGTTAGCCACAGGAGTGACTGCGCCGGTGCGTCCAACCTGGTAGCTCACGGATTCGAGTTTGGTAGCCACCTGCTCGGCAGTAAATTTATAGGCAATGGCCCACCGCGGCGACTTGGCGGTGAATCCCAGGTTGTTTTGCAGCCTCCGTGAGTTCACCTTAATGACAATGCCGTCGGTGGCTACCGGCAGATCAAAACGGGCCGTATCCCAATAACTGATGTAGTCGATCACCTCATTGATGTCGCCGCACTTTTTTGTGTGCTCCGATACTTTGAAACCCCATTTGCCAGCTTGCTGAATGGTTTCGTAATGGCCATCCGCGGGCAGGTTTTCACCCAGCACATAATAAAAGTAGGCATCCAGCTTTCGCTTCGCTACCTCGGCCGAGTTTTGCATTTTCAGCGAGCCCGAAGCGGTGTTTCTTGGATTGGCATAAAGCTGCTCTCCAGCTGCTTCTCGGGCTTTGTTCAGCTCGGCAAAAACCTGGAAAGGCAACAGCACTTCGCCCCGAATTTCGAATGTTTCAGGATAGGAGTCACCCTTTAAGCTCAGGGGAACGCTTCGGATGGTGCGTGCGTTCGACGTTACATCGTCGCCTTTTTCGCCATCGCCACGCGTGACAGCCCGCACCAACCGGCCATTTTCATACAACAAACTGATGGATGCACCATCAAATTTCAATTCACATACATAATCGAACGCTTCGCTAATTGTCCGCCGGATTCGCGCATCAAACTCCTGCAGTTCCTCTTTGGAGTAGGAGTTGCTGAGCGAAAGCATCGGGTATTGGTGCTTCACCTGGCTGAATTCCTGGTTGATGTCGCTGCCCACGCGCCGGGTCGGCGAGTTCGGATCTTGAAACTCCGGGTACTTCTGCTCCAGTTTTTCCAGCTCGTTTAGTTTCATGTCGAAATCAAAATCGCTGATTTCGGGGGAGGAGAGGACGTAGTATTTATAATTGTGTTCTTCCAGCTCGTTGCGCAGTTGGTTGATCTTCTCCTGGATATTTTCGGTCGTCATAATTTCAAATTTGCCCTAAAAATACGAAAACAAGTCCGGATGAAAATTAGTTTCTTTGTATAAAACTCAAATCGAATTGAAATATGAAACGAATCATTTCAACACCAAATGCGCCGGCTGCGATTGGCCCTTACAGTCAGGCTATTGAAGCCAACGGAACCTTATACATCTCAGGACAGGTGCCGCTGGATCCGGCAACAGCAAAAGTTGTTGATGGCGGGATTGTGGAGCAAACCGGCCAAGTGATGAAGAACATCGGCGCCATTTTGGAGGCTGCCGGTTATTCGTATGCCGACGTGGTGAAATCAACCTGCTTGCTTAGTGACATGGCCAACTTTAAAGCCATGAATGAAGTTTACGGAAAATACTATGCTGAAAATCCGCCAGCCCGTGCCGCTTTTGCGGTGAAAGAACTTCCACGGGGCGTTCTGGTTGAAATCGAAACCATTGCCGTGAAGTAATTTGGCCGGTATTCATGTTTTTAGGTTTTTTTTCGAATGATGCAACCAGGGCTATAAAATGGGGATTGCAACACTTCGCTCGAGCTTGCCGGTCGGAAGCTGCCTATTGAAAGAAGCTATAAAAGTTCGGTGATGAATATGCTTAGCCTGGCTGAGAGCCTGGGTGGAATTTAGTTAGACCGCACGCTGTTTCGGGGCAGAACCATGATGAACCGGCTTCCTTTTCCGGGAGTAGACTCCAATAAAAGCTGTCCGTTCAGCGCTTCGGCAATCCCCTTGCTAATGGACAACCCCAGTCCAAAACCAGCACCGGTATCTTTATGATTGGAAGTTTGTTTAAACCGCTCGAAAATGTTTGTTTGCCTGGATTCTTCAATGCCTGGCCCCGTGTCTTCAATAAAAATCCGCATCTCCTGCTTGTCAAACTCATATCCAATAGCGATCCAGCCTTTCTCTGTATATTTCAATGCGTTATCCATCAGGTTTACCAACACCTGCATGATTCGCGCCGGATCCGATTCAAGATACACCGGTTCCGAATCCAAATCATTCAAAATCCGAAGTTCCAATCCCTTTTGTCTAAATTGATTTTTATTGATGGTGTACGCTTTTATCAGGTTGTCAAGTAATTGGTTAAGCTCTACCTGTTGGATGTTTATTTCCAGTTGTTTTTCCTGAATCCGGGAAATTTCCATGATATCGTTGATAATTTTCAGCAACTTTTTTCCATTCATGTTGATGTGGCTGGCGTACAATTTCCGCTCATCAGCCGATGTTTGTTCTTCGCCAATCAAGTTGCCAAACCCCATGATGCCGTTTAGCGGAGTTCGTATTTCATGCGACATGTTTGACAAAAAAGCTGTTTTTAGCCGATCCGATTCTTCAGCTTTAATTTTTGACTTTTTGAGATCTTCAAGCAATTTGTTCCGTCGCCTTAACTCGCCACGAATCAATAAATAGAGCATAACCGCAGTTATTGCAATATAGAACCAGCCTTTGTAATTTTGAAGTTTTGTATGCATGGCAATATCATCGGAAACAACAAATGCCAGAATATGATCTGAAGTCAAGATCCACAGGAAGCCAAGAATGAAGTAAGCGACTGCAATTTTTAGAGCAAAAAAACGTTTCATATTCCAGTGATTTACGTCGGCAAACAAGCGTTTCAGATGACGGTAATTTAATAATCAACTTGGCCGCTTCTGATTCATAGTTAATAAAACTAAATCTATTTTTGTTGTTTTCAAAATATGATTAATTGTAAAGGAACATATTTTATAAAAGACGGGCACCTGTTCCCGGTCGGATTGGTTGAAGTTTTAACAACCGATGCCGTGCTGATTTATGAAGTTGTACGGGTGATCGATGGCGTTTGTTTGTTTTTGGAGGATCACTACAAGCGCTTGCAGAACTCAGCCAAGCTGGCCGATATCCCCTTGACAATGACCGAACGGGATTTTGCCGGAGAAATCCAAACATTGATAAAGGCGAATGAAATCGCCAATGGGAATATTAAAGTTTTGGTTCAGTACGGAAATGGGCAGCAAGGAGCTTTTTTCTATTTCATTCCCCAGGTGTATCCAAGCGCCGCAGATTATCTTCGTGGCGTGAAAACCGACTTTTTAATGGCTGAACGAAACTTGCCACGTGCTAAAACAGTCCAGCAACGACTTCGGGATGAAGCGAACTCGGTCATTCGGGAAAACAGTCTTTTTGAAGTGATTTTTGTGAATTCGCAGAAACAAATTCTGGAAGGCAGCCGGACCAATATTTTTTTTGTAAAAGGAACCGAATTTTACACCCCGCCAACCGAATTTGTATTGCCGGGAATAACACGGCAAAAGGTGATGGAATGTCTAGCTGAACTGAAATTTCCTTGTGTCGAAAAGTCGATTATTCAGGATGAAATTGCGTCATACGATACAGTATTTTTAACCGGAACATCACCTAAGGTCCTGCCGGTTTCAATGCTTGGTAAACAAAAATTTGATGCTCAACACCAACCGCTTCGACGATTAATGGAAGCCTACGACGAAAAGATTGAAGCCTACATTAAAAGCAGCGAAACCGACGGATTGTAAAGGCTTTGTGAACAAATCTGTTTTCACGCTAAAATTGGCTCAATTCCATGTCTCATTTTCCGAATATGCCTATATTTGTTAGCCTTGTAAAAGCGAGTCCCGAATCAAAAAATAAAACCAAATAATTAGTAATCTTTTGAATAATTAGAAGCTATGTCTGACTTTAAGTATCAAAAACCGTTTCCTATCTTAAACGATACCACCCCTTACCGCTTGTTAACCACCGATTATGTATCGACTGTTGAAGTTGATGGCCGGAAAATTCTGAAAGTTGATCCAAAAGGCCTGGAATACCTGGCCCGGGAAGCTTTTGCTGATGTTTCGTTCTACCTGCGTCCAACGCACCTCGAAAAGTTGAAGCACATTCTGACGGATGATGAAGCATCGGACAACGATCGTTTTGTAGCGCACACCATGCTGATGAACCAAGTCGTGTCGGCCGAAGGTGAGCTGCCAACCTGCCAGGATACTGGCACCGCCATTGTTGTGGCCAAAAAAGGGGAAGATGTGTACACCGGAGCAACCGATGCTGAACATTTGTCGAAAGGCATTTTTGATACTTACCTGAATCGCAATTTACGCTATTCGCAGGTGGTTCCCTTTTCCATGTTCGAAGAAAAAAACACCGGGACCAACCTGCCGGCACAAATTGATATCTACGCCGAAAAAGGCAACGCTTACGAATTTTTATTTGTCACCAAAGGCGGTGGATCGGGCAATAAAACCTTCTTGTATCAGCAAACCAAATCGCTGTTGAACGAAGAAAACCTGAGCAAGTTTGTCAAAGAAAAAATCAAGGATTTAGGGACTTCTGCCTGTCCTCCTTATCACCTGGCCTTGGTGATTGGCGGAACTTCGGCCGAAGCTACTTTAGCTACCGTAAAAAAGGCATCGGCTGGGTATTACGACCACCTGCCAACCGAAGGCAACACAGGAGGCCAGGCGTTCCGTGATTTGGAGTGGGAAGAAAAAGTGCAAAAGATTTGTCAGGAAAGTGCGATTGGCGCCCAGTTTGGCGGCAAATATTTTGTGCATGATGTGCGTGTCGTCCGTTTGCCTCGTCATGCGGCATCGTGTCCGGTAGGCTTGGGCGTAAGCTGTAGCGCCGACCGTAACATCAAAGCCAAAATCACCGAAGAAGGTATTTTTGTGGAGCAGCTTGAAAAAGATCCGGCCAAATACTTACCCGAACAAGCACCCGAATTGGCTCCGGCCGTGGACATCGATTTGGATCACCCCATGGAAGACGTGTTGGCAGAGCTGAGCAAGTACCCGATTAAAACCCGCCTGAACCTGAAAGGAACCTTAATCGTTGCCCGCGATATGGCGCATGCCCGTCTGAAAGAAATGATTGATGAAGGCCAGGAAATGCCGGATTACTTCAAAAAGCATCCGGTGTACTATGCCGGACCGGCGAAGACTCCGGCAGGCATGGCTTCGGGCAGTTTTGGCCCTACAACTGCAGGACGCATGGATCCGTATGTTGATTTGTTCCAGAGCCTGGGTGGTTCCATGATTATGCTGGCCAAAGGAAATCGTTCGCAGCAAGTGACCGATGCCTGTCAAAAGCATGGTGGTTTTTACCTGGGGTCAATCGGTGGCCCGGCAGCCATATTGGCTAAAAGCAATATTAAATCGGTTGAAGTTGTCGATTTTGAGGAATTGGGAATGGAAGCGATCCGCAAGATACGTGTGGAAAATTTCCCCGCATTCATCATTGTTGATGATAAGGGAAATGATTTTTTCAAACAGATTTAATTCGTTTGAATTTCATCATTCGAATGAAATATGATTTGATGAAAGGGCATTCCGAGGTGCTGGAATGCCCTTTCTTTGTGGGCTTTCTGAATAAAAATACGGTCTTGCCCAACTTCCCAAAAATGCCAATCAGACAGCTTGCTGACCAGCAACAGCAACTGCGACCTGGTTTGGTGGTATAACATTTGTATTTGTAACAACTCGGATTAAAAATTTTGAGAATTATGAGATATACAACAATTAGTTTAATCGTGATGATCGCCATCCTGGTGGTGGGATGTGGCACTCCAAAAGTGACGGTATCATACCAAAACCTTGCAGAGCAAGCGGTAGCCGAAGGAAATTTTGAAGCAGCAACCGAAAACTGGCGATTGTTTTTCGATCAGCAATTGCTCGAAGAGAACGAAATCGCACCGGAGCATTACGCCCAGGCGGGCAAAATGGCGTTTCGTGCCAACCAACCCGATTTGGCGCTGGATTGGTTTCAACAGGCTGAGTATGGAAACTATGGCGATGCCGGCATGTACCTCGATTTAGCCGCAATCTACAGACAACAAGGAAACCTGCAAAAGGAATTGGAAGCCCTGGAGTTTTACTATCGCAACTACCAGAACGAAACCGATTTGGAAGGTGTGAACACCCGCTTGTTTCACATTTACACCCAAATGAAGGACGAGCAAAATGCCCTGGCATTTTGGCCCCGGATGAGGCTGGAAGACCGAAAGGAAGAGGAAAACCTCGCCAACTATTTTGCCATCCAGCGGCAGCTTAAGAATGAAAGCGCCAGCGATTCAATTGCAGAGGTTTTGCTGGAGGTTAACCCACAAAATGTCCCGGCGCTGGAATGGTTGGGAATCAAGTATTACAACCAGGCGGAAGACCGCTACCAACGTGAAATGAAAAAGTACGAAACTAACCGGACACGGGTTCAGCATATTAAATTAACCCAGGAACTGAAAACCGTGACGGCTGATTTTCAAAAGGCACTGGACTATTTTAAACCCTTGTGGGAGATTGATCAAAACGCCCGCTATGCTGCCTACCTGGTGAATATTTATAACCGATTTGAAGATCCTGCAACCGCTAACTATTATCGCAAGTACCTGGAGTAGGGATCCGAAAAACGACCTTGGAACCGAAAGAAATCTGTGTTTGTTGTTTAGGACGAATCATCTGAAAATAGTATCTTCGCCGAGGTAAAAAATTAGAATTTATGTTGAAAGGAATTATGTCGATATCAGGTCAACCAGGACTTTTTAAGGTGGTTGCCGAAGCAAAGAATAGTATCATTGTCGAGTCGCTGGTGACCGGGAAAAGAATGCCAGCTTATTCGACTTCTAAAATCAGTGCGTTGGAAGACATCGCGATTTTTACGAAAACCGGAGAAGTGCCTTTAAAAGAAGTGCTTAAAAATATTTCGAAAAAGGAAGATGGTGCAGCAGTGGCTAAAAAAGGTTCAGACAAGGAACTAAAAGCTTATTTTGGAGAAGTGCTGCCCGAATACGATCAGGACCGGGTGTATGTGTCGGATATGAAAAAAGTCATTCAGTGGCACAACTTATTGCAAGGCAAAGAACTGCTGAATTTTGACGAAGAAACGGAAGCGGAAAGAGAAACCGACGAACCCAAAGATTCGGCGCCGGAAGCTTAGTTTTAACTTGGCCCGAAAAATAAAGAAGTAGCAAACCATGCTTTTACACCAGGCAGGTTTGCTACTTTTTTATATTATGCTGAAATTTGATGGCATGGAACAACAAATCATCAGCGACATCATTAAACGGTACCAATCCGAATTTTCAGACGACTTGGTCATCACCAACAAACAGGCTGTTGGCGGGGGTTGTATCAGTCACAGCATAAAACTGGAGACCAACCGCGGTGCTTTCTTTTTGAAATGGAACAGCAGTACGCCCAATGATTTATTTCTGCGCGAAGCAGAGTCGCTCAACGAAATGCGAGCGGCAGAACAGTCAGACCTCATCATTCCAAAAGTGATTCTGGCCAATGAAACGTCAGACTTGCCCGGTTATCTGCTGCTTGAATTTCTTTCCACAGGCCATACTGCTGCCGAAGATGAAAAACTTGGAATCGGACTGGCACATCTTCATCGAAAAACACAGGAGGCTTTTGGCTTTCATCACAACAACTATTGTGGATCAACAGAACAGGATAACCAATGGAATTCGGACTGGATTGACTTTTTTGGCAACCAACGAATTGGTTTTTTGCTTGAAAAAATAAGCCAAACCCGCTCGCTTTCATCAACGGAGAAGGACACGTATGACAAACTGCGCAACCGCTTGCCTGAGCTGATTCCTTCAAAACCGCCGGCTTCGCTCATTCATGGTGACTTGTGGTCGGGTAATTATTTGTTTACAGCAAACGG
>JAGXIR010000099.1 GCA_024635605.1 Sunxiuqinia sp.
GGTAATCAATTAACTGTACGAGGCCATCTTCCTGCTTCATTACTGTGCCTTTGTCTGTTTGGGCGTAAACGGGAACCAACCGGTTGTGTTTTTCTTCAGGAAGATAAAAATGGGTGTCCACCATTCCAAGCGGATCAAACAAGTGTTGCTGGAAATAATCCCGCAGCGAGAGGCCTGACACCACTTCGATCACGCGGCCCAAAACATCCATATTCAGTCCGTACTTGTAGCGTTCGCCTGGATGAAAAACCAAGGGAACCTGAGCTAGCTTATCGATAAATTGCTCGGTTGTCCATGAATTATGCGAAAGGCCAACACCAAGCATGTCGAGCTTTTGGTAGATGGCGCGAATTTCTCCACCTTCAAAATCTCCATATACCAGGCCCGAAGTGTGGGTAAGCAGGTGGCGGATGGTCATTGGCCTTTTAGGCGCGATGGTGGTAAAGCTGGAGTCGGCCGGGTTAAATTGGTCTAAAACTCCTGTCGACCGAAATGCCGGAATATACTGACGAACCGGATCATCCAGCCCCAATTTTCCTTGTTCGTAAAGTTGCATGATGGCCACCGTCGTAACGGCTTTAGTCATTGATGCAATCCGGAAAATATCATCTTTTTGATATTCCTCCCAGAAATTTAATGAGCGGTAGCCAAAGCTTTTGTGATAGGCTATTTTCCCATGTCGTGCAATCAGAAAGACGCCACCTGGTAGCAGGCGATCAGCCATGTATTGCTCAATTAAGCTATCTGCCAGGGCAAGACGGCTTTCTGAAAAGCCAGCTTCAACCGGCGGAACCAGTTGTAAGGATACGCTTTGTTCTTCCGGAGTGGAAGTGCAGCCAATAAAAAACAGAATACCAGTGATATATATAAGTAGTTTGTGCATAAACTTGATCTTAGTGAATTATTGAATAGGACAATTTACGCAATTTTGATAAATGGAGAGGAAGATTTGGGCAATAAAAAAGCCACTTCTTTTTTCGAAGTGGCTTTTGTGACGATTGATTTAGTAGCGATCGCGCGCTATGTATTTGGTATGCAGGAGATGATGTGATTTCAGTCCCAGCGGTTCGCCCAGAAAATCCTGGTAGATTTTTAACACTTCAGGATTTTCGTGCGATTTGCGCAAGGGCATGCCGCTGTCTTCAGCATAAATCGCTTCTGTTCGTTTTTCACGGATTTCCGGACTTGTCGGAATCGGTTGCCCTCCGCCGCCCAGGCAGCCCCCCGGACAAGCCATCACTTCAATGAAATGATAGTTGCTGGTTCCGTTTTTTACGGCTTCCATCACTTTTCGGGCATTCACCAGGCCATGGGCAACGGCACATTTGAGTTCCACACCATCCAGAAAAGCCCATTCGGACAGTGGATCTTCAATTTTTATGACTGCTTCGCGCACACCGTCCAAGCCACGAACTGGGGTGATGTTCAGGTTCTCGAAGGGAATCTCGCGACCGGTTACCAGTTCGTAAGCTGTTCGCAACGCTGCTTCCATGACCCCACCGGTAGCCCCAAAGATTACGCCGGCTCCGGTTGATTCGCCCATCAGCCGATCGAATTTTTCATCCGGTAGCTTCTTAAAGTCGATGCCCGCTTGTTTAATCATGATGGCCAATTCGCGGGTCGTGAGCACATAATCCACATCGCGGTAGCCGCTGTCGTGCATTTCAGGGCGGTTCGCCTCAAACTTTTTGGCGGTGCATGGCATAATGGATACCGATACAATTTTCTCCGGATCAATCTTTCGGGCTTTGGCGTAATAGGTTTTCACCAGGGCTCCAAACATTTGTTGTGGAGATTTGCAGGTGGACAGATGTTCCAGAAATTCTGGATACATGTGCTCAATGTATTTGATCCAGCCCGGTGAGCAGGAAGTCGCCATGGGCAGTTTTACGCTGGTGTCTTCTTCTTTTAATACTTTTTTAAGCCGGTGGAGCAGTTCTGTTCCTTCTTCAATAATGGTGAGGTCGGCGGTAAAATCAGTATCCAAAACAGCGTTGAACCCAAGTCGTTTGAGGGACGAAACCATTTTTCCGGTCACCCGGGTGCCAACGTCCATTCCCATTTCCTCGCCTAAGCCAACACGCACGGCTGGCGCTGTTTGCACCACCACGTGCTTGTTCGGATCCGAGATGGCATCCCACACTTCCTCAATGTAGTTTCGTTCCACTAAGGCTCCGGTAGGGCAGTGGTTTACACATTGTCCGCAGTTGGTGCAAACTACATCATTCATTGCTTTTTCAAAGAACGAGGCGATTTTCATTTCATCTCCCTTGTAGGCCACGGTCAGGGCATTCACGCCTTGCAGTTCGGCACAGGTCCGAACACAACGCTGGCAGCGGATGCATTTGCTGTCGTCTTTGATAATGGAAGGCGAAAACTGATCGATGGTGTAATTTTTTAATGGTGCCAGCCGAAGGAAATCCTGCGTCATAATTTTGTACTCCGAGGCCAGTTCCTGCAATTCACAGTTGCCGTTTTTATAACATTTGGTGCAGTCGGCATTGTGTTCCGACAATAGTAATTCAATGATGTGTTTGCGTGAGTTTCTGACTTTTAGACTATTGGTTTGAATCTCCATTTCCTCTTCGCAAGGTGTGGCGCAGGCGGCTGCCAGTCGTTTCTGTCCCGAAACTTCAACCACACAAACGCGGCAGTTGCCAGCAATGCACAAATCTTTGTGAAAGCATAAGGTAGGAATGATCATTCCGGCCTGATTTGCAGCATCCAGGATGGTTTTTCCTTTTTCCATTTCAAGCCCAATTCCGTTAATGGTGACATGTATTGTGTTGCTCATCGTACTTTTCTTATTGGGTTAGTAGATCATTTCTTCTCTGAAGTTTTCAACAATAGAACTAAACGAGTTGGCCACCGACTGCCCCAAACCGCATTTAGCGGTCAGCTGCATGGTTTCGGTCAATTTGAGCAGTTTGTCGAGGTATTGCGCCGGCTTGTCGCCACGTTTGACGGCTTTAATACCGAAGTGAAGCTGTTGGCATCCTACCCGGCAGGGGGTGCATTGGCCGCAGCTTTCTTCGCGGAAAAATTCAAGGTAATTATCAAGTACGTTGTACATGGATCGGGAACTATTGTAAAGCATCATGGAGCCGCCGGTCGGGAGCGAGATGCCCGTTAGTTTACCACGGTAGCCAATGGTTGTTTTTTCAAATCGCTTGCGGGGTACCAGAAAACCCGATGCGCCTCCGACCTGCACGGCCTTGGTATCGCCGTCGCCAAATTCGTTGACAAAATCCTGCAAACTCATCCCCAACTCAAGCTCGTAAATTCCGGGTTTGGGTGTATCGCCCGAAACGGAAAACAGTTTAGATCCCCTTGAATACTGTACGCCGAGGTCGTAAAATTTTTTGGCGCCGTATTTAAAAATGGTGAAGGTGTGTGCCAGCGTTTCCACATTGTTAACCACCGTGGCTTTGCCCATATAACCGTTGGAGCTGGGATAGGGCGGTTTGTTTCGAGGTTCGCCCCGTTTGCCTTCCATCGATTCAAAGAGGGCGGTTTCTTCGCCACAAATATAGGCGCCGCTTCCCAGAAAAATTTTTATCGAGAACTGGTGTCCAATCTGTTTGCAGTAGTACTCAAACTCCTGGATTACCTTATTCAGCTCAGGAACCAAAAATTTATATTCGCCCCGCAGGTAAATGTAGCCCTTTTGCGAACCAATAACGTAGCCACAAACCGCCATCGCCATCAACACTTTATAGGGAACTTTCGATAAGATTTCGCGATCCTTGAATGTGCCCGGCTCACCTTCATCGGCATTGCAAATCACGAATTTTTCGTCGGATGGATCTTCTGCTGTCAACTTCCATTTCAAGCCGGTTGGGAAACCAGCTCCTCCTCGGCCTTTTAGTTCTGAGCTCATCAATTCATTGATCAGTTCCTGTGGTGGTCGTTTGAGGGTTTTATCCAGGATTCGTTCCCAGTCATTTTCATTTTTGAAGATAAAATCAGCGCGTTTTAATTGGTAGGAATGAGCAACCATAGCAGTTATTTTTTTAGGTATTCAGTCAAAATTTCACGCACCGACTCGGGGGTCAGTTCGGTATAAACTTCATCATTGATAAGCATGGCCGGTGCTTTATGGCACCACCCCAGGCAGTTTGTTTGCAGTAGCGAGAATTTACCATCGGAAGTAGTTTCACCCAAGCCGATCTTTAGCATGTCTTCAATGATCAGCAAAATCTGGTTTTTTCCTTTCATGGCACAGGTAATGGTTTTGCACACCCGAATGAGGTAGGTCCCCATTTTTTTGTGTTCCAGAAATGAATAGAAAGTAGCTGTTCCATAGACGTCGGCGGCACTTAGGTTTAGCTCTCGTGCTATCTCGATCATGGAATACTCCGATAAGTATTTTTCCTGCTCAACAACACCCTGGAGAATGGGTAGGAGGTTTGCCCGGGTTCGGCCATGTTCATCAGCGAGATTTTTAATTAGGTCCTGTACTGGATTCATATAAATAAAGTTAGTTGTTCAATTTCTTATAAAATTAAGGAAGCCGGATGAGATAATCAGAAGACTTTTATCAGGAAGATTGATTTAGTAGGTGTTTTTCAACATAATTTGGCTATTGCGGATTAGATTGATTCTAAATAGGAAACTGATTTTTTAATCATTGGAAGATGAATGATTTGAAAATCTTTTTCATTTCATACCGTCTTATCTCATTTGGTCTTTTAATTTTGATGAAAATTGAATAGCGATGGCAATTGAGATTGAACGCAAATTTTTAGTCGATGAGAAACTGCTACCTGTAGCAGAAAAAGAAATAACGATGGCCCAGGCATACCTGCAAGCCGACCCCGAGCGAACGGTAAGAATCCGGTTGACTGACCAATCAGCTTTTTTAACGATTAAAGGCAAAATGATTGGCTTTTCCCGAATGGAATTTGAATATCCTATTCCACCGGAAGACGCCCGGGAGCTATTTAATCTGGCCATGTATCCTCCGGTTGAAAAGGTACGTCATCTGATTTGGGTTGACGGCAAAAAATGGGAAGTTGATTTTTTTACCGGCTCCAACCAAGGGCTGGTGCTGGCCGAGTTGGAGTTGCCTAATGAAAATGAGCAAGTTGATTTGCCGCCGTGGATTAAAACCGAAGTGACCGGGCAGGAGAAATACCATAATTCCTACTTGGCACAGCACCCCTATTCGGAATGGGAATAGCATTATGGCGTAATTTTTGCTTGTCTTGCACAAGATTTTATTTAAAGTATCGTTTGTAAGTTGTGCCAAATAAACCTTTGGATTCATGAAAAGCAGATTAACCCAAACTGTTATTTTAATCATAACATTTTGTCATTTAAATTCCCGGGCTAACGAATTGCCCAACAGAGAGAAAGACTCAACAGTCGATTCGGTTGAGGTAAGTGTTGAATACCTGAAGTATTTTTTAGAACAACAAAACGACTGGAAGCCTCGGAATGATGAGCTTCTGAAAAGCTTGAAAGGCTTGATCCACTTTGTTGAAGATGAAAAGATTGATACCATTCTCTATAGACTTAAAACTTACCGAGAGAGACATGAGGGCAACTTCTTTTACCGTTTGCCCTCGCGTGTTGCCGACAGCTTAAATGTTGAAGGCTATGTTCCGTATTCAGATGTTCGTGAGCAACTTGATCAGTTGGAGCGCGCCATTCAGTCGACCATTATAAAAGACCAGATTGCTGTGCCGGAAGAATTGTTCGTGAATATGAATGATAAGGTGAAGCTAATCGAACCCGGAGAAAAGGATATTTTGCTGAGCGATTCGCTGGTTTCTTTGCCCGATAGTTTAAAAGGTTTGGACTCATTGCCTGATTCGGTGGTTCGTACCCCGTATGATTTCAGGCATTTGCAGCGACTGGATAGTGCAAAAAATGCTTTCCTGGAAACCGCGCGCCTGCAATACAACAGTAATGCTTTGCAGTTTTATGTCGATTCCGTGTCGGAGGCTTACCGTAATCAATATGTGCAGGATTATATAAAACGGGCAAAATTCGATTATAAGGATTCAATTAAAACACAAAATTACCGGGTTCTGGAAAGCTACAACAACCAGATCATGGAATCGGTGAACGATTCAATTGCGCGGATGATTGATGTTTTGACTAATTATGCGGAGAAAGATTCCGTAGAAGTTTGGGTAAAGAACAGCGACGGCGATTCGACCCGCGTTTGGTTGCGAAATGATGCTTCGCGTTACAGCCGCATGTTTTTAAAGAATGAGCAGAATGACTCGCTTGGAATCCGAATTCAGAATACTGCTAAAAACAGCATGCAGATTTTTATTGATGACGCGGTGACCTTGAATCGCTTTGCCTCGCAACGTACCAAAGACTATAATTTTGACCAGTTTGAGCCGGAAAATAGCCTGCGGCAGATTGATAAACGATACCAAATTACTACTCCCTGGATTTTAGGTGGTGACGGAACGGTTGGTTTTACGCAAATGGCAGTTAATAAATATTGGAAAAAAGGGGTCGGATCCCTGTCAACGTTGATGATTTTGAAGGGATATGCCAACTATTCCTACCGGAAAGTGAAATGGGAAAATTCGGTCGAGTTTCGTAGTGGTTGGATGAAACCTTCGGAAGACAAGATTCAGAAGAATGATGATAAGTTTGAGTTTATTTCGCGCTTCGGGCTGAGTGCCTTTAAAAAGTGGTATTACAGTGCCGAATATGATTTTCAGACCCAGATTTTTAACGGGTATAAATACCCGGATCGTGATACGAAAGTTTCCGCATTTATGTCGCCTGCAAAGACTCTGATCAAGCTTGGTCTGGACTATAAACCCAACAATAACTTCTCGTTATTCCTCTCGCCCTTTACATCAAAAACGGTTACCGTGCGTGATACGGCTGAGGTTAATCCAACCAATTATGGTATTAAGGAAGGTAAAACGCGCTATTGGGAACCAGGTTTAAATGCTGATATTTTCTTCAAAAAAGATCTCACACCGGATATTTCATACCAGATGAAGTATAAAATGTTCATCAATTACAATGCTCCGTTCAAAAATTTCGATGTGGATTGGGAAAATAACGTGGTGATGAGGCTGAATGATTTTATGAATATGCGTATGCAGTTGCATTTCATTTTTGATGATAATGTTTTATTTGACGTGGGAGAAGACAGTGCAGGAAATACCATTAGGGAACCGCGCTGGCAAGTGAAAGAATTTATTACCGTCGGTTTTTCTTATAAATTAAATAAGCGTATTTTGCGGCGCGAGAAGGTAAATTAACAGATTGGTCAACTCAGTGTTTTTCTGATCGCATTGATCTCAGAACATTCAATATTCGAATTACGACAATAAATCAATTTCATGAAGAACTACAAAAAATACTTTCGTCTGGCAGCTAGTCCGGCTGATATTTACAACGCATTGACCAATAAGTTGATGATTGAGATTTGGACGGGTGAAGATGCCATAATGGAAGAAGAGCCTGACACGGAATTTTCGCTGTGGGATGGAAGTATTTGTGGCAAGAACCTCGAATTTGTGAAAGATCATAAACTGGTTCAGGAATGGTACTTTGGCGAGCAGGACGAACCGTCCATCGTCACCATCAAATTGCATAAAGATGGCGCTGGCACAAGCATGGAAATCGTGCACACCAACATTCCCGATGAGGCTTACGACAATATTGTGGAGGGCTGGAAAGAAGATTATTTTGATGCCCTAAACCAGTTGTTTGAACAATAATCTACTTAGAAAGTTCCAAATTCCAAATTCTACCGAGGGATCGGGACTCCCTTTGGTCGCTGTTTCGAGTTTCAAGTTCTTCGGGCGCAAGCTGCAAGAAGCCAGTCGCAAGCGAATCAGCCGACAACTGACAGACCGACAGTCGATTAACCCTTCAATCCTTTTTCCCTGAATTGCTGACAAATGAAATGTGCTGGCTGTCGGGCGACCACGACGGAACGTTGATGGTGCCTTGTCCGCCATACAGGTAAGCAATCGCTTTTGGGGCTCCGCCGGCAGCAGGCATCAGCCGCAGCATCACCCGCTTGTACGATGGATGTGAGTTGAATTCAATATCCGGAGGAAACGAGATAAAAGCAATCCACTTTCCGTCGGGTGAAATATGGGGAAACCAGTCGTTGTAATCGTCAAAAGTGATTTGTTCGTTCCCGCTGCCATCCGGTTTCATGCGCCAAAGCTGCATGGTTCCCGACTGGCTGCCGTTGTAATAAATGTACTTGCCGTCGGGCGAATATTCGCAACCATCCACATGTTCACCGGGCTGACAATCGGTCAGTGCCACTTCTTTTCCACCTTTAATGGAATTTTTGTAAATGTTGTATACGCTGCTTTCTCCGCGTTGCGCCACATAAACCACCTCTTTGTTGTTGGGCGCCCAGCCGTGCCAGTACGAAGGTGTTTCCTCCGTTACCAGTTGGGGCGTTCCTCCTTCAAGTGGTAACACGTAAACCGTTGAACCGCCACCATTCATTCCCTCGCGGTGGTGGCTGATGGCAAGTAGTTTTCCGTCGAAAGAAATGCCGTGATCATTATTGTTGCGATTGGCAAAGCCAGTGTTAAGCTGTTCCAGTTCACCGCCTTCAACCGGAATGGTATAGAGTAAACCATCCATATTGAATAGTAGTTTCTTCCCGTTGGGCATCCAGTTGGGTGCTTCAAAGCGATCGTCTTTCTCGTAAATCACTTTCCGTTTTCCACTGAATACGTTCATCGTTTCCAGGCTGCAGCCCAGCCAGCCTTCCTGTCCGGGATTATAGTTATCTGCAACTGGTTGATCAATTCGTACGTTCCAAATTTTGGCCTTTTCCACCACATCAGGGTTGTGCGAATTGATGAAAAGTCCGGCCAGCACGTCATCAGGCAGGTTTTCCATCACCTGGCTTCCGATGGTTTGCAGCGGTTCGCCGGGATGTGCTGCGCGAAAGATCATGGTGTTACCCGAACGTTCCAGTTGAAGAATCTGATAGTTGGGCTTAGGCGCTGTCAGCTGATCTTGCGGGTCGCGCATGAAAGCTCCTTTGAGCAGGCGCCACTGCATCACTGTTAATCCGTCACCGTGCAAAACCGCGGAGCAATGCGCGGCATTATCATCTTCCGAAGCACGGACCATCCAGCCCGTTTTTCGATGTGGGTCAACTCCTTCTCCTATAAACGAAAAGTTAGCAGTAAGAATGAAATCGCCTTTTAGTTTGGTGTTCACGAAGTGAAATTCATCGCGCTCAAACCAGATGTTGTAGCCGGACCCGCTGAGGGTGTATTCCTGCGTTTGATCGTCGTAGGAGGCCGATCCGGCAAGTTGGGGATCGCCAACATCCTGGCTATTGGAAAATATGCCGAGGGGTTGCTGGGCAAAGGTAGTGGTAGCGAACAGGCTGAAAAGAAGCAAAAATGAGCATTTCATGGTTCGTTAAGTTTAGTGTTTATTTGATTCCGTTAAAGATAGAAAAATAACGAAAAAACCTGTGAGCATCGGCCCACAGGTTTTCGAAAATTTTCAATAGTTTAAATAAGATGAATATCCACAAGATTGGCTAACGTCATTAAAAAGTCATTCATAGTCATTAGGTGGTCATTAAGTTGCTATGAAACGATTAATGACAATAAAATGACTATGAATGACAATAATTGACAGCCACGGTAGAACAAATAAGCGGACAATCAGATTATTCAGTTACAACAAGCTCAAGGTGACGGTTAAGCCCGCCATCACCACAGAAACCATAGTCATCAGTTTGATCAAAATATTCAATGATGGTCCTGAAGTATCTTTGAAAGGGTCGCCAACGGTATCGCCAACAACAGCCGCTTTGTGCGCTTCGCTTCCTTTTCCGCCATAGTTTCCTTTTTCAACGAATTTTTTGGCGTTATCCCAGGCACCACCAGCGTTGTTCATGAACACGGCCAGTGTAAAACCGGCAGTTAAACCACCTGAAAGAAGCCCAATAACACCGGCAACTCCCATCGATGCACCAACTACCACAGGAACAATAATGGCTACCAACGAAGGAAGCAACATTTCGCGTTGAGCGCCTTTTGTTGATATTTCCACACATTTGGCATATTCGGGCACAGCCGTACCTTCCATAATCCCTTTAATTTCGCGGAACTGGCGACGAACTTCATCAACCATAGCTCCGGCAGCACGGCCAACCGCTTTCATAGTCATGGCACTAAACACAAAGGCCATCATTGAACCCAGGAACAAACCACCTAAAAAGAGTGGGTTGAAAATGGTGATATCGTAAGCGGCAGCCAAATCTTTTACCGAAGCCGTAGAAATTTGTACCGCTTTGATTCCTTCTTCAACCGCAGGAGCCACATCGTCATAAAAAGCATAGTCTCCTTTAGTAATAAAACCTTCGCCAGCCTTGGCTATTTTGCCAAACCACAAACGCACTTCTTCCATGTAGGCCGAAATAAGCGCCATGGCTGTTAGAGCTGCTGAACCAATTGCAAAACCTTTTCCTGTTGCAGCAGTCGTGTTACCAAGCATATCCAACGCATCGGTACGCTCACGGACTTCCGGGGGAAGTTCTGACATTTCGGCGTTGCCACCGGCATTGTCGGCTATTGGGCCAAATGCATCGGTTGCCAAAGTAATTCCCAGTGTTGACAGCATTCCAACAGCGGCAAATCCAATCCCGTAAACTCCCATGGCGAAATGGGTTGCTCCACCGGCTGCCCAGAAAGATCCCATAATACCCAATACAATGGTAACTACCGGAATCCAGGTTGAATACATTCCAACTGCAAGGCCATCGATAATAGTCGTTGCGGGTCCTTGTTGCGCTTGGCCCGCAATGCCTTTTGTGGGTTTGTATTCATCGGAAGTGAAATATTCAGTTGCCTGACCAATAATTACACCGGCAGCCAAACCGATAACGACAGCACCAAAAACACCCCAGGTTACCCATTCAAAATAAGCCATTCCGGCCATTGCGATCAGAATCAAAACCGAACTTCCACCGGTGCCGATAAGGAGTGCATTTAAAAGGTTTTTTTGCGTGGCCGATTCTTTCGTACGAACCATAAAGATCCCAACGATAGAGAGGATAATTCCAATTGCAGCTACAATCATTGGAGCTGTAACTGCTTTTACCGGGTCGATACTTAAATCGGATAAAACAATTGCCGGAAGTGCAGCACCCAGTGCAGCTGTAGCCAGGATCGAACCTGCATAACTTTCGTAAAGGTCGGCGCCCATGCCGGCTACATCGCCTACGTTGTCGCCTACGTTATCGGCAATGGTTGCCGGGTTGCGCGGGTCGTCTTCAGGAATGCCAGCTTCAACTTTTCCAACCAAGTCGGCGCCCACATCGGCTGCTTTGGTATAAATACCACCACCCACACGAGCAAATAAAGCTTGGGTAGATGCTCCCATTCCGAAAGTAAGCATGGTTACAGTAATTTCAATCAATTTAACATGCTGGCCGGCTTCAGTAATAACACCGTTAGCTACATAGTCAGCGCTTCCATGGACAAAGTGAAGCCCAAGAAATTCAAGTCCGTTTGCCAGATGTTCAGGTGTGAAAATAACCTCACTCAACAACCAGTACCAGGCTGCGATATCGAGCAGGGCAAAACCAACAACAACCAAGCCCATGACGGCACCACTCCTGAACGCAATTTGCAGTCCTTTGTTTAACGACTTTGATGCTCCGTGGGCCGTACGCGCCGAAGCAAAAGTTGCCGTTTTCATTCCCAGAAAACCGCACAAACCGGAGAAGAAACCTCCTGTTAAAAAAGCGATCGGGACAAATGGGTTTTGAACGCCAAAATAGGCCATGATGGTCAGCAGAACAAAAAGAATGGCAAAAACGATTGCCACCACTTTGTACTGCCTTCTCAAATAGGCCATTGCACCGTCCCTGACGTATTGTGCAATTTCTTTCATCCGGTCAGTACCTTCCGAATTCTTCATCATCGATTTAAAGAAGAACCAGGCAAAGACCAAAGCAAGTATGGATGCTATTGGAACAATTAAGAAAACATTACTCATAAGTTATAAAATTAAGTGCAACGATGTTGCGGTTAGTGATTTTTTCATTGACTAAAAACAGGCGTGAAAATAATAAATATTGCTGTCGGCTGAGTCGAATACTCAAATGTTGTATGGCAGTCAGCCGGGTTCACCTTTGAAGCTAACAAAGATAAGCTGAAAAATAAAAAATGGAAGCCATAAGTGGTTGTTGCCTTTAATTTGTAGGCATTCTAAAGAAGTAACTTATAATTTGATGAAAGGAGTTCGAAAGTCAATACCCGTAGAGAACGATTTACAGTTGATTTACAGGTGGTTTTTGCTTTTTTGTTTGCTGAAAGACATCCTTGCCCCGCCATTTGCCGGTCAAATAATAAATGGATAAAATGATGGTGCCGGCGAGCCAGGCAGCGGGTTCGGCCCACCAAATTCCATTGACTCCCAAATGATCGGAGAGAAAATAAGCCAGCGGAATCCGGATGGCGTACAGCGCGGTCAAGGTGGTGAGCATGGGGATAAAGGTTGCACCGGCGCCCCGCAGAAATCCGGTCAGTGTGAACATTACAGCCAGCAGTAGGTAAAACGATGAAACGATCACCAGGTAGTCCTGCCCAATGGCAATGACGGCAGGATCGGGGGTGAACATTTTGATGAGGTACTTTCCAAAAACGATGATGATGATGGAGATGAAAATGGAATAAGCCAGTGAAAAGAACAGGGTGGTTTTCAATCCGTTTTTTGCCCGGTCTTCTCGCGATGCACCCAGGTTTTGCCCGGCAAAGCTCGATAAGGCCGATGAAAAGGTGATCGCCGGCATTTTGGCGAACGAGTCAATGCGGATCGCCGCCGTATAGGCTGCCACCGCGTTGGTTCCAAAACCATTGACGATTGCCATGATCGCCATCATGCCAAAAGCGACGAACGATTGCTGAAAGCCGGTGGGTAAACCGATTCGCAGGCAACTTTTAAAAATATTCCGATCGAAAACATATTTTCGAAGGGTGAACTTAATTACTGGATGCTTTTTGTTGAGGTACCAGGTGGCTGCAAAAAACGCAATGCCCTGAGCAACAACCGTGGCAAAGGCCGCACCTTCAATTCCCCATTTAAAAACCACCACGAAAAGGAGGTCAAGCACAATGTTGTTGAAGGTGGAGATCACCATAAAATAGAGCGGTGTTTTTGAATCTCCCATGCCACGCAGGATCGAAGTAATACCATTAAATCCAAAAAAGAAGAACATGCCCAACAGGTAAATATTCATGTAGCTGACCGCTTCAGGCATAATCTCTTCAGGCAGTTGCAACAGCTTGAAAATCGCCTCGCTGTAGTAGATTCCAAGCGCTGAAACAACCAGTGATGATACGAGAAAGAAGATGAAAATGGTGTCGATGGTTTTGGCAACGTTCTTCATTTGTTTGGCACCAAAATATTGAGAAACAACAGTCGATGCGCCCGAACCAACGCCGATAACCAATGAGATGAGCGTGAAGATAATAGGGAAGGAGGCTCCGACAGCGCCCAGCGCTTCTTTTCCCAGATAATTTCCTACAATGATGCTGTCAACAATATTATAGAGATTCTGAAATAAATTGCCGATAACCAGGGGAACCGAAAAATTAAGGATGATTTTTGCTTCACTACCGACTGTAAAATCTTTCATTTTCTAAAAAACAGAATGCAAAGCTGAGTATTTTAATTTTGATTTCAAAATTGAGGGGGTAGTGCATTGTATTTAATGTTCTGATAATAAACCGTTTAACTTTATTGGGTATGGGTCGAAACGATCGTGATTTGTGATTGTTGGCACTGATTCCCGCATTGAATGTCTATTTTGCCATACTTTGTTAAAAAAATATAACATTGGAAATTTTTTGCGCAGGGCAAACGCATCTAAAAAAATATCTTCCATAAATGTCTGATTATCAGCAATAAAGATTGTTTTTGTTATTTATTAATCGTATATTTATCTGATAATCAGATAGATAATAATGAATCGGAATAACAACTTTTTGTCGTA